>DAORUQ010000062.1:0-15717 GCA_035433265.1 Pseudomonadales bacterium | reverse complement strand
GGATCAGCGTCAGGCGCACCGCACCGTTCTCGCTGCCCCAGAAGGGACACATGCCGAGCGACAGGCGCTGCAGGCTGCTGACCAGCAGGATCAGGGCGTCCTGCTGCGGCAGCGGCGGCGCGTCGTCCAGCGTCAGCGTCACCGGCACGGCATGCGCGAAACGCGGATCGCGGCGCTGCAGCCCCCACAGCGTGCGCGTCAGCGCGAGGCCGAGGCTTTCGCTGCCGCGCAGCCCCATCGCGTGCACCCTGCGGTGCGCGTATTCGGTTCCCTTGATCACGGCGCCCGCGCCCAGGAACATGCCGTGGTGCGCCGCGCCGTGGTCGCCCAGCTGCACGCGCAGGATCGACTGGCGCACCTCGCGACAGGGACGCGGGCGTTCGGAGATCCACCCGCTGAGCCGCGTCGCCGCGCGCAACAGGTCGCCGCCCGTGCCGATCGCCGTCGCCGCCATGTTCACGGTGCCCCCGGGAAGCAGCACGACGCGCGGGTGCGTCGCGAAGGGAGCCTGGGCGAGCACATGACCGAGCACGCTCGCGGCGGTGCCGTCACCGCCGTTGATCGCCAGTACGTCGATGTGCTCGCGCGCCAGTTCGGCGACGGCGTGTCGCACCTCGTCGGCGCTGCCGGTCACGACGTGGCGCAGGCCGGCGTGGCGCGAGAGGATGCGGTGCACACCCGCGAGGTGCAGCCGGTTGCAGCCGCTGTTGGCGTTGCTGATGAGCCCGATCCGCGCCAGTGCGCCGGCGCGCGTCGCGGGCGAGAAGCGCGGGCAGCTTTCCGATGGCAGTGCGCAGGCGCAGGGCGGCACATTCATCGGTCGAGCGGCACGGTGCGGGCGGGCCCGGCAGCGGGCACGCCGGAGGATCCGGGCGCGTGCCGCGCGGGCGGCCGTCCGAGCGCGCGGCTGCCGCCGGCGATGAGCATCAGCCCGTAGGCGTTCAGTTCGAAGAGTTCCTCGAACAGGCGATTGGGCGCGGCGATGCTGATCACGCTCTTGTCGAGCAGCACGCCGCCCGCCAGCAGCACCGTGGCCAGCACCAGCAGCATGCCGGGGCCGGAGTCGAGGAAATCCAGGAAGCGACGCCGGTCGAGCAGCCAGCAACGCGCCAGGGCCCCCGCCACGCCGAGCAGCGCCAACACGAAGGCGCCGCGATGGACCACGTACGCGATGGCATAGACGAGCGTGCCTTCCGGCAGCAGCCAGCGGAAATCGCTCTCGCGGTAGAACATGCAGGCGCTGAGCAACGCGAGGGCGCCGAGCTGCAGCCGGGCATAGCCGTCGACGCCCCGGCGCGCGCGCAACCCGTAGACCAGCACGCAGCCGGCGAGCGCCGCGAGCTGCAGGTTCTCGAGCAGGTTGTTCTCCTGGTACAGGCTCTCGGTCTCCCGCCAGTGCAGCAGCACGGCGAGGAGCAGGTTCGCGGCCACCCCCATCATGGCCCTCAGCAGCGTCATCAGCGCCCGCGCCGTCAACATGGCAGCACGCCTGCGAGCAGGTTCTGCACGCGCGAGGCGGCGCGCTGCGCATCGAGGCGCGGCGCGTGCCAGGGCTGCTGCGACGCCGCGCTCCCGAAGCTGGCCTCGTCGAGCCACGCCGCGCGCCCGATGCTGACCAGGTGACGCTGGATCGCGCCGATATCGCGCTGCATGTGGGGCGCGCCGATGGTGCGCGCGAACAGGTCGCGCAGCGAACGGTAGCTCAGCCGGATCGCGAGCCGCTGCCACGGCGGCATGTCGGGCGCGGGGCGCTCGGCGATGTCGTAGATCAGCAGCGGCTTGCCGGTGACGTTGGCCTCCGCGAGCATCGATACGCTCTCGCCGGTGATCACGATGCGGTCGGCGAGCGCGAGGTAGCCGAAGTAGGGGTTTTCCTGCGCGCCCCAGTGATGTTCGTGCCGCGGGCCGCCGATACCGTCGAGGAAGTCGTGGTACGCGTCCGCGGGCGTGCGCGCGCTGCTGGTGACCAGCAGCGAACCGCCGCTGCCGCGCGTCAGCGCGTTCACCAGCTTGCCGAGCCGGCGCGCCTTCGCGCACGAGAGCACGAAGGAGCCGCTGTTGCCCCCGAGCAGCACCACCGTATAGGGGCGCGGCAGATGCGCGAAGCGCGGCGCCCACAGCGCGCGCGCCTCCTCGAGCCGCCGCTCGGTGACGCGGTGCAGCGGCAACTCGTTCAGCAGGATGTTCTCGCGCTCGGGCAGGAAGTACTGCGGCGTGCTGATGATGAGATCGAAGGCATCCAGTCGCGACCACGGGCGCCCCATGTGCACCAGCCGCGCGCGGTTGCCCGATCGTTTCTTGATCCACCGCGCCACCGGCTCCAGTTCGCGGCCCGCGCTGATCACGAGGTCTGGCCAGGGCGCCTGCAGCGCGCTGCTGCGGCGCCGGTCGACACCGGCGAGCGCCAGGCTGCGGAGTTGGCTCGAGATCATCTTCGGCACCGGCGGCGAGGAGTGGAAGCCGACGGACTTCAGTTCGAAGGGCCAGCCCAGCGTTTCGCCGAGCCCGAGCACCTGGTTGTTGTCGCCGGGCCGGGGGCCGTTGAGGAGCCACACGCGTGGGTGGTGGTTGCCGCGGTGCGTGGTGCCGGCATGCAGATCGAACATCGTGCGTCTCGTCCGGTGGTGATGGCGGATCGAGCTTAGTCACGGTCTCGCGCCCCGGAAATCAACCCCCCGGGTCGACTGTCGGCGCGCGGCCGAGTTGCTACCTTGCCTCCATCGCAAGCCATTGGCAGGGGTACGAAGGATGTTTTCGAGCGAGGCGAGAATCCGCGATTCACGTTGGCGCGAGCCCGTGCGCCGCATCGAGGCGGCCGCGCTCGGACTGTTCTGGCTGGGCGCGCGCGCATTGCCGCCGCGGCGTGCCGCGCGCACCGGCGCGCGCCTGTTCGCCTGGCTCGGTCCGCGCCTGCGCAAGCAGGCCTTCGTCAGGTCGAACCTGGCACGGCTCTTCCCTGCCGCCGGGCCCGCGCGCATCGAGGCCCTGGCGCGCGAAGCCTGGGCGAATTTCGGCGCGATCCTCGCGGAATACCCGCATCTGCCGCGATTTTGCGCGCCGGATCCCTCGCCCTTCCTGCGCGTGGCGATCGCCC
Organism: Pseudomonadales bacterium; assembly: GCA_035433265.1. GTDB lineage: Bacteria > Pseudomonadota > Gammaproteobacteria > Pseudomonadales > UBA5518 > UBA5518. The sequence continues at coordinate 12,623 of DAORUQ010000062.1, read as the reverse complement.
CCGAGACGCGCGACATCGTCTCTCGCCGCGAGCCCGCCATCTACGTCGCCGCGCACCTCGCGAACTGGGAGCTCGCGACCGCGGCGATCGGTCGGCTGGGGATCGCGCTGAGCGCCGTTTACGCGCCGCAGGGCAACCCGTACGTCGACGCGATGATCCAGGCGCGGCGCGCGCCGCTCGGCTGCCGTTTCCTCGGCAAGGCCAACTGCATGCGCCGGCTCCTGAGCGACCTCGAGGCCGGCCGATCCGTGGGCATGCTGCCCGACCAGCGCACGGATTCAGGGGAATTAGTACCGTTTTTCGGTGGCCTCGCGCCGACCACGATCGGCCCCGCGTGGCTCGCCCTGCGCCGCGGCTGTCCGCTGGTGCCGGTGCAGGTCGAGCGGCTCGGACCGGCCGACTACCAGGTGACGTTCCACGCGCCGCTCGTGCGCGGAGAGCGCTCGGCGGACCGCTCGCGCGCGCTGCGCCTCACCGCGGAACTCAATGCGCTGTTCGAGCGCTGGATCCGGGTGCACCCCGGGCAGTGGCTGTGCATGCGCCGGCGCTGGCCGCCCGCGGCAGCGCCGGGGCAGCTGCAGGCGGTCGGCGGGGAGGTCCGCGCATGCGCCTGATGGCGGAGGTGTTGCGCCGCTACCCCCGGCAGAGCGTCGTCATGCTGCTCGCGCTGCTCTGCGCGGGTCTCGCCGAGGGGCTGAGCCTGGGCAGCCTGGCGCCGATGCTCGGCGTGGCGGTCGGAGGCGGCGCGGGCGGCGGTACCGCGCTCGCGGATGCGGGCACGCTCCCGCCCGCGCTCCTGCACTGGCTCGACGGGCTGGACTTCGCGGTGCGCATCGGCACCCTGCTCGGCATCATCGTGGGCGGACTGACGCTCAAGAACCTGCTGTTGCTGTGCGCCAACCGCCAGGTGGGGCTGGCTTCGGCGCGTTTCGCCACGGACCTGCGTCTCGGGCTGCTCGGCGCGGTGCTGCGGGGGCGCTGGGACTACTTCGTGCACCAGCCGGTCGGGCGGCTGAGCAACGCGCTGGCGACGGAGGTGCAGCGCTCGGCGACGGCCGTCGTCGACGGTTCCCGCGCGCTGACCTTCCTGGTCCAGGCGCTGATCTATGCCGGGGTCGCGCTGGCGGTATCGTGGCGCGCGACGCTGGTGTGCGTGGGCGTGGGCGTGCTGGTGCTCGGCCTCACCAGCCTGCTCGTGCGCGCCGCTCGCCGCTCGGGGAGCAACCAGACGCTGCGCCTGCGCGCGCTGGTGACCCGGCTCACCGATGCGTTGCAGTCCGTGAAGGCGTTGAAGGCGATGTCGCGCGAGCACCTCGTCGTGTCGGTGCTGTCGGCGGAGACGACGCGTCTCGACGCGGCCCTGCGCGCCCAGGTCGCGAGCACGGCGGCGCTCGCCGCGGGGCAGGAGCAGATGTTCGCCATGGCGATCGGGCTGGGCATGTTCGTGGCGCTCGTGTACGTCGACATGCCCTTCGCCACGGTGCTGGTGCTGGTGCTGGTGCTGGGGCGCATGCTGTCGCAGTGCGGGAAGGTGCAGAAGGAGTACCAGCGCCTGGTCATCGGCGAGAGCGCCTACGTGGCCATCGTCGAGGCGCTCGCGGAGGCGCGCCGTGCCGAGGAGGCCCCGGGCGGGACGCGCGAGCCGACGCTGGAGCGCGGCATCCGCATCGAGGCGCTGCACTTCGCGCGCGGCGCGCGCGAACTCTTCGAGGGCATCACGCTCGAGATCCGCGCCGGCTCGCTCACGACGCTCACCGGAGCTTCCGGTTGCGGCAAGACCACGCTGGTGGACATGATCATCGGCCTGGTGCATCCGTGCTCGGGGCGCGTCACGGTCGATGACGTGGCGCTCGGGGAGCTGGACCTGCGCGCGTGGCGGCACATGATCGGCTACGTGCCGCAGGAGAACCTGCTGCTGCACGACACGATCCTCGGCAACGTCACGCTCGGCGATCCCGCACTCGGCGCCGCCGATGCCGAGCGCGCACTGCGCGAGGCCGGCGCCTGGGAATTCGTGGCGGCGCTGCCCGAGGGCATGCAGCATGTCGTGGGCGAGCGCGGGGCCACGCTCTCCGGCGGCCAGCGCCAGCGCATCATGATCGCCCGCGCCCTTGTAAACCGTCCGCGCCTGCTCGTGCTGGACGAGGCGACCAGCGCGCTCGACGCCGGGGCCGAGGCGGCTATCTGCGCCACGCTGGCGCGCCTGCGCGGGAGGTTGACGATTGTCGCGATCACGCATCGCGAGGCGATGGCGCGGATCGCCGATCGCGTCTACCGCCTCGACGCCATGGTGCACGCCGCGCGCGAGGGCGGCGCCGTGCAATTGCTGCGGCCCGCAAATGCGCCATATTCCCTTGCCGCCTCGTCCTGAGCGGCGGCTAAATGGCGGCGGTTTCATGGGCGAATGCGGGTCAGGCCATGCTCGAGCACGCGCTGGAGACGGGACGCATCGGGGTCTGCGTGAAGGACCGCGACAGGCGCGTGCTGACGCAGAACGCGAGCTGTCGCGAAATCTGCGGCGACCGCCAGGGCGAGATCTGCGAGGACGGCTGCATGCGCCTGCACGAGGCCGACGCCGGCCGGCAGTGGCAGGACCGGGGATGCAGCGCCTACCGCAACAGTGCGATGCACGGCGGCTCGTACGACGTGGCGCTGGTGTGCAGCGCCGAGCGCATCATCACGTTCCTGCAGCCGCTGGAGGACGTTTATGCCTCCGCGATCGCGCATTACGCCGACAAGGGCCTCACGCGACGCGAGCACGAGATAGTCGGTTTGCTGATCCGCGGCCGCAGCAATGCCGAACTCTGTGCCGGGCTCGGGATCACGCGCGCCACGCTGCGCACGCACCTGAACAGGATCTACGCCAAGCTGCGCGACAGCGGCGCGGCGGTCGATTTCCTGCCGCGCCACCGCCTCGCCGCCAAGCGCTGAAGCGGCCGGACCTACACGCCCGTTTCGGCGCGCAGCGTTGCGAGGCGCGCGCGCTGCTCGTCGGCGTCGGGGGCGACGAGGGCCGCTGCCGCCTGGGGGCCGTGTTCGGGCGCCGGCAGCTGCAGCACCTCGCCCGCCACGATGCGATCGCACACCGCGCGGTAGCGCTTCTCGAACACCGGGAAGGCCTTGGGCTCCGGCGTCGATGCCAGGAAGAACCAGCCGGCCTCGCGCCCGGCATGGAATACCGCCGGGTGGCTCCAGCGCGCCGCCTGCTTGGGTTCGGGCGCCAGGCAGGCCTCGCGATAGGCCGCATGCGCATCGGGCAGGCCCTGCGCCTGCAGCGTCGCCTCGCGGCAGCACTCGAGCATGCGGTGCAGGGTCGGCAGGTATTCCGAGGTCTCGATGCATCGGCGCGCGCCGAGCAGGATGGTCTCGGTGCCGTGTCCGGCCAGGCTGTCGAGCCACAACCGCTTGACCTGGCTCAGCTGCCCGGCGTCGCCGAAGGCGCTGTAGTACTGGTTGTGGTAGTTCAGGCGAAACAGCGCGAAGACCTGGTTGATGGCGTCGACCAGCGCCGGGTCGCGGCGCGCCTCAGTCGGCCCAGCTCCGGTCCGTGAGGTCCTCGGCGAGGCTTCGAGATCGCGTATTGCCCGTTCCACCAGATCTTTGCCGTGTTCCATGAGTCTGCTCCGCGGTGTCGCCCGCTCGGTGGCTGCGCGCCCAATGATACTTCACGTGCTGCAGGAACTTGCTGTTCCACGAGGGGTAGACCGCGCCCGAATCGATCCAGAACATCAGGAATTCCGGCAGCAGTGCGCGCGCGAAGGCAGCGTCGATGTTGGCCATGCGCAGGATGTCGTAGACGTCCGCCGCCGGCTCCCAGTTGGCCGGTATGCGCCGGGGCTCGCTGTCGAGATCCATGGTCTGGGTGTAGCGCGCCCACTGGCGCTTGACGTGCGTCACGAAGCGCGAGTTCCAGGTGCGCGAGGCCTCGCGCCGTTCGGTCCAGTACAGCACGAACTCCGGCACCGCGTCCTCGACGAAGTGGCGGCTGACGCCGGCGCGCACGAGGATTTCCATCGCGTCGGGCCCCGGCTCCCAGTCGGCGCCGATCGGGCGCGGCACGTCCTCCTGCACCCCGGTGCTCGCCTCCTGCTCGCGCCAGCGCCGGATCACGTGAGCGCGGAACTTCGCGTTCCACGAGAAGGCCGGTTCGCCGCGATCGGACCAGTACAGCACGAACTCGTCGAGCTGCGCCTCGGCGAAGACGCGCGGGATGCCGTGCAGCGCGATCTGGCGCAGCACCTCCTCGTCGGGTTGCCAGCGCGTGGCGATCAGCGCCTTGCCGCCGCCGGGCCGGTGCTCGGGGGCCCGCGGCGCGCGCGCGGCCGGCGCGGCGGCGGGCTCCTCCAGCGCGAAGCGCAGGCAGTGCGTCTGCTCCAGCGGCGGCGAATCGATCGCCAGCACGCCCTTGTCGCGCAGGCTGGCGCTGATGCGCTGGCAGTCGCGCTCGCTCCAGAACGGCAGCAGCCGCAGCAGCTCGACCTTGTCGAGCTCGTGCCAGCGCGCACCCGGGCGCGCGCTGAACTGCGCGGCGTCGTGCAGCAACTGCAGCATCACGGCCTCTTCGAGGCCGATGGTGGCGGCCAGCGTCGGGGAGATGAGCAGCGTGCGTTCGTGGATGAGACTCGATGCCATGGACGGGATTCGGGATCTGCGCCGGCGCGGCGCGCCCGGGACTTGGTGTGCGGGCGTCGGCCCTGCCACAATCGGGCGCTGAGGTTGAACGGTCGCCAAGCGTAAGGATCGGGCGTGGCAAAGTCCAGAGTGGTTTACGTCTGCCAGGATTGCGGTTCCGAGCAGAACAAATGGGCGGGCCAGTGCCCCGATTGCGGGGCCTGGAACACGCTCAGCCAGTTCGTCGAGGCGGGGGCCGCGCGCGGCATCGGCGGCGCGCGCCGCGGCGGTTATGCCGGCGCGGTGGCCGAGCTGCAGACGCTGGACCAGATCGACCTGGCGGAAGTGCCGCGCTTTTCCACCGGCTACAGCGAGTTCGACCGCGTGCTGGGCGGCGGCGTGGTGCCGGGCTCGGTGAACCTGGTCGGCGGCCAGCCCGGCGCGGGCAAGAGCACGCTGCTGCTGCAGGTGATGTGCGCGCTGTCGCAGCAGATGGAGACGCTCTACGTCACCGGCGAGGAGTCGCTGCAGCAGGTGGCGCTGCGCGCGCACCGACTCGGTCTGCCCACCGACAAGCTGAAGATGCTCGCCGAGACCAGCGTGGAATCCATCCTGGCCACGGCGGCGAAGCTGTCGCCGCGCGTGATGGTGATCGACTCGGTGCAGGTGGTGCACTGCGAGGACGTGCCCTCGGCGCCCGGCGGCGTGGCGCAGGTGCGCGAGAGCGCGGCGCAGTTCACGCGCTTCGCCAAGGCCGGCGGGGCGGCGATGTTCCTGGTCGGTCACGTCACCAAGGACGGCACGCTCGCGGGCCCGAAGGTACTGGAGCACATCATCGACTGCTCGATCATGCTCGAGGAGGAGGGCGACAGCCGTTTCCGATCGCTGCGCGCGGGCAAGAACCGCTTCGGCGCGGTGAACGAGCTCGGCGTGTTCGCGATGACCGACCGCGGCATGCGCGAGGTGCGCAACCCCTCGGCGATATTCCTCTCGCGCGGTGCCGACATCTCGCCGGGCAGCGTGGTGATGGTGGTGTGGGAGGGCACGCGGCCGCTGCTGGTGGAGATCCAGGCGCTGGTCGACGAGAGCATGGGCAGCAACCCGCGCCGCGTGGCGGTGGGCGTGGACCAGAACCGGCTGTCGATGCTGCTCGCGGTGCTGCACCGCCACGGCGGCCTGCAGCTCGGTGACCAGGACGTGTTCGCCAACGTGGTGGGCGGCATCAAGGTGGCCGAGACCAGCGCCGACCTCGCGCTGCTGTTGGCCATAGTTTCCAGCTACCGCGACCGCAGCATCGACGCGGGACTGGTCAGCTTCGGCGAGGTGGGATTGTCGGGCGAGATCCGCCCCGTGCCCAGCGGTGGCGAGCGCCTGCTGGAGGCCGCCAAGCACGGCTTTCGCCGCGCCATCGTGCCGGCGGCCAACGTGCCGCGCAAACCCGTCGAGGGCATGGATGTCGTGGGCGTCAGCAGCCTCGCGCAGGCGCTGGATGCGTTGTGATCGTGGGCCGGGGAATCAGGTCGCGGGCATGGCCCGCTCCTACGGGAATCCGGCATGCGCCCGAACACTTGTAGGAGCGGGCCATGCCCGCGACCTCATGCGTATCAGGCGAAGATCTCCGCCAGGAAATCCACCAGCGCCCGCCACGAGCGGCGCTCGGCGTCGGCGTTGTAGAGCGCGCCGAGGCTGAGGTCGTTCGCCTCCGGCACCGTGAAGGCGTGCAGAACGCCGCCGTAGGCGTGCAGCTGCCAGTCGACGCCGGCGTCGGTCATCTCCTTGCCGAAGGACACCACCTGCTCGGGCGGCACCATCGGGTCGGCGTAGCCGTGCAACGCCAGCACCTTCGCCGTGATCGGCCTGGGCTCCAGCCCGCTCGGCAGGAACAGGCCGTGGAAGGAGATGGCGCCGCGGATATCGGCGCCGCTGCGCGCGAGATCCAGGGCGCACAGGCCGCCGAAGCAGTAGCCCATGATCGCGATGCGGTCCGCATCGACGCCGGGCTGCGCGCGCAGCGTCGCCAGCCCTGCCTGCAGGCGGTCGCGCAGCAGCGCGCGGTCGGCGAGGAACGGCCCCATCAGCCCCGAATTCTCCTCCGTGCTGGAGCCCAGCACCCCCTTCCCGTAGTTGTCGAGCGCGAAGGCCGCGTAGCCGAGACCCGCCAGCGCCTTCGCCTTCTCGATCACGAACTCGTCGCGCCCGGCCCAGGCGTGCGAGATGAGCACCGCGGGGCGCTTCTCGCCGGCCCTGGCGGGGTTGACGTAGAAACCTTCCAGCAGCGTGCCGGCATGGCTGTATTCGATGTATTGCTCGTGCATCGCGGGTGCTCCTGTGCCGATCAATGGCCGCGGATCTTGGACTGGGTCTTCTCGGGATGGCTCTCGAGGTGGCGCACGCGGTGCTGGGCCGACTCGGCGAAGCGCTCCAGGATCGCCTTCAGGTCCGAGCCCGCGGCGACCTTCGCGTAGCCGGCATCGGCCTGCAGGCGTGCGCTGACCGTGAAACCCTGCCCGTCGCGCGACAGCGCCACGTCCTCGTAGTGCACCTTCACGGCCTCGCCGAGCGCCTTGCCGAGCAGTTCCTGGGCCGTGTAACTGAAAAACTTCTTCGCGTCCTCCGACGACTCGGCGTGGTTCAGGCTGTTGCGCAGCTTGGGCGCAAGCTCGTGCTCTACGCGCGAAAACGAGATGAAGTCTGTCATCGAATGGTTACTCCCCGGCGGTGTGGCGCCCCGGACGGGGCGTGGCTTGGCATACTACCCTCGGCCGCCGGCGTGCGGCAAACCCGCGCGCAAAGGGCCTTGCAGCTGCCCGCAGCCGGCCCGGCGGGTAGTCGGGAGGCGCCCGGATTGCTGCTATGATGGCCCGCTCCAGGCACCCACCAGACATCCGATGCGCAAGACCAAGATCATCTGCACCATAGGCCCCGCAACCGGCTCCTACGAGATGCTCGAGCGGCTCTACGCCGCCGGCATGAACGTCGTGCGGCTCAACATGTCGCACGGCGACCACGAGTCGCACGCGCGCGTGATCAAGGCCATACGCACGCTGAACCGCAAGGTGCGCTACACCGTGCCGGTGATGCTGGACACCCAGGGCCCGGAGATCCGCACCGGGCACCTCTCGGCGGAACTGGACCTGCGCGAGGGCCAGGAGATCACCATCGTGGTGCGCGGCGCCGAGCACGTCGAGGAGAGCTCGATCCAGATCGACTACGCCGACATCATCAACGCCGTCGAGGTGGGCGACAGGATCACGGTCGACAACGGCCTGATCAACCTCGAGGTGCTGAGCAAGCAGGAGCGCGTGATGCGCTGCCGCGTGGTCGACGGCGGCTTCCTGAAGAGCAAGCGCCACGTGAACCTGCCCGGCATCCGGGTGAACCTGCCCGCGATCACCGAGAAGGACCGCCACGACATCCAGTTCGGCATGGACCAGGAGGTGGACTACATCGCGCTGTCCTTCGTGCGCGAGGCCAAGGACGTGCGCGAGCTGCGCGAGTTCCTCGGCGAGAAGGCGAACAAGATCAAGATCATCGCCAAGATCGAGGACCAGGAGGGCGTGCGCAACCTCGACGAGATCGTGCAGGAGGCCGACGGCATCATGGTCGCGCGCGGCGACCTCGGCGTGGAGGTGAACTTCTACGAGCTGCCGACCATCCAGCGGCGCATCGTGCGCACCTGCGCCGAGCAGGGCAAGCGCGTGATCGTCGCCACCCACCTGCTCGAATCCATGATCCAGAACCCGGTGCCCACGCGCGCCGAGGTCACCGACGTCGCCAACGCCGTCTACGAGGAAGCCGACGCGGTGATGCTCTCGGGCGAGACCACGATCGGCAAGTACCCGATCAAGTGCGTCGAGTACCTCGACCGCATCTGCCGCGCGGTGGAGCCGCACCGCGGGCTGCGCTTCACCGAGAAGCTCGTGCTCGCCGAGCAGAAGCAGAGCCTGGCGGCGAGCGCGGTGCATCTCGCGGAGCTCATTTCCGCGCGGGGTATCGTGGTGATCACGCGGCGCGGGCGCATGGCCAATTACGTGACCAACTGTCATCCGCACACCTCGGTGATCTACGCGTTCACCAACGACTCGCGCACGCGCCGCCTGCTCGCGCTGAACCGCGGTGTCTGCGCCTATCGCAGCAACTTCAGCACCGATCCCGAGAAGACGCTCGCCAGCGCCTTCGCGATCCTGGTGCAGCGCGAGGGATTCCGCGCCGGCGACAAGGTCGTGGTGATCTCCGACATCCTCGAGGGCGCCGGCGTCGAGGCCATCCACGTGCGCGAGGTGCCCGCACTCACCGCCATCGCGGCCGCCCTCGACACCCCGGACGACGAGCAGGACGCGCCATGAACGAGAACATCGATGTCACGGTGCGCTGCGAATACCGCGCCGACAGCTCCGAGCCCGCGGCCTCGCGCTACGCCTTTGCCTACCACATCACGATCAGCAATCGCAGCAACGAGCACGCGCAGCTGATCAGCCGGCACTGGATCATCACCGACGGCAACGAGCGCCGCCAGGAGGTGCGCGGCCTCGGGGTGGTCGGAGTGCAGCCACGCATCCCGCCGGGCGAATCCTACCAGTACACCAGCGGCGCGATGCTCGAGACCGCCGTCGGCACCATGGAGGGCAGCTACCGCATGGTGCGCGACGACGGACGCGAGTTCAGCGTGCCCATTCCCGCCTTTCGCCTCGCGGTACCGCATGCGGTCAACTGATATCGCACCGGTGCTGGAATTCCTGCGCTGTCCCACCCCGGACGCCTGGATCGAGGCCGCGCTCACGCGCCAGGAACTGCTGCTGATCGACCACGCCAACTGCGAGAAGAAAGCCGCGAGCACCGCGCTCAACCTGATGTTCCGCTATTCCGGCGACGTGGAATTGCTCGGCGGCCTGTCGCGCCTGGCGCGCGAGGAGCTCAGGCATTTCGAGCAGGTGCTGAAGCTGATGCGCGAGCGTGGCATCGCGTACCGTCGCATCGACGCGGCGCGTTATGCGCAGGGCCTGCGCGAGCTGGTGCGCACCCACGAGCCGGCGCGGCTCGTGGACACGCTGATCGCCGGGGCGTTCATCGAGGCCCGCTCCTGCGAGCGCTTCGCGCGGCTGGCGCCGCATCTCGACGCGGAGCTCGCGCACTTCTACCGCTCGCTGCTGCGCTCGGAGTCGCGCCACTTCCGCGATTACCTCGCCGCGGCGCGCAAGGCCGCCGATGGCGCCGACATCGAGGCGCGCATCGATCTGTTCGCCGAACGCGAGCGTCAGCTGATCGAGGCGCAGGACACGCAGTTTCGTTTTCACAGCGGTCCGCCCGCGCCGGGCGCGTCGTACCCGGAGGCGGCCGATGCCTGAGCGCGGGCCTGCTCCCCGCCGCGCCGTGCTCATCGGTGCGCTGCTTGTCGCGCTGTCCGATGCCGTCTTCCTGCCCGCCATGGTGCCGGCGGCCGACGAGGCCCCGGCAGCCGTTGCCGCCGCGCCGCGCGTGGAGATCTTCACCACGCCCTCCTGCCCCTTTTGCAAGGCGCTGCGCGTCTACCTCGAGGCGCGTGGCATCGATTACGTCGAGCACAACGTGAATGCCACCGAGGAGACGCGCGCGGCCTTCTACGCCAGCGGCGCGCCGGGCGTGCCCGTGGTCATGATCGGCGAGCGCGTGATCCACGGCTTCAATCCGGTTGCCATCGAAGCCGCCCTGAAAGCACCGTAGGTCAATAGCGCCAGTAGCTGCGCGACAGGATCACCAGCACCGGCAGCACCTCGAGGCGCCCCCAGATCATGGCAAGCGACATGAGCCACTTGGCCGCATCGTTGATGCCGCCGAAACCGCCGCCGGTGTCGCCGTAGCCGATGCCCATGTTGTTGAGGCAGCCCGCGGTGGTGCCGAATGCGGTGACGGGATCGAGCCCCGTGAAACAGAGCAGCAGCGTGAAGACGCCGGCGCTGATCAGGTAGAGGCTGACAAAGGTGACCACCGCCTGCACCGCCGCCTCGGGTACGCTGCGCCGCGCCAGGCGCACCGAGAGCTGCGCGTTGGGGTGGATGAGCTGCATGATCTCGCGCTTGACCTCGCGCACCAGCAGCAGGACGCGCATCGACTTGATCGCGCCCGAGGTCGAGCCCACGCAGCCGCCGAAGAAACTCGACACGATCAGCAGCATCACCACGGCGGCCGGCCAGCCGGGGTAGCCGACGGTGTTGATGCCGTTGCCGGTGAACACCGAGGCGGCCTGGAAGAAGCCGTGATAGGTGGCTTCCCACGGCGCGAAGGTTTCGGACAGCCACAAGGTCGCGATCGTTATCGCGGCGACGACGCCGAACACTTTCAGAAAGAACTTGAACTCCAGATCGACCAGCCACGGCCGCAGGCTGCGTGTCTGGATCATGCGAAAGTACAGCGCGAAGTTGGCCGCCGCGAGCAGCGAGAACACGCCGCCGACGATCTCCACCGCGGCGCTGTCGTACAGGCTGAGACTGGCGTCGTGGGTCGAGAAGCCGCCCAGCGACATGGTTGACATGCTGTAGCACACCGCGTCGAACCAGGGCACGCCCGCCAGGTGGTAGGCCAGCGCGCAGATCAGCGTGATGCCCGAGTAGATCAGCCACAGGCTCTTGGCGGTGTCGGCGAGCCGCGGCGTCATGCGGTCTTCCTTCATCGGGCCCGGCGTTTCGGACTGGTACAGCTTGGCGCCGCCCACCCCGAGGTAGGGCAGCAGCGCCATGGCGAGCACCACGATGCCCAGGCCGCCGAGGAAGTTCAGCTGCGCGCGGTAGTAGATGATGCTGCGCGGCTGCGCATCGAGGCCGCTCAGCACCGAGGCGCCGGTGGTGGTGATGCCGGAGACGGATTCGAACATCGCGTCGACGAAGCGCAGGTGCAGGCCGCTGTCGATGACGAAGGGCACCGCGCCGCAGGCGGCGAATACCACCCAGAACAGCACCACCACGAGGAAACCGTCGCGCTGGCGCAGCGGTGTGGATTTCTGGCGCGTTGCCAGCAGGCCGCCTACCCCCGTGCCGACCAGCAGCAGCATGGCGTTGAAGAAGGTGTGCACCTGCGTGGCTTCGCCGAACTGCACGGCCACCAGTGCCGGCGGGATCAACGAGACGCTGAACAGCAACACCAGCACGCTGCACATGCGGATGCCGGTCGGGATGCGTCCGGTCATGAATCCGGGCCGTGTGCGGGCATGGGGGTGGGCGCTGCCGGTGGCGGCGAGCCCGGTATTCGCGTCGGGCATCGGGCACCTGCGATCGGGTTGACGCGCGCATTCTGTGGCCGCGCGCAGTGCCGATCAATACGCCCGCGGGGTTATGTCCCGATGCCGTAGTCGCGGCTGCGCTCGCGCGACGCCGCCACCCCCAGCGCATCGCCGCCGGTGGCCGGCGCCCGGGCCGTCGCGCCGTCGGGATACACGCTGAACAGTTGCAGCCTCAGGCGCAGCCGCGCGCCGGGCACGAAGAGCGCGGTGTCGTGGTGCAGGTGCGGCAGTTCCACCGACAGCGTCGCGCCGCCGGCGTCCACGCGCGCCTCGGCGCGCACCAGGGCACCGGTGCGCTGCACCGCGCTCACCGTGACGCCGATGCCGTGCCCGCCCTCCTCGGCCACGCGCAGGTCCGCCGGCCGCACGTAGACCGCCAGCGGGCCGGCCGGGTGGATCTGCGAGGTCTGCAGCGCCCGGTCGGCGCCGGCGATGTGCAGCGCGCGTCCCTCGGCCGTGGCCGGCAGGATATTGGTGTTGCCGAGGAACTCGAACACGAAGGGCGAGGCGGGGTACTCGTAGACCTCGTTCACGCTGCCGGCCTGCTCGATGCGACCCTGGTTCATGATCACCACGCGGTCGGCCAGCTCGAGCGCCTCCTCCTGGTCGTGGGTCACGAATATCGTGGTGGTGCCGATGCGCTGGTGCAGCTCGCGCAGCCAGCGCCGCAGATCCTTGCGCACCTTGGCGTCGAGCGCGCCGAAGGGCTCGTCGAGCAGCAGCACGCGCGGCTCGATGGCCAGCGCGCGCGCCAGCGCCA
>DAORUQ010000061.1:0-15835 GCA_035433265.1 Pseudomonadales bacterium | reverse complement strand
GCGACGGCATCGTGCGCACGGGCGACGCGGCGCACACCTCCGCGCCCGGCGTGGTGTGCGCGGTGATGACGGCCGATTGCCTGCCGGTGCTGCTCACCGACCGCGCGGGCTCGCAGGTCGCGGCGGTGCATTGCGGCTGGCGCGGGCTCGCCGCCGGCGTGCTGGCGGCCACCGTGGCGCGTTTCGCGTGTCCGGGCTCGGAGTTGCTCGCCTGGCTGGGCCCGGCGATCAGCCAGCGCGCCTTCGAGGTGGGTGCCGAGGTGCGCGAGGCCTTCCTGGCCCCGTGCCGTGACGAGTCCGCGCGCGGCGCGGTGCGCGCGGCATTCCTGCCCGGGCACGATGGCGCGTCGAGGTACCACGCCGACCTCTACGCGCTGGCGCGCGTCGCGCTCGCGGCGCTCGGCGTGCGCCGTGTCTACGGCGGCGGATTCTGCACTGTCGGCTCGCCCGAGCTCTTCTATAGCTACCGCCGCGACGGCCTCACCGGCCGCATGGCAAGCCTGATCTGGATTTCTCGCGCCCCCGGCGACGCTTGAATCGCGCGCGGCCTCAGGAGGTCGTCCGTCCGCCCGGCTGAGCGCCTTCGCACCAAGCGCGCCAGGTGCTCGCGTAGATCTGTTCCACCGCGGCGGCGTAACGCTTGCCGTCTCCGAGCGGCGAGGCCAGCAAGCGCTGGCGCAGTTCGCGGCGCAGCTGCTCCAGCGCACCGGTGCTGGCCGACCAGCGTCGGGCGATGTCGACGTACTGGTCCCGGTCATCGGCGACGAAGTCATCGAGACCCAGCGCGTGCATCATGGCAGCGCTTTGCCGGCTGATGATCCTGTCGCCCGCGAGCGCGATGACGGGAACGCCCATCAGCAGGGATTCGCAGGTCGTCAATCCACCGTTCCACGGGAAGGTGTCCAGCCCGATGTCCACGTCGCCGTACTGCTCGAGCGCCTCGCGGTGGTGCGAGCGCCCCCTGAATTCGATGCGCGCGGCGTCGATTCCCTCGGCACAGAAGTGGTGGAGGATATCGGCCTGCACCGCGGCCTGGTCGAAATAGCTTCCCTTGAGCACCAGCCGTGAGCCCGGTACGTCATGCAGCACGCGGCTCCACAGGCCGATCACCTCGGGAGTGACCTTCTGCCGGCGGTTGAAACTGCCGAAGGTGATGTATCCGTTGCGCGCCGCGGGCAGTTCGCGCACCGGCGGCGCGAGGTCCACCGGCTCGTAACAGAGACGGATGGTGGAGAGCCTGAGCAGTTTCTCCACGAAGCGCTGTGGCGAGCCGACCGGCGAGTGATAGTCGTCGGAGACGAAGTAGTCCATCGCCGACACGCCGGTGGTGTCGAAATAATCGAGCATCGTGATCTGGACCGGCGCGGGCTTGTAAGACAGCGCGGCGAGGATGTTGTCGGGCGCATGCCCGGCGAGATCCACCATCACGTCGATGCGGTCGTCCACGATCGCCTGTGCGACCTGTTTCGCGTCCAGCCCGCGAACATCCGTCCACTTGCTGCAGTTGTCGCGGAAATAGTCGGTGTAGTCGTCCTCCACCGCCGTGTTCGAATAGAGATACAGATCGAACCGCGTGCGATCGTGGTGTGCGATCAGCGGCCTGATGAAGTAGCCGGCGATCTTGCGGCTGAAATTCGGCGAGAAGTAGCCGAGGCGAAGTTTCCGGTCTGTCGACCTGTCGTTGTGGTGAACCCTTGCCGCCATGTTAGCGGCCGGCGCGTAGCGCTCGGCCCATCCGATGTGGGCGCGATAGGCCTCCTCCGGATCCATCGGCGTGTAGTGCAGCGACATCAGGTAGCTGTTGTAGACGGTCTCGTCCTCGCGTCCGTCGGCGATGAGCCGGGCGTACAGTTCCTTGGCTTCGTGCCAGCGTCCGAGTTCCCTGAGCGCGTTGGTCATGGTGTTGTATGCGTTCGTGTTGCCGGGTTCCACCGACAGCAGCCTGTTCGCGTATTCGATGGCCAGCGCGAAATCGCCGAGGTGAATCGCGTTGAGCCCGAGATTGTGCAGCGTCTGGACGCGATCGGGATCAATCGACAGGGCGACGAGGTAGAGTTCCCGGGCCCTGGCGTGCCTGTCCAGGCGCGTGCAGGCGGCTCCGCCGATTTCGGCGGCCGCGAGTCTCTGGAGCGCGGTTGCCGCGTCCGACGCCAGTACGCTGTCGCACAGGCTCGCAGCGAGCCGGAAATCGAAGCGATTGTAGCTTTCGATCGAATGGGCGAGCCGCAGGTTGAGCTGCTCCGTCGTCACCTCGGGAACGGGTGCTTGCGCGGCGACAGGCGTGGACTGCGCAGCCGCCCCGCAGCAGTGCTTGTAGCGTTTGCCGCTGCCGCAGGGGCATGGGGCGTTGCGCGACGGGGCTTCGGACATCGATGGGGCTCTCGTATGCGGATTGACGGTGGCGCACATTACACGGGGAGCGGCCGCACTGGCAGCGTCGGTGGTGGCAAGCTCGGGTTCGCGGCCGGGGGCCAGGGCCGGGTGAAAGTCGCCATCCAGGATTGCAGCGCTCCACAGGCGCAATATGTCACTGCGATCGTGGTGTGCCCGATAGGCGGCGCGGATGCGCGAAAAATCCTCGCGTGAATAGGCGCAGATCCTCCCGGCCAGTTCCGTCCCGGGCTGGTCGGTGAACAGCACGCCATCGAGGTGCCCGTAGGCTTCCCGGTAGGCGGGCAGCGGAGCCAGGATCGCGAGCTTGCCACAGCTCAGCGCGTCGCTGACGACGACGCTGGTGCCATTGCCGTGCAGGGGCGTATGCAGCAGCGCCCGGTAGCGCTGGCTGAGCAGGCGGATATCGCCGCTCGGCGATTGCTGTCGCAGGCGTCCGGCCGACACGAGCCGCAGCGCCTGGTCGAGCAGCGGCAGCGCGAGTCCGTCGATGGCGAGCGGGTCGGGCGACCAGAAGCACATCGAGTAGCGTTGCGGCAGTGCATCCAGCAGCGACAGGGCCAGCGGCAGCTGCATCTTGTGCGCGCCGCCGATCGCGCCGATGCAGCAGGCAGGGACGTATTCGGGTTCGAAGTCGATGTTGTCGATGACCGGCAGCTGCGTGCACTTCGCTGCCCGGGAGGCGGGCGAGAGATGCCGCACCTGCTCGCGATGCAGATGAAGAATCCGCTCGAACTGCGCGCAGTGTTCCTCGCGAAGGGCGATCGGGTGTCGCTCCACCAGCTCCATCAGGACCGCGATCTTGCGCGCTGCCTTGAAATTGTCCACGTCCTCCATCGCGAACGGCAGGTGGAGAATCGCCACATCGAAACGCCGCCGGCGCATCGTTTGCGCATCTCCGGGGATCAACCGCAGCTCTGGAAAGCGGGCGAGCAGGATGTCGCTGGCTTGCGGCGAATGGTGGCTTGCGAAGGCAACGCTGACACTGTGCTCGCGAGCCAGGTGGCGCGCCAGGTTGAGCAGCAGTCGCGTGGAGCCGCCCATGTTGCCCTGCTGCGAATAGACGAGGATTTCCACGACTGCCGTTCCTAGACGCCGACGTCGTTGTAGCCCTGCACCCCTTCGCGCACGATGCGCGCGGGATTGCCCGCGACGAAGCAGTTGGGCGGCACGTCGCGAATCACCACGGCGCCGGCGCCGACGATCGCGTTCGCGCCCACGCTCACCTTCGGCGCGATCGTGGCGCCGCCGCCGATGAAGGCGCCCGCGCCTATGCGGCAGCTGCCGCACAGCACGCAGCCGGGACCCAGGCTGGCGAAGTCCCCGATCTGCGCATCGTGACCGATCGAGGCCGATCGGTTCAGCAGTACCTGCCTGCCGAATTCGCAGTTTGCGCCGACGACGACCGCGGCATTGACGTGGAATCCGTCGCCGAAGCGCGTGCTGCGTGCCAGGATCGCGGTGGGGTCGATCAGCGTTGCCACCCCCGCGAAACCCAGGCTCATTGCCTCGGCCGCGACCTGCTTGCGGTGCCCGGGCGTGATCAGCGGAACCAGGACCGGCAACGCCCTGACACCCTCGTCACACGCCTGCGCCACCAGTACGGGCTCGAGCCCGGGGAACTGCCGCCCGTCGGATGCCGGCAGGTTGTCGACGAATGCCGCCACCGTCACTCCCGCGCGCAGCGCTATCTCCACTGCCTCGTACACGTATTCCGAACCGATGCCGTAGAGCACGATGGTCCGGTTGCTTTCGAAGACCATTCATTTCCCTCCTGCGCGCCAGCTTGACAGGGCCTCGCATATCCTGTGGACCTCCCGGTCGGTGAGTTCCGGGTAAATGGGAATGGAGAGCATCGTCTCGTACAGGCGCTCCACGTTGCGCAGTGACTTCGCTCGCAGGATATCGCGATAGGCGGGCTGGCGATGGATCGGCGCGGCGTAATGGCGAGCGCTCTGGATGCCCTGCGCCAGCAGGTGCGCCGCGAGCGCCTCGGGCTGCGCGGTGCGCACGACGTAGAGATGGAACGCATGCGTGGCGCCCGGCGCCGTCTGCGGCGCCAGCACGTGCGGATGGTTCGCGAGCGCGTCGTTGTAGCGCTGCGCGATCTGCTGGCGTCGCAGGAATGCCGGGGGGAAATCCGCGAGCCTCAGCGCCAGGATCGCGGCCTGCACCTCGTCCATGCGCGAGTTCTGGCCATGCAGCTGGCTGCACCGCGTCTCGTCCCAGCCGTATTGGCGCAGCTGGCGCAACTGCCGCGCGACGTGCTCGTCGTGGGTCACGATCGCGCCGGCGTCGCCCAGCGCGCCGATGTTCTTGGTGGGATAGAAGCTGAAGGCTCCGGCCAGTCCGAAGCTTCCCACCGGCCGCCCGTCGATCCTGGCGCCGTGCGCCTGCGCGCAATCCTCGACGAGTCCGATGTCCCGTGCTCCGCTCACCGCGCGCAGGCCCGGAAGATCGGCGGGGTGACCGAAGATGTGCACCGCGACGATTGCGCGCGTGCGCGGTGACAGCACGGAGGCTACCGACTCGGGGCAAAGGCAATGGGTGACGGGGTCGATATCCGCCACCACGGGTGTCGCGCCCGCGCGCTCGATCGCGGCAACCGTCGCCACCGCGGTATGGGCGCTGGTGATCACCTCTCCGCCCGCGACATCGAGCACGCGAAGGCCGAGCGTGATCGCGTCGGTGCCCGAGGCGACCGCCACCGCGTGCGGGCAGGCGCAAAACGCCGCGAATGCGCTTTCGAAGGCATCGACCCGCGGCCCCAGGATGTACTGGCCGCCGGACACCACGCCGGCTACGGCCGCGGCCACCGCCTGTTGGTGCTGCTCGAACCAGCGCACGGGTGCGGCAATCGGTATCGTCATGGCCAGTAGTGCCCGCCGAAGCGGCCGAAGTAGTCCAGGGTCTGGCGCAGTCCCGCATCGAGGCCCACTTGTGCCTGCCAGCCCAGATCGTGCTCGATGCGCGCGCTGCTGCCGAAGTAATCCCCGATGTCGATGCGCTTGCGCTCGTCCGGGAATGCCACCAGCTCGTAGCTGCCACTGCCGTGCGTTGCAACGAGCTTCTGCGCCAGCGCCTCCAGGCTCAGCACCTCGCTGGATCCCAGGTTGTAGACCTTCCCCGCCGTGTCGCGGGCCAGCGCGCACAGCATCAGGGCGCGGACCACGTCGTCCACGTAGTTGAAGTCGCGCAGTTGCCGGCCGTCGCCGAAGACCTGCAGCGTTTCCCCGTCGAGCAGGCGCCGGATCCAGGTGCCCAGAAACGTCTGGCGGTCATCCCTGACCCGCATCCGCGGGCCGTAGGTGTTGGTCAGGCGCAGCACCGTGGTCGCAAGTCCGTAAACCTGCGCGTAAAGCTGGTGGTACATCTCGCCGGCGATCTTGTGGACGCCGTTGACATCGACGGGATTGAGCGGATGCGCCTCGTCCACCGGCAGGTAGGCCGGCTTGCCGTAAACCTGCCGGGTGCTGGCGAAGACCACGCGGATTCCCGGGTTTACCTTGCGGCAGGCCTCGAGAACCGCCAGCTGGGCGCGGACATTGGCCTCCAGGTCCTGTTGCGGATCCTGCATCGAATCGATGTGGCTGGTCTGCCCGGCCAGGTTGAACAGGTAGTCCTGGCCAGCGACGAGCTGGTGCATGAGACGCTCGTCGCGCAGATCGCCGATGATCACCTCGGCCTGCCGCGCGATCGGCGCGACGTTGAACCGGTTGCCGCCGTAGCTCGGCGCCAGGTTGTCCAGCAGCGTGACGGCGGCGCCGGTTTCGCACAGGCGCAGGGCCAGGTTCGAGCCGATGAAGCCCAGGCCGCCGCTCACCAGCACGCGCGCGTTGCCGAAGCCTGCGCGCAAGGCGTCGGACTCAGAGTTCACTGGCGTATCCGAAGGTCTCGAAATCGGCGCGGTACAGGGCATGAACCCGGGCGCGAACCGAGGGATCACGGTATTCGTCGATCAGATCGATGCCGTGCTTCATGTTTTCCTGCAACAGCCCGGTGTGCACGCCGCAGCGCGCCTCCAGTTCGGACCAATCCTCCTGCAGCGACTCCAGCCTGCCCACGAAATCCACGACAGGTTTGCCGATGTGATACACGAACAATATCTGCGGAGCGCAATGCAGGTCCATCGCCCGTGGTGGCACCGTCGACAGCACTTCGACCATCGAAGCAAAGCTCATGCCTTCCCGAAGACCCATTTTCAGCAGGGTCATGTTCACGTGCGGGTCGGGGTCGGCCATCTTCAGGACCTTGCTCCTGTAAAAGGACAGCAGCCGCAGGTAGGGATTGCGCACGAAGGTAAAGCGGAGCAGCCCTGCGGGGCAGGCCGGCGCAGGCACGCGCGGCAGCGTAGATTCACGGTGGATACGCGTGCCGATCGTGCTGAAACCGGGTATCGCGACCGCATGCAGCATGTTGATCAGCGAGGTGCAGCCGCTCTTCGGTATCGACAGGTAGGCCATGCGCACGCTTTTGGCGACGTAGAAATGGCCGATGCAGTTTCCCGATGCGTGGGGGACGCTCGCCGTGCTCAACTGACTCGGCGGAACCATGGATGTCATCGACGCGTTGCTCCCGATCCGGGTTTCGTGGCGCAGCAGCGGCGCCAATGCCGCGAGCACGGATTCTAGACGAGCCAAACCGGGTCGCCCAGCGTCAGACCGGTACGCTTCCCGCCCGCATCCGGTGCGAGACCGCGGATAATGCGGCCGATTCACACCTCCGGATACGCTTGAATTGCGGGGGGTTGCCCCAAGATAACGTGGCAACACGGGGCGCCAGTGAGCCCCGCCAGCACCAGAGGACCCGCCATGCGCATGGACCGTTTGACCAATCAGCTCCAGGGCGCGATCGCCGACGCGCAATCGCTCGCCCTCGGGCGCGACCACAACTTCATCATGCCCGCGCACCTGCTGCACGTGCTGCTCGAGCAGCAGGGCGGCACCGTGCGCCCGCTGCTGCTGCAGTGCGGCGTGGACGTCAAGGCGCTGCGCCAGCGCATCACGGCGCTGCTCGACCGCCTGCCATGCGTCGAGGGCGTCGGCGGCGAGGTGCACGTCTCCAACGAGCTCACCAAGCTGCTGAACCTGAGCGACAAGTTCGCGCAGCAGCGCAAGGACAAGTTCATCTCGAGCGAGCTGGTGCTGCTCGCGGCGCTCGAGGACCGCAGCGGTGTGGGCGAGGCGCTGAAGCTCTCGGGGCTGGAGCGCCGGGCGCTGGAACAATCGATCGACCAGGTGCGTGGAGGCGAAGGCGTGGACGATCCCGAGGCCGAGGGTACGCGCCAGGCGTTGGAGAAATACACCATCGACATCACCCGGCGTGCCGCCGAGGGCAAGCTGGACCCGGTGATCGGGCGCGACGACGAGATCCGCCGCACCATCCAGGTGTTGCAGCGGCGAACCAAGAACAACCCGGTGCTGATCGGCGAGCCCGGCGTGGGCAAGACCGCGATCGTCGAGGGGCTGGCGCAGCGCATCATCAACGGCGAGGTGCCCGAGGGGCTGAAGAACCGCCGGCTGCTGTCGCTGGATCTGGGCGCGCTGCTCGCCGGCGCCAAGTACCGCGGCGATTTCGAGGAGCGGCTGAAAGCCGTGCTGAAGGAGATCGGGCGCGAGGAAGGGCGCGTGATCCTCTTCATCGACGAGCTGCACACCGTGGTCGGCGCCGGCAAGGCCGAGGGCGCGCTGGATGCGGGCAACATGCTGAAGCCCGCGCTGGCGCGCGGCGAGCTGCACTGCGTGGGCGCCACCACGCTGAACGAGTACCGCGAGTACATCGAGAAGGACGCCGCGCTGGAGCGCCGCTTCCAGAAGGTGCTGGTCGAGGAGCCGAACGAGGAGGACACCATCGCGATCCTGCGCGGGTTGCGCGAGCGCTACGAGGTGCACCACGCCGTGACGATCACCGATTCGGCGATCATCGCGGCGACCAGGTTGTCGCAACGCTACATCACCGACCGCCAGCTGCCGGACAAGGCCATCGACCTGATCGACGAGGCCGCGAGCCGCATCCGCATGGAGATCGACTCCAAGCCCGAGGAGCTCGATCGCCTCGATCGCCGCCTGATCCAGCTGAAGATCGAGCGCGAGGCCGTGCGCAAGGACGAGGACCAGTCGGCACGTCAGCGCCTGGAGAAGATCGAGGCCGAGATTGCCGAGCTCGAGCGTGAGTACGCGGGACTCGACGAGATCTGGAAGGCGGAGAAGGCCACCGTGCAGGGCTCGCACCAGATCAAGAGCGAGCTGGAGCAGGCGCGCCTGGACATGGAGAGCGCGCGCCGCGCGGGCGACCTGACGCGCATGGCGGAACTGCAGTACGGCATCATCCCGGCGCTGGAAAAGCGCCTCGCCGCTGCGGGTGAGCTGGAGTCCGGCGGTCACAGGATGCAGCTGCTGCGCGACAAGGTCGGCGAGGAAGAGATCGCCGAGGTGGTGTCGAAGTGGACCGGCATCCCGGTGTCGAAGATGCTCGAGGGCGAGCGCGACAAGCTGCTGCGCATGGAAGAGGCGCTGCACCGGCGCGTGATCGGGCAGGACGAGGCAATCATCGCGGTGTCGAACGCGGTGCGGCGCAGCCGCGCCGGGCTGTCGGACCCGATGCGTCCGCACGGCTCCTTCCTGTTCCTCGGGCCCACCGGGGTGGGCAAGACGGAGTTGTGCAAGGCGCTGGCGGAGTTCCTGTTCGACAGCCAGGAGGCGATGGTGCGCATCGACATGTCGGAGTTCATGGAGAAGCACTCCGTGGCGCGCCTGATCGGGGCGCCCCCGGGCTATGTCGGCTACGAGGAGGGCGGCTATCTCACCGAGGCGGTGCGCCGGCGCCCGTACTCGCTGCTGCTGCTCGACGAGGTCGAGAAGGCCCACCCGGACGTGTTCAACGTGCTGCTGCAGGTGCTGGAGGACGGGCGGCTCACCGACGGTCACGGTCGCACGGTGGATTTCCGCAACACCGTGGTGGTGATGACCTCGAACCTGGGCTCGGACCTGATCCAGGAAATGGCCACCGAGGCCGATTACCCGCGCATGAAGGCGGCGGTGATGGACGTGGTGGGACGCTACTTCCGCCCGGAGTTCATCAACCGCATCGACGACACGGTGGTGTTCCACCCGCTCGGTGCGGAGCAGATCCACGGCATCGCGCAGATGCAGCTCGAGCTGCTGCGCCGTCGCCTGGGCGAGCGCGATTTGGGGCTGGATGTCTCGCCGGCGGCCGTCGACCTGCTGGCGCGCGCCGGATTCGACCCGGTCTACGGGGCGCGGCCGCTCAAGCGCGCGATCCAGCACCGCATCGAGAATCCGCTGGCGCAGCAGATCCTCTCCGGCGCCTTCGCGCCGGGGAGCACGGTGGTGGTGGATGCGAGCGGCGAGGAACTGACGTTCCGCGCGACGTAGGTCCGCATTCATGCGGACGACGGCCTGCAGGAATGCGGTTGTCGCCATGAATGGCGACCTACAGGGATTCGAGTTCCTCGCAGGCCATGAGCCAGTCCTCCTCGACGGTGGCGAGCTCCTGCTTCAGCGCGCCCTGGCGGCGTAGCAGGTCCTGCACCTCGCCGGCGCGGGCGGCCTCGTACAGCGCGGGATCCTGCAGCCGTTCGTCGAGCGCGCGCAGTTCAGCCTGCAGTTTCTCCATGTCCTTTTCGAGGCTCGCGATGCGGTTGCGCCAGGGCCGCAGCCGCTCGCGCTTCTCGGCGGCGAGGCGGCGCTCGTCGCGGCGGTCCACGCGCGCGCCCGGTTCTTCCGCCGCCACATCGGCCGCCGGCGCGGCGCGCTTTTCCAGCAGCAGCTGGCGGTAGTCGTCGAGGTCGCCGTCGAAGGGCTCGACGCGGCCGTCGGCCACCAGCAGGAACTCGTCGACCGTGTTGCGCAGCAGGTGGCGGTCGTGCGAGACGATCAGCACCGCGCCGGGGTATTCCTGCAGCGCGAGCGTCAGCGCGTGGCGCATCTCGAGGTCGAGGTGGTTGGTGGGCTCGTCGAGCAGCAGCAGGTTCGGTTTCTGCCAGGCCACCAGCGCGAGGGCGAGCCGTGCCTGCTCGCCGCCCGAGAAATTGCCCACGGTGCCCAGTGCCTGGTCGCCGTGGAAGCCGTAGCCGCCGAGGAAGTCGCGGATCGATTGCTCGCTCGCCGCGGGGCTGAGGCGCTGCACGTGCAGGAAGGGCGTGGCCGCGAGGTCCAGCGCTTCCAGCTGGTGCTGCGCGAAGTAGCCGATGCGCAGGTGCTCGCCGGTGTGGCGCAGGCCCGCGAGCGGCGCCAGCTCGCCGGCGATCGTCTTGATCAGCGTCGACTTGCCGGCGCCGTTCGGGCCGAGCAGGCCGATGCGCTGCGCCGGCATGATGCCGAGCTCCACCCTTGGCAGGATGACCGTGTCGCCGTACCCCAGCGCGGCGCGCTCGAAATTGAGCAGCGGCGTGGAGACGCGCTCGTAGCAGGGCAGGCGCAGCGTGAACTGCGAGTCGATGTGCGCGGGCGCGATGCGCGTCATGCGCTCCAGTTCCTTCAGGCGGCTCTGCGCCTGGCGCGCCTTGGTGGCCTGGGCGCGAAAGCGCGCCACGAAGCCCTCGATCTCCTGGATGCGCTGCTGCTGCTTCTGGAAAGCCTGCTGCTGGCTGGCGAGCTTCTCAGCGCGCTGGCGTTCGAAGGCCGAATAGTTGCCGCGGTACAGGCTGAGCGTGCCGCCCTCGAAGGCGACGATGCGGTTGCAGACGTTGTCGAGGAAATCGCGGTCGTGCGAGATCAGGATCAGCGTGCCGGGATAGCGCGCGAGCCACGCTTCCAGCCACACCAGCGCGTCGAGGTCGAGGTGGTTGGTGGGCTCGTCGAGCAGCATCAGGTCGCTCGGGCACATCAGCGTGCGCGCCAGCGCGAGCCGCAGGCGCCAGCCGCCGGAGAATTCGCGCACCGCCCGTTCGCGCTCGGCCGTGGCGAAGCCCAGGCCGTCGAGCAGTTCGTGCGCGCGCGCCGCGGCGCGGTAGCCGTCGATGGCGGCGAAGCGCGCGTGGATCTCGCCGAGCTGCTCGCCGCCGGCCGTTTCCATCGCCGCCTCGAGCGCGCGGAACTCGGTGTCGCCGTCCAGCACGAAGTCGATGGCCCTGCGCTCGGTGCCGAGGACTTCCTGCTCCATCGCCGCGATGCGCCAGTCGGCGGGCATGCTCGCCGTGCCGGCATCGGGCTGGATCTCGCCGCGCAGCAGCGCGAACAGCGTGGATTTGCCGCAGCCGTTCTGCCCGATCACCCCCACGCGCTCGCCGGCGTGGATGCGCAGTTCGGCGTCGGCGAGCAGTGTTTTCGCGCCGCGCGCGAGCGCGACGCCGGAAAGATGGATCATCCGCCGCTCACGGGGCGAGCGGCGTCAGCCGCGCGATCGCGGCCTGAATCGCGCCATCGACCTCGGCGGGGCTGGCGGCGGTGGCGCACAGGTCGCGCAGCTCCCCGTCCTGCAGGCGGTAGATCCAGCCGTGCACGGTGAGATCCTGCCCGCGCTCCCAGGCGTCCTGCACCACGGTGGTCTGGCAGACGTTCTGCACCTGCTCGATCACGTTCAGCTCGCACAGCCGGTCGACCAGCAGCGCGTCGTCGTCCACGGGATGCGCGTTGGCGAAGGTGGCGGCGTGCTTCTTCTGCACGTCCTGCACGTGGCGCAGCCAGTTGTCGGCGAGGCCGAACTTGCGGTTGCGCAGCGCCGCGGCCACGCCGCCGCAGCCGTAATGGCCGACGACCATCACGTGCTTGATGTTCAGCACGTCGACCGCGAACTGCAGCACCGAGAGGCAGTTGAGGTCGGTGTGCACCACCACGTTGGCGACGTTGCGGTGCACGAAGACCTCGCCGGGCAACAGCCCGATGATCTCGTTGGCCGGCACGCGGCTGTCGGAGCAGCCGATCCACAGGTACTCAGGCGACTGCTGGCGCGCCAGCGTCTCGAAGAAGGCCGGATCGCGGTCGCGGATCGCGGCGGCCCAGCGCCGGTTGTTGGCGAACAGGTTGTGCAATTCGTTCTTCATGGCGCGGCGATCACGGACGGCTCAGCGCTTGACGATCACCGAGGAGCCGTGGCCGAACAGGCCCTGGTTCGCGGTGATGCCGACCTTCGCGCCCTCGACCTGGCGTTCGCCGCCCTGGCCGCGCAGCTGCCACGTGAGCTCGCAGACCTGCGCCAGCGCCTGCGCGGGCACCGCCTCGCCGAAGCAGGCAAGCCCGCCGGAGGGATTTACCGGCACGCGGCCGCCGATGCGCGTCTCGCCGGCGCGCACCATGCGTGCCGCCTCGCCGCGCGGGCACAGCTGCAGGTCTTCCATCCAGTCCAGTTCGAGCGCGGAGGACAGGTCGTAGACCTCGGCCACGTTCACGTCGCGTGGCGCGACGCCGGCTTCCTCGTAGGCCTTCAGCGGGATCGAGGCGCGGAACCGGTGCGTGTCCACGGCAGCGGCGGCGGCCGAGTCGGTCGCGATATCGGGCATCTCCACGACTTCGCTGGCGAAGGTCGGGGTCACGGTCGAGATCGCCGCGACGCGCACCGCGTCGCCGCGCCCGATGCGCCGCGCATAGTCCATGCTCGAGACCACCAGTGCCGCACCGCCGTCGGAGGTCGCGCAGATCTGCAGCAGGCGCAGCGGATGCGCGACCATCGGCGAGGCGTGCACGTCGTCCATCGTGAACTTCTTGCGATAGCGCGCGTTCGGGTTGGTGAATCCGTGCTCGCTGTTCTTGATCTTCACAAGGCCGAAGTCGTCCTCGGTGTCGCCGTAGAGGTCCATGCGCCGGCGCGCGTAGAGCGCGAAGTAGGTCGGGTTGGTGATGCCGACCAGGAAGCGCACCCAGTCCGGATCGTCGGGACGGTAGCCCTTGGCCGGCGCCAGGAAGCCCTTCGGCGTGGTGTCGGCGCCGACGACCAGCGCCACCTCGCATTCGCCCGCGAGGATCTTCGCGCGCGCGGCGGCGAGCGCCTGCGAGCCCGAGGCGCAGGCCGCGTACGAGGTGTTCACCTCGGCGCCCTGCCAGCCCAGCGCCTGCGCGAAGGTCGCGCCGGCCACGTAGCCCGGGTAGCCGCAGCGCATCGTGGCGGCACCCGAGACGAAGCGGATATCCTGCCAGCGCACGTCGGCATCGGCGATAGCGGCGCGCGCCGCGTGCACGCCGTATTCGACGAAGTTCCTGCCCCACTTGCCCCAGGGGTGCATCCCGACGCCGAGAATGGCGATGTCATTGCTCATGCTTGCCTACTCCTCAGGCCACGGGTTTCCATTTCCAGATCATCTTTTCCGACTCGTCGTCGGTGTAGAGCGTATCCAGCACCAGCTCCATTTCCTGGCCGACCTTCAGGTCGGTGACCTCGACGCCGGCCACGACCTGCCCCAGCACCACCATGCGCTCGGCTTCGAGCTCGACGGCGGCGATCGTGAACGGCACGAAGGGCTCGGGCGCCACGAAGGGTTCCGGCGGCTGGTACGAGGCGTTGGTGCAGGACCACACGCGACCGCGGCGCGACAGCGGCGCTTCCTCGAACTCGGTGCCCTCGCAGGCCGGGTTGCGGCAGAAGCTGGTCTGCTTCGGGAAGTAGACCGTGGCGCAGGCCTTGCAGCGCGAGCCCAGCAGCTGCGGCGCCTGTTCGTCGAGCGTGAACCAGCCCTCGAGGGCCGCGACCTTGGGTTTTGCAGTCATGCATGTTCTCCGCGTCCGCACCCCTGCCGCGCGCGACCGGGTTGCTTTGCTGGTGGGTGGGGCGCGGGCCGTATTGCCGCGCCGGAGCGAGCGCGAAGGATACAGCCCGCGGCCCCGCGCCAGCAACCGCAACGGGCTCTGGTGAGCGCTATTGTCAGCGCGCGCTGATCCTTTTTTGCGCTTGCCGACATATGACTCGCGGCGGCAGCATGCGTCGGCGATGCCGCCCCCGGAACAACGCGGCACCCGGTCCCAGGAGAGATGCGGATGAAAGTCGAGTTCACACCCGAACAGGAGCGCCTGCGCCAGGAGTTGCGCGCCTATTTCAAGGCGCTGATCACCCCCGAACTGGACGCGGAGCTCGAGGAGAGCCCCGGCGAGGGCGGGGGCCCGCTGTGGAAGGCGGCGATGCGCCAGATGGGGCGCGACGGCTGGATCGGCTTGGGCTGGCCGAAGGAGCTCGGCGGGCGCGGCATGACGCCGCTGGAGCAGTTCATCTTCGTCGAGGAGGTGATGCGCTCGGGTTTCCCGTTCCCCTTCCTCACCTCGGAGTCGATCGGCCCCACGCTGGCCGAGCACGGCAACGACTACCATCGTCGCGAGATCGTGCCGAAGATCCTCTCGGGCGATCTGTGCATCGCGATCGGCTACTCCGAGCCGGGCGCCGGTACCGATCTCGCGTCGCTGAAGACCTCCGCTGTCCCCGACGGCGACGGCTGGGTCATCAATGGCCAGAAGATGTGGACCAGTCTGGCGCACATCAGCGAATACGTGTGGATTGCCGTGCGCACGGATCCCGATCCGGCAAAGCGCCACAAGGGCATCTCGATGTTCCTGATCCCTACTACGGACCCGGGCTGGAGCTGCACGCCGGTGCACACGCTCGGTGGCGTGCGCACCAACGCGACCTACTACGACAACGTGCGCGTCACGCGCCAGAACCTGGTCGGCGAGCTCAACGGCGGCTGGAAGCTCATCACCGGGCAGCTGAACCGCGAGCGCCTGAGCCTGATGAACTACGGTCCCACCGCGGTGCTGCTGAACACGATCACGCAGTGGGCGGCCGACGCGACGCTCGCCAACGGCCAGCGCCTGGTCGACCAGCCCTGGGTGCAGATGAACCTGGCGCGCGCGCGCGCCGGCCTCGAGGCGCTGAAGCTCATGTGCTACAAGCAGGCTTGGGCGATGACCCACAGCACGCTCGACATGGCCGATGCCTCTGCCGTGAAGGTCTACGGCTCCGAGTTCTTCATCGAGCTCTACCGTCTGCTCGGCGAGGTGGTCGGGCAGGCCTCGCTGGTCAGCCGGCATTCGCCGGTCGGGCAGGTGGCGAAGGCGCGCATCGAGCGTCTCTACCGCACCTCCTCGATCCTCACCTTCGGCGGCGGCGCGAACGAAGTACAACGCGACATCATCTCGGCCGCCGGCCTGTGGATGCCGCGGGCGGCGCGCTGAGCGTTGGGCACTGATCACGCGCATCGGAGCGTTGGCGCGGGCCGTCGCTGTCATTCTTGCTGCCGGGACACGCCGTGAATACGTCCCTGTAGGCTCGACTGCCGCATCCCTGCGGCAGACGGTCCCCTCAGCAAGAATGACAGCGACGGCCTGGGTGCTGCTGCCACGCTCCATCAGGTCGTGGCAGCAGACAGGATTGCGCGCCGGGGTGGCGAGTCACCCGGGCGGACCGTGCGCCGCAGGGATGCGGCGCTCGAGCCTACAGGGGCGAGGCGGAATCCGGCGAAGCGCTGCTTCGCCCCGCCGAGCGCCCGAAATCTGTGATTTCG
>DAORUQ010000060.1:0-16020 GCA_035433265.1 Pseudomonadales bacterium | reverse complement strand
GAGGAGGTCGCCGAGTTTCTTCATGAGCTTGTCCTGCACCTTCTCGGTGGCCGCCGGAGCAGCAAGCAAAACCACGTCGTCCTTGTCGATGCCGCACCACTTTTTCGGCGGCTCGTCGAAGCGGCCCTTGCAGCTCACGGGCCATTCGATCGCGAGCATCTTGCGGCTCATGCGGCAGGCGTGGTCGAGTTTGCCGAGGTCGTCGGTGACGCGCGTGTTCAGCTGGATGTCGAGCTTGCGCCGCGGCAGGTCGATCCGGCCCTCGCCGCGCATTTCCATGTCCGGCACCGCGGCGTGCAGCTGGCGGATGTGGCCGACGCCCTGGCTGAAGTCGAGCGCGGCCCGGATGCTGCGCAAATGCGTGTCGGGCGCGAAGTGCGCCGTGAGTGCCTCCTGGTTGAGCTGCGCGGCGGCCCTGCAGATCACTTGCTCGACGCTCAGGTCCTTCAATACCGGTTCGTCGATGCCGAGTTGCACCGGGCCGCTCAGGGTGTTCTTCCACGTGGCCGGGTCGGCGCCGGTCGCGGCCAGGGTGAGCGAGCCGTTCGCGCGACCGGCGAATTGCTGCTTCTGCTGCGTGCTGGCGAGCAGCGCTTGGAGGTCCACGCCCGCGACTTGCGCGCTGACGTTCATCGAGCCCGTATCCGTCGTGGCGGCGAGCGCGCCGGTGGCGTTCAGCGTGCCGCCGTAGAGTCTCGCGTCGAGCTTCTGCAGTTGCGCACTGCCCCTGCTCATCTGCAGCCGGGCATCGATATCGCTCAATTCCAGCTTGCCGCGCTTCAGACGGCCGAGCTTCGCGTTGATGTTGCCATCGACGGTGAGCAGCGCGGCCAGTCCCTGCGCCTCGGCAGGCGCGCCTGCGGCGGGAGGCGCCGACGTCGTCGCGGGCGGCGGCGCTTCCTGCGGCGGCAGGAAATAGTCGAGGTCGAGCTCGGGGCTGCTGATGGTCGCCTCGATGCGCGTGGCCCCGCCGAGACCGAGCTTTGCGCTGCCCGCACCGCTGAAGCTGCCGGCGCGCAGTTTCAGTTCGTCGAGCGTGAGCTTGTCTCCCGCCCAGGCGAAGCGCGAGCCGAGCGTGATGTCCGCAAGCGGCGCGGCGTTGACGGCGGGCGGCAGCGCCGTGCCCAAAGTCTGCAGCAGCGCCGGCAGGTCGAGCTTCTTCAGGTCCAGCGTGCCGCTGGCGGTCGCGGCGCCACGCTGGCTCCAGTCGGCGTTCACCGCGGCGTCGAGCTCCATACCGCTCGCGGCCAGCTTCAGCGCCGGCACGGCCAGCGTGCGCGCGTTCGCGTCGATCGCGGCGGCCGGCAGTTCAAGTGCGATCTTCAGTTCGCGTCGCTCCGCGCCCAGCGTCAGCGTCGCGCCGCCCTCGAGGCGGAACGGGCGGCCGTCCATGTTGATGTCCTCGCCGTCGAGCGCGAGGCCGGCGAGCTCGTAGCGCGCCCCCGCCTCGCGGTCCGTGTAGACGAGGGTGCTGTCGCGAACCCGGATGCGCGCGATGTTCAGCAGCATCGGCGCGGTGGCGCCCCCGGCGGCTACATCGGCGGGCGGCGGCGCCTGCTCCTGCTGCCCGGTGCCCGCAAGCGCGGCCCAGTTGCAGGTGGCGTTGGCATCGCAGGCGGCGTTCAGCGTCAGCCCGTCGAGCACCAGCTCGCTCACTCGCAGCTCGTTGCGCAGCAGCGGCAGCAACGCCACGCCGAGGCGTAGAAGCCTGGCGGTGGCGACGTCCTCGCCGGCGCCGGCCGGCGTGCGCAGGCGCACGCCGTCGGCCGCGAGCGCCAGCGTGGGCCACAGCGACAGCTTCACGCCGCCGTCGATGGCGAGCGTGGCATCGACATTGCCGTTGACCAGCTCGACGAGCGTGGCCTCGAGCCGTTCCTCGTCGACCAGCACGCGCAGCGCCACGGTCGCGCCGCCGACGAGCAGCAGCAGCGCGACGACGGCGGTGAGGATCCATTTCAGCAGGGGATTCATGCGCTTCTCGCCCGTAGGTCGGGCTTCAGCCCGACATCAGCCCGATTGTAGCGGAATCGTGCCGCTGAAAAGCCGGGCCCGGTTCTCTATAATCGCGGTCTTGATTTGGCGGCCCCGGGCCGAAGGTTCGACCATGACAGAGCGTACGGCAGAAATCAGCCGCAACACCCTCGAGACGAAGATCAGCGTGCGGCTGAACCTGGACGGTTCGGGCAAGGCCGAGCTGGACACCGGTATTCCGTTCCTCGACCACATGCTGGACCAGGTGGCGCGGCACGGCCTCGTGGACCTGCGCGTGCAGGCCGAGGGCGACCTGCACATCGACGACCACCACACGGTCGAGGACATCGGCATCACCATCGGCCAGGCCTTCGCGAAGGCGATCGGCAGCAAGGCCGGCGTGGTGCGCTACGGCCACAGCTACGTGCCGCTGGACGAAGCGCTGTCGCGCGTGGTGATCGATCTCTCGGGGCGCCCGGGGCTGGAGTTCCACGTGCCGTTCACGCGCGCGCAGGTCGGCGGCTTCGATGTCGACCTGTTCCGCGAGTTCTTCCAGGGCTTCGTGAACCATGCCGGCGTGACGCTGCACATCGACAACCTGCGCGGCGTGAACTCGCACCACCAGGCCGAGACGGTGTTCAAGGCCTTCGGTCGCGCGTTGCGCATGGCCGTGACGCCGGATGCGCGCATGGCCGGCGTCACGCCGTCCACCAAGGGCACGCTCTAGCGCCATGACGATGCAGCGCGTCGCGGTCGTCGACTACGGCATGGGTAACCTGCACTCGGTCGCCAAGGCCCTGCAGCATGTTGCGCCCGGGGTGGAGGTGCTGGTCACCGGCGACGCGGCAATCATCGCCGGCGCCGATCGGGTGGTCTTCCCCGGCGTCGGTGCGATCCGCGACTGCATGGGCGAGCTGACCCGTCGCGGCCTCGCCGGCGCGATCCGCCAGGCGGCCGACGAAAAGCCGCTGCTCGCCATCTGCATCGGCATGCAGGCGCTGATGCAATCCAGCGAGGAGAACGGCGGCACTGCCTGCCTCGGCATCCTGCCCGGGCGCGTGCGCCATTTCGGCACCTCGCTCGCGGACGCCGACGGCAACACGCTGAAGGTGCCGCACATGGGCTGGAACCAGGTGCGCCAGGAATACCATCCGCTGTGGACCGGCATCCCGCAGGACAGCCGCTTCTACTTCGTGCACAGCTACTACGTGGAACCGGCACAGCGCGAGCTGGTGGCCGGCGGCTGCGAATACGGCCTCGGGTTCGCGGCGGCGCTCGCGCGCGGCAACCTGTTCGCGGTGCAGTTCCACCCGGAAAAAAGTCATACCGCGGGGCTGCAGTTGCTCGCGAATTTCGTCGCCTGGAACGGGCGGGCACTGGAGTGCGCATGCTGATCATCCCCGCCATCGACCTCAAGGACGGCGCCTGCGTGCGCCTGCGCCAGGGGCGCATGGACGATTCGACCGTCTTTGGCGACGATCCGGTCGCGATGGCCGCGCGCTGGGTGGAAGAGGGCGCGCGGCGCCTGCACCTCGTGGACCTGAACGGCGCCTTCGCGGGCGAGCCGGTCAACGGCGCTGCGGTGCGCGCGATCACGAAGGCGTTTCCGGATCTGCCGGTGCAGATCGGCGGCGGCATACGCTCGCGCGAGACCGTGCAGAGCTACCTCGATGCGGGCGTGCAGTGGGTGATCATCGGCACGCTGGCGGTGAAGGATCCCGGGTTCGTCGCGCAGCTCTGCGCCGAGTTCCCGGGCCGCGTGATCGTCGGCATCGATGCACGCAACGGCATGGTGGCCACCGACGGCTGGGCCGAGGTTTCGCGCGTTGCCGCGGTCGACCTGGCGCAGCAGTTCGCGGCCGCGGGCGTGGCCGCGCTCGTCTACACCGACATCGACCGCGACGGCATGATGCAGGGCGTGAACATCCCGGCGACGCGCCACCTGGCCGAGGCCGGCGGCATTCCCGTCATCGCCTCGGGCGGCGTGACCACCATCGAGGACATCAAGGCGCTGTCGCGCGAGGCCGCGAGCGGGATCGTCGGCGCGATCAGCGGCCGCGCGCTGTACGAGGGCACGCTGGACCTGCGCACCGCGCAGGCCTGGTGCGACGCGAACGCCGCGGGGGGCTGAGCATGGGGCTGGCCAAGCGCATCATTCCGTGTCTCGACGTCGACAAGGGGCGCGTGGTCAAGGGCGTGCGCTTCGTGGATATCCGCGATGCCGGCGACCCGGTGGAGATCGCCAAGCGCTACAACGAGCAGGGCGCCGACGAGGTCACCTTCCTCGACATCACCGCGAGCCACGAGGGCCGCGACACCACGCTCGCCACCGTGGAGCGCATGGCCAGCGAGGTGTTCATCCCGCTGACCGTGGGCGGCGGCATCCGCGAACTGCAGGACATCCGCAACCTCCTGAACGCCGGCGCCGACAAGGTCGCGATCAATACCGCGGCGATCCACCGCCCGGAGTTCGTGCAGGAGGCTTCCGACCGTTTCGGGGCGCAGTGCATCGTGGTGGCGATAGATGCCAAGAAAGTGAGCGCTCACGGTGAGCCGTTGCGCTGGGAGATATTCACCCACGGCGGGCGCCGCGCGACCGGCATCGACGCGATCGAATGGGCGCGGCGCATGGTTGCCTACGGCGCGGGCGAGATCCTGCTGACCAGCATGGACCGCGACGGCACGAAGGACGGCTTCGATATCGCGCTGACGCGCACGGTCAGCGAGGCGGTGGCGGTGCCGGTGATCGCCTCGGGCGGGGTCGGCAGCCTGCAGCACCTGGTCGACGGCGTGCTCGACGGGCATGCGGACGCCGTGCTGGCTGCCAGCATCTTTCACTTCGGGGAATTCACGATCGGGGAGGCAAAGGCCTACATGGCCTCCCGCGGGGTGGAGGTCAGGCTTTAGGCAGCGCGCCCGTCACGCCGTGTGCAGCGAGGCGTAAAAGGTCGACAGCACCTTGGGTTCCGCGAGCTGGATGAAGTCCAGGAAGTCGTCGAGTCCTTTCTGGGCCTCGCTCTTGTCGCCGAAGGGGCCAATCGATGCCCCCTCGCGGGTCGCGAAATACCAGGCGCTGTTGACGGCAAAAAAACGATCCGTCCGCATCGGCACCGCGCCGGCTTCTCCGTTGCGCTTTTCGTCCATTTTCTTGTGCACCCAGGCCAGTTGTTTCGCTCGGATATGCCTATCCGCTTCCGGTTGCAGTCTAGAACAGGCTGTCGGAAGTGTGACGAAGTTCGCACTAATATTCCGGGTTTGTCAAATACTGCCGATCTTTGTCCCGCGCAACCCCGGTAGAGCCCCCGTCGCGGCTCAACCCGCGGGGGGTTCGGGCGGGCTCGCGGGCGGCTCGGAGCCGCGGGTGAACGCGATTCCCTTCAGCAGGTTCAGCGCCTCGTAGAGCTGGTTGTCGTCGCTGCGCAGGTCGATACTGACCTTCGGCGTGCTGCGCTCGCGGCTGCCGTTCTCGCCGTTGCCGTTGTCATTCGAGAGGTGGCGCGCGAGGTCCGCCTCGGTGACCCGCGGCGTGCTGGCGATGGTCGTGACCTCGGCGCGCTCGACCACGATGTCAGGGATGATGCCCTGGGCCTGGATCGAGCGGCCTTTCGGCGTGAAGTAGCGCGCGGTGGTGAGCTTGATCGCGCGCTCCTCGCTGATCGGCAGCACCGTCTGCACCGAGCCCTTGCCGAAGCTGTCGGTGCCGACCACCATCGCGCGCTTGTGGTCCTGCAGCGCGCCGGCCACGATTTCCGAGGCGGAAGCCGAGCCGCCGTTGATCAGCACCACCAGCGGCGCTCCGCCGAGCTCGTCGCCGCTCGTGGCGCTGAAGCGCGAGCGCGCGTTCTCGACGCGGCCCTCGGTGTAGACGATGAGCCCCGATTCGAGGAAAGCGTCGGCCACATCGACCGAGGACTGCAGCACGCCGCCCGGGTTGTTGCGCAGGTCCAGCACCACGCCGCGCAGCGGGCCCTTGCTCTCCTTTTGCATGCGCTTGATGGCGGCCAGCATGTCGGCGCCGGTCTCGTTCTGGAACTGCGCGATGCGCAGGTAGCCGAAGCCCGGCTCCAGCAGGCGCGCGCGCACGCTCTTCACCTTGATAACGTCGCGCGTCAGCGTGACATCGAAGGGGGCGGGGGTGCCCTCGCGCATGATCGTCATCTCGATCTTCGAGCCCTTCGGCCCGCGCATCATGTTCACGGCATCGTTCAGCCCCAGGCCTTTGACCGACTTGCCGTCGAGCTTGATGATCACGTCGCCGCTCTCGATGCCCGCCGCGCTCGCGGGCGTGTCATCGATCGGGGTGATCACGCGCACGAAGCCGTTGCTGTCGACGCCGACCTCCAGCCCCACGCCGCCGAACTCGCCCGTGGTGTGCTCGCGCAGGTCGGCGAAGGAATCCTTGTCGAGGTAGGCCGAGTGCGGGTCCAGCCCGTTCAGCATGCCCTTGATCGCGCTCTCGAGCAGGGTGCGGTCGTCGACTTCCTCCACGTAGGCGGTGCGGATCTGGTTGAACACGTCGGCGAAGATGCGCAGTTCCGTCAGCGGCAGCTGCCCCGGCTGGTCGTCGCGCGGCAGCGCCTCCGCCGTGGCCGGGTCGGGGCTGACCGCCGTCTCGGCTTCCTGCGCGCGAGCCGGGCCGGCCGCGAGGCCGGCACCGAGGGTCAGTGCCAGGGCAAGGCGGCGAACGGCGAAAGGCAGGGCAAACGCGAGCATACGACTACGTTGGAGCATAAAGGGCAGTGAACCGGTTCCGGAAAGCACAAAATATGTACGGCCAGTTTGCATGAAGCGGATTGCCGGCACCATAGGACGAACTGCCGCCCTGTCGCGCGCAGGGCGCACTCCCACGGGGACCATGAACCACCGACGGGAGGCGCGGCGAGGGGCCCGCCCCTCGCCGGGCCGGCCAGGGCCGGTTGGTGGGCCGCCGGGGCGGCGTGTATACTTGCGCGCTTTGTTTCTGGGGCGTTTTCCGCGAACGGAGCGCGCGCCGCGATTGGGCCTGGCCCGGGGATTCAATGGATCTGTTCATCCAGTTCGTGGGTGCCAAGTGGTACCTGTTCACGGCAGTCATCGTGCTGCTGTTCCTGCTCGTGAACCATGAGCGCAGGAAGGGCGGCCCCAGCGTCTCGCCGGCCCAGCTCACGCAGCTCGTGAACCAGCACGAGGGAGTCGTGGTCGACCTGCGCGAGGCGGCGGACTATCGCCAGGGTCATATCGTCGAGAGCATCAACCTGCCGCTGGCGAAGCTGCCCGAGCGCATCGCGGAGCTCGAGCGCTACCGCGACAAGCCGGTGGTGCTGGTCTGCAAGTTCGGCCAGTCCGCCAACGGTGCCGCGAAGTCGCTGAAGGAGAAGGGCTTCACCAGGGTCTTCAAGCTCGGCGGCGGCATCTCGGAGTGGCAGGGCTCGCAGCTGCCGCTGGTGAGATCCTGAAGCGATGGCGCTGGTCACGATGTACACCACGCCGTGGTGTCCCTACTGCATCGCCGCGCGCGAGTTGTTGCAGCGGCTGGGCGTCGAGTACGAGGACATCAACGTGGGCTCGGACCGCGCGCTGCGCGCCGAGATGGAAATGCGCGCCGGCCGCTACACGGTGCCGCAGATATGGATCGGCAGTCGCCATGTCGGCGGCTTCGATGACATGAACGAGCTGCATCACCGGGGATTGCTCGAACCGCTGCTCGAGGAAATGGCCCGGGGCGGCGACTGATCAGCAATGCACAACACCACCGAGAGGACCGATCGATGACCGAGCAGACCCAGCAGCAGTTCCAGCTGCAGCGCATTTACGTGAAGGACGTGTCCTTCGAGACGCCCCAGGGCCACGAAGTGTTCCGCCAGCAGTGGAAGCCGCGCGTGAACCTCGAGATGAACACCAAGCAGAACCGCATCGACGACAGCAACTACGAAGTGGTGCTGACGCTGTCCGTCACCGCCTCGCAGGAAGACAAGACCGCGTTCCTCGCCGAGGTGCAGCAGGCCGGCATCTTCTTCGTTGCCGGCATTCCCGAGCCGCAGCTGCGCCAGGTGCTGAGCACCGTGTGCCCGAACATCCTGTTCCCGTATGCGCGCGAGGCCATCGACAACCTGGTGACCCGAGGCAGCTTCCCTCCCCTCATGCTCGCGCCGGTGAACTTCGACGCGCTGTACCAGCAGGCGGTGAAGCAGCAGGCGCAGGAACAGGCCGCCGCAGCGCCCGCCATCAACTGAGGCTGCCTGATGTCGCGGGCATGGCCCGCTCCTACGGATGCGCCCCGTCGTAGGAGCGGGCCATGCCCGCGACGCGTCCAGCGCCCCCGCCCGCAGGAGCGGGCCACGCCCGCGACAGGACTCCCGCTCAGCCTCCCCCCTCGTAGCCGAGCTGCCGCCAGGCCTCGAACACGGCCACGGCGACCGTGTTCGACAGGTTCATGCTGCGGCTGCCGTGACGCATCGGCAGGCGCAGCACACGCTCGCGCGACAGCGCATCCAGCACGTCCTGCGGCAGGCCGCGCGTTTCCGGGCCGAACAGCAGCGCATCGCCGGCGCGAAACGCCGCACGGTCATAGCGCGTGGCGCCGCGCGTGCTGAACGCGAACACGCGTTGTTCCGGGTGCTGTCCGAGATAGGAGGGGAAGTCCCGCCAGGTCGTGACCGTTGCCCACTCGTGGTAGTCGAGCCCGGCGCGACGCAGCTTCGCGTCGTCGAGCGTGAAGCCGAGCGGCTCGATCAGGTGCAGCGCGCAGCCGGTGTTGGCGCACAGCCGGATCACGTTGCCGGTATTGGGCGGGATTTCGGGTTGGTAGAGCACGACGTCGAGCATGGCCGCGATTGTAGGAGCGGGCTACGCCCGCGACCAGCGCAGCGTATCGCGCCCGTCAGTCGCCGTTGTCGGGCAGCCCGGTGAGCTCCAGTTCCTTGATCTTGCGCGTCAGCGTGTTGCGGCCCCAGCCGAGCAGCTCGGCGGCTTCGCCGCGCCGCCCGTGCGTGTGCATCAGCGCCGTCTCGATCATCGCGGCCTCGAAACGTGGCAGCGCGGTGTCGAGCAGTCGGCCGTTGCCGCGGCGCACCTCGCTGTCGGCCCAGGCGCGCAGCATTTCCACCCAGTCCCCGCGCGAACTTTCGCCCTGTTCCGCGGCGAGCAACTCCGGGGGCAGGTCGGCGATGTGCACCTCGCGTCCCGACGCCATCACGGTCAGCCAGCGGCAGGCATTCTCCAGCTGGCGCACGTTGCCGGGCCACGACAGTCCGGCCATGTAGGCCTCGGTTTCAGGCAGCAGCAGCTTCGCTTCGCCGCCCAGTTCGTCGGCGGCGCGCTTCAGGAAATGCCGCGCCAGGCGCGGGATGTCCTCGCGCCGGTCACGCAGCCCGGGCAGGTGGATGCGGATCACGTTGAGGCGATGGTAGAGATCCTCGCGAAAGCGTCCCTCGCGCACCAGGTGCTCGAGGTTCTGGTGCGTTGCCGCGATGATGCGCACGTTCACGTGCACCGGCACGTGGCCGCCGACGCGGTAGAACTCGCTGTCGGCCAGCACGCGCAACAGCCGCGTCTGGGTCTCGGCGGGCATGTCGCCGATCTCGTCGAGGAACAGCGTGCCGCCGTCGGCCTGTTCGAAGCGCCCGCGCCGCTGCGCCTGCGCGCCGGTGAAGGCGCCCTTCTCGTGGCCGAACAGCTCCGATTCCATCAGGTCCTTCGGGATCGCGGCCATGTTCAGCGCGATGAACGGGCCGTTGGCGCGCGGGCTGTGGCGATGCAGCGCGCGCGCCACCAGTTCCTTGCCGGTGCCCGACTCGCCGTTGATCAGCACCGTGATCAGCGAATGCGACAGGCGACCGATGGCGCGGAACACCTCCTGCATTGCCGGCGCCTCGCCGATGATCTCGGTCGATTCGGGCGGGACTTCCTCGGCGGGCCCTTCGCCCTGCTGGCGCCGATGCGCCAGCGCGCGCTTGGTGACGGTGACCACCTCGTCGATGTCGAAGGGCTTTGGCAGGTACTCGAAGGCGCCGCCCTGGTACGAGGCCACCGCGCTGTCGAGGTCGGAATGCGCCGTGGTGATGATCACGGGCAGCTCGGGGTGCGAGGCGCGGATGCGCGAGAGCAGTTGCAGCCCGTCGATCCCGGGCATGCGGATGTCGCTGATGATCGCGTCCGGCGCGTCGTCGCGCAGCCGGCGCATCAACGCTTCGGCATCGGCGAAGCTGGAGGCTTCGATCGCGGCGCCCGCGAGCGCCTTTTCCAGCACCCAGCGTATCGAGCGGTCGTCGTCCACGATCCACACGCGCGGTGTATCAGTCATTGGAATTCTCCAGCGGAATCAGTATCGAGAAGACGGTGTTGCCGGGCTTGCTGTGGCATTCGATCAGGCCGTGGTGCTGGCTGATGATCCCCTGGGCGATCGCGAGGCCCAGGCCCGAGCCTTCGGCGCGCCCGCTGATCATCGGGAAGAAGATGTTGTCGAGGATATCCGGCGGCACGCCCGGGCCGTTGTCGCAGATGTCGATCTGGCACACCAGGCGGTGGCGCTGGTTGCCGATGGTGAACTGGCGCTGGGTGCGGGTGCGAAAGCGGATCTCGGGCGCGCGCGTGTCGCACAGCGCCTGCTGGGCGTTGCGCGCAACGTTGAGCAGCGCCTGGATCAGCTGCTCGCGGTCGCCCATGAGCTCGGGGATGCTCGGGTCGTAGTCGCGCTGGATGGGCAGCTCGCCCTGCGTTTCCGCCTCGACGAGCTGGCGCACGCGCTCCAGCACCTCGTGGATGTTGACCGGCTGGCGCAGCAGGCGCCGTGGCGTGCTGAGCAGGCGGTCGACGAGATTGCGCAGCCGGTCGGCCTCCTCGATGATCACGTTGGTGTAGTCGAGCAGGTGCTCGGAATCGAGCTCGCGCGCCAGCAGTTGCGCGGCCCCGCGCAATCCGCCCAGCGGGTTCTTGATCTCGTGCGCGAGACCGCGAACCATCACCTGCGTCATCTGTTGCGAGGACAGGATTGCCTCTTCGCGGCTGATGCGCAGCAGCCGGTCGAGCGGGCGGATCTCGACCACGAGCGACTCGGTTTCCAGGGTGAGTGGCGTGACCGCGTAATCCACGGTGATGGTGTGATTGGGTCCCAGGTGGAATGTGGCCTGGCGCTTGGTGAAGCCGATGCCGGTCGCCAGCACGCGCTGCAGGCCGGCGATGGTGTCGTCGTCCTCCTGCACGATGCGCGCGATGTTCTCGCGCAGCACGCGGCCGCGACTCAGGCCGAGCAGCGTTTCCGCCGCGGGATTGAGGTAGCTCACGCGCATGTTTGCATCCACCAGCAGGATCGCGGTGGTCAGCGTGTCGAGCAGTCGGGTGTGCAGAACCTTCGGGCGCATGGCGGGACTATTGGCTTCCTTTGACTCATTGGGTCAGCAAGAACCGAGCCAGCTTCTGGTGAGTAGCGAAAATCGCGGCGCGGCGGGGCTTGTCGCGCAGCCAGGCGGAAGACGCTGGAGATTATATGCACCGAAATGGTGCGACGATAGCGTGAGTGAGCACGCCCGGCGTTAGCGCGCGCTCGGGCGTGGCTGAATTACCGGCTCTCGTTGCGCTAGGGAATCCGGACCGGCCCGATGCGCCGACCCTGCGAACGCTGCATCTGCACCGTTACGGTGCCCGAGCTCTGCACGATCTCGCCATTGCTATCCGCCACCTGTGCCTGCAGCGTGTGGGGCCCCGGGCCGAGCCCTTCGAGCGTGAGCGAGCCCTGTTGCGGCAGGCCGGCGGGCGCTCCGTCCAGCAGCAGGCGCAGGCTGTGCCCGGGCTGCAGCGCGGGGCTCACGCTGAGGCTTACATCCAGCGCCCCGACGGCGCTGAATACCGTCTGCCCCTCGACCGGCGTCACGATCGCGAGCGCGTAGCCGGCGGCGGCCGTGGTGTCGGCCGTTGCGGGCGGCGCCACCGGGCGCTCCGGAGCGGCGACTACGGGAATGGTGTTGGTCGGCGGCACGGTGACCGGGCTTGCGCGCTCGCTCGACGTGTCGCTGAAGATCACGTTGCCCTGCGCGTCACGGCTCTTGTAGACCTGGCCCTGCGCCAGCGCGGTGGCGGCGACCGTGGCGGCGAGACATGCGATCACTAGTGCGCGGGCGCAACGGGTTCGGGTGGTCACGGCGGATCTCCGCAGGCTGGAACTCGGGATTCTTATAGCGCGAACCCCGTGTGGCCGCCAGCGTTCGGCAGCGGATCTGCGGACACAAAAAAACCCGCACCCTTGCGGGTGCGGGTTTGCTGGCGGCGAACCGCGATCAGCAGCTGTAGTACATGTCGAACTCGACCGGGTGCGTGCTCATGCGGATGCGGTCGATATCTTCCTGCTTCAGCTCGATGTAGGCATCGATCATGTCGTCATCGAACACGCCGCCTGCCGTGAGGAAGGCGCGGTCGGCGTTCAGGGCGGCGAGCGCCATCTCGAGGCTGTGCGACACCGTCGGCACCTGTGCCGCTTCTTCGGCCGGCAGGTCGTAGAGGTTCTTGTCCAGCGCATCGCCGGGGTGGATCTTGTTCTGGATGCCGTCGAGGCCGGCCATCAGCAGTGCCGCGAAGCCCAGGTAGGGGTTCGCGCTCGGGTCGGGGAAGCGCACCTCGATGCGGCGCGCCTTCGGGTTGGCGACCGCGGGGATGCGGATCGAGGCCGAGCGGTTCTTGGCCGAGTAGGCCAGCATCACCGGCGCTTCGTAGCCAGGCACCAGGCGCTTGTAGGAGTTCGTGCCGGGGTTGGTGAAGGCGTTGATGGCGCGGGCATGCTTGATGATGCCGCCGATCATGTAGATCGCGGTTTCGCTCAGGCCTGCGTAGCCGTCGCCGGCCATCAGGTTCTTGCCGCCCTTGGAAATCGACATGTGCACGTGCATGCCCGAGCCGTTGTCACCGACCAGCGGCTTTGGCATGAAGGTGGCGGTCTTGCCGTAGGCGTGAGCGACGTTGTGCACGGCATACTTGAGGATCTGCACCTCGTCGGCCTTCTGCACGATCGCGTTGGGGCCGACGCCGATCTCGCACTGGCCCGCCGTGCCCACTTCGTGGTGGTGCACCTCGATGGTGAGGCCCATCTTCTCCATGGCGCGGCACATCGCGGCGCGCAGGTCCTGCAGCGAATCGACCGGCGGCACGGGGAAGTAGCCGCCCTTCACGCCGGGACGGTGGCCGATGTTGCCGTCGTCGAAGCTGTGCTTGGAGGCCCAGGCCGCTTCCTCGGAAAAGATCTGGTACATCGCGCCGCTGATGTCGGCATGCCATTTCACGTCGTCAAAGACGAAGAACTCGGGTTCCGGTCCGAACAGCGCGCTGTCGGCGATACCGGTCGAGCGCATGTACTCCTCGGCGCGCGCCGCGATGGAGCGCGGGTCGCGGTTGTAGCCCTGCTTGGTGTCGGGCTCGAGGACGTTGCAGCGCAGGATCACGGCCGATTCCTCGAAGAAGGGATCGAGCACCGAGCTCTTGTCGTCGGGCATCAGCAGCATGTCGGAGGCGTTGATCGCCTTCCAGCCCGCAATGGAGCTGCCGTCGAACATCTTGCCGTCCTCGAAGAAGTCGGCGGACACTTCGCTGGAGGGGATCGTGAGGTGCTGTTCCTTGCCCTTCGTGTCGGTGAATCGAAGATCGACCCACTTGACGTCGTTTTCCTTGATCAGTTTGAGAGTCTGTTCCGACATGGTTTCCTCCGAGCGGGAAGTAAGGGGCTGTGGGCCCGGGATGTTACAGCGAGTCTGCAAGCTAGTCGCGCCGGCGCTTTGAGCCGCACGCAGGCTTGATCGAGTCAAGCAATCAACGTGCCATGCGAGTTGCCCCCGAAGTGGCTGCTCAAACCGGCGTTTTTCACAGGGCGGCGCCCGTTTGGCGCGCAACAGTGCTCCAAGTTGGGGCGCATGGCACCAATACGGTGCGATGCGTCCGTGGTGCGAATATATCACCGCGCGTATCTGCATTAATAACCGGATCGGCAACAGGCGATTGGCTATACTGCGCGCCCGGTTTTTCCCCCCTCTTCACATTCACCCTACTTCATCGAGGCTTCCTGTGCGGGAACATTTGCGCAATATCGCCATCATCGCCCACGTCGATCATGGCAAGACCACCCTGGTCGACAAGCTGTTCCAGCAATGCGGCACCCTCGGGCGGCGTGATGCGGGCAAGGAACGCATCATGGACTCCAACGACCAGGAGCGCGAGCGTGGCATCACGATCCTGGCCAAGAACACCGCGATCGACTGGAAAGGCTATCGCATCAATATCGTCGACACCCCCGGACACGCCGACTTCGGCGGCGAGGTCGAGCGCATCCTGTCGATGGTCGACAGCGTGCTGCTGCTGGTCGATGCGGTAGACGGGCCTATGCCGCAGACGCGCTTCGTGACGCGCAAGGCCTTCGAAGCGGGCCTGAACCCGATCGTGGTCGTGAACAAGGTCGACCGCCCGGGTGCGCGCCCGCACTGGGTGATGGACCAGGTGTTCGACCTCTTCGATCGCCTCGGCGCGACCGACGAGCAGCTCGACTTCCCGGTGATCTACGCCTCGGCGCTGAACGGTGTGGCCGGACCCGAGCCGGACCAGCTCGCCGAGGACATGTCGCCGCTGCTCGAGATGATCGTCGCGCGCGTGCCCCCGCCGCCCGCCGACAGCAATGGGCCGTTCCAGATGCAGATCTGCGCGCTGGACTACTCCAGCTACGTCGGCGTGATCGGCATCGGGCGCGTGAAACGCGGCGTGGCAAGGCCGGGCATGCAGGTGGTGGTGATCGAGGCCGACGGCACGCGCCGCAATGCGCGCATCAATTCGGTGCTCGGCCAGATGGGCATGGAGAAAGCCGAGATCGCCGAAGGCGAGGCGGGCGACATCGTCAGCATCACCGGCATCGACAACCTGAAGATTTCCTCGACGCTGTGCGACCCGGCCGCGCCCGAGGCGCTGCCGGTGCTGACCATCGACCAGCCCACCGTGAGCATGACCTTCCAGGTCAACGATTCGCCCTTCGCCGGTCGCGAGGGCC
This sequence comes from Pseudomonadales bacterium, assembly GCA_035433265.1. Taxonomy (GTDB): domain Bacteria; phylum Pseudomonadota; class Gammaproteobacteria; order Pseudomonadales; family UBA5518; genus UBA5518. The sequence continues at coordinate 1,058 of DAORUQ010000060.1, read as the reverse complement.
AGTTCGTGACCAGCCGCAACATCCGTGACCGCCTCGAGCGCGAGTTGTTGTCCGACGTGGCTCTGCGCGTGCAGGACGGCAGCACGCCGGACCGCTTCGTGGTCTCGGGCCGCGGCGAGCTGCACCTCTCGGTGCTGATCGAGAAGATGCGCCGCGAGGGCTTCGAGATGGGCGTCTCGCGCCCCGAGGTGATCCGGCGCGTGATCGACGGCGTCGAGCAGGAGCCCTACGAGTCGCTGCTGATCGACTGCGAGGAGACGCACCAGGGCGCGATCATGGAAGAGATGGGCAAGCGCCGCGGCGAGCTGCGTGACATGGTGCCCGACGGCAAGGGCCGCGTGCGCCTGGAGTACATGATCCCCTCGCGCGGGATCATCGGCTTTCGCAACCAGTTCCTGACCATGACCTCGGGCACCGGCGTGCTGAACAGCATCTTCGATCACTACGGACCGGTGAAGGCCGGGGAAGTCGCCGCGCGCCAGAACGGCGTGCTGGTGTCGATGGTCGCCGGCAAGGTGCTTGGCTACGCGCTGTTCAGCCTGCAGGAGCGCGGGCGGCTGTTCATCGGGCCGAACGTCGAGGTCTACGAGGGCCAGCTGATCGGCATCCACAGCCGCGACAACGACCTCGCGGTGAATCCGACCAAGGGCAAGCAGCTGACCAACGTGCGCGCCGCGGGTTCCGACGAGAACATCCTGCTGACGCCGCCGATCCGCATGTCGCTCGAGCAGGCGCTGGACTTCATCGACGAGGACGAACTGGTCGAGGTCACGCCGCAGAGCGTGCGCCTGCGCAAGAAGCTGCTGAAGGAAGTGGAGCGCCGCCGCGCCGGACGCCGGGAAGCCTCCGAATAGCTCGGCACTGTGGGTGGGTCGGCACTGCGTGGGTCGGCATTCGTGCCGACTTGTGCCTGCGGCAATGCAGCGGGTTCGGCTTTGCCGAACCCTTGTCGGGCTGAAGCCCGACCTACAGCCGACCTACGAGCCCGCGCTCGCGTAGAATGCGCGGCATCGCTGCCACCGCCGGGGGCCTTGCCATGCTGACACTGTTTCCCGAGA
>DAORUQ010000059.1:10064-16894 GCA_035433265.1 Pseudomonadales bacterium | reverse complement strand
ACACGAAACGTCCGTCCTCGCGCACGATCATCCACTCGCGATCGCCGTCGAGGCCGCGCGCACCGATGCCGGATCGTTCCAGTGCGACGCCGCGCAACGCCTTCACCGGGTATACGAAGAGGCCCGTGACCTGGCAGGTGTCGGTAGGCACGTTCATGCGCAATCATCCCCCTTCCCGCTCGCCAGCCGTGCCTCGGCCTGCGCGAGATCCTCGGGCGTGTTGATGTTGAAAAACGGATCGAAGGACGTTGTCGCCCAATCGACCGCGGCGTGGCGTCGCGTACGCAGGAATTCGCCCGCACCGCGCATGTCGCCGCGCACGAGCGCATCGCGCAGGGGCGTGGCGAGATCGCAGGACCACAGCGCGAACACCGGGTGCAGGCGTCCGGCCGAACGCGCGACGGCGACTTCGCACGTCTCGTGCTGCGCGTGATGCCACAGGCGCTGCACCAGGTCGTGGGGGAACCAGGGGCAATCGCAGGCGAAGCTCGCGAGCCAGCGCGTGCCGGGCTGGTACACACGCAGGTATTCCAGCCCCGCGAGCACGCCGGCCAGCGGGCCGGCGAAGCCCGGCACGGTGTCCGGGATCACGGGCACCACGCATGCCGGCAATCGGCTCGCATCGCCATTGAAGCTGAGCAGCAGCGAGCCGGTCTGCGGCGCGGCACGCGCGAGTGCACGCTCCAGCAGGCTGCGCCCGCCGAGCCGGCACAGACCTTTCTCGCCCCGGCCCAGGCGCTGCCCGCGGCCGCCCGCCAGCACGATGCCGGCAATGCCGGCGTTGGCCGCCACGGCGTGCGGTGCCGGCCTGATCATGGCTGCGTCATCTCGTGCCTGCACGATCGCGCGCGGTGCTTGACAGCGCCACCGCGCGCGCGTCTGATGGACACTTGGTTTCCAGGGAGGGAAGTCACATGCATCGGATATGCACCGCCATCGTCCTGCTCATCGCCTGTTACGCCTGCCCGGGCGCCGCGCGCGCGGCGGACAATTGCGCGCGCTGGGAGCAGCAGATCCAGACCGTGCAGCAGCAGATGCGGCGCTCGCATACCGCCGCGCAGGGCAATCGCCTGCGTGCGCGGCTGCGCGATCTGCAGCAGCGGGTGGCGCACGGTTGCCGCTGAGGACGCCGGACCGCTCCGGGGCTCAGCGCAGCCAGTTGCCGCGCCCGTCGAGCCGCTCTGCCGCCCTGGCGACGCCGCGCTCCACCGCGCCCTCGATCGTGAGCCCCAGGCGCTCGCCCAGTCCCTTGCGTTCGACGTAGCGGATCTCGAGCACATCGGAGGCGCGCGCCGCCTCCTGCAGCAATGCATCGCTGGTGCCCAGTGCATCGACGAGCCCGAGCGCCAGCGCACGCTCGCCGAACCAGGCCTCGCCCGTCGCGACCGCCTGCATGTCGAGCGCGGGGCGGTATCGCGAGACGAATTCCTTGAACAGCGCGTGCGTGTCCTCGAGCTCCTCGGTGAACTTCTCCCGGGCCGCGTCGGTGTTGTGGCCGAACACCGTCAGGGTGCGCTTGTACTGCCCCGCGGTGACCATCTCGTAATCGATGTCGTGCTTCTGCAGCAGGCGATGGAAATTCGGGATCTGCGCGACCACCCCGATGCTGCCGAGCATCGCGAACGGTGCCGCGACCACGCGCTCGGCCACGCAGGCCATCAGGTAGCCGCCGCTCGCGGCAACCTTGTCGACGCACACGGTGAGCGGAATGCCGCGCTCGCGCACGCGCGCCAGCTGCGCGGCCGCGAGCCCGTAGGAGTGCACCATGCCCCCGCCGCTCTCGAGCCGCACGACCACACGGTCCGCGGGCTCGGCGAGCGTGAGCAGCGCCGTGATCTCTTCGCGCAGGTTCTGCACGGCCTGTGCGCGGATGTCACCGTGGAAATTGAGCACATAGACGCGCCGTGGTGGCGCCGGTTCCGTGTCGGACGGCGTGGGCCGGGACTTGTGACGCGCCTTCTCCGCCTTGCGGTCGGACTTGCGCAGTTTCCTGAACTCCTTGCTGTCCAGCGTCGCGGCGCGCAACGCATCGCGCATCATGTCCAGCCGGTCGTTCAGTTTGCGCACTTCGATGTGGCCGTGTTCGCCGCCGGCGCCGCTGCGTGCGCGGCCCGCAGCCGCTACGATGCCGACCGCGCAGAACACGACCGCGATCACCACGGTGACGGCCTTGGCGAGGAACAATCCGTATTGCGCTAGAAAATCCCACACACACTGAGTCTCCGGTCGCCGGGGGGAGCGCGAGCCTACCATACTTGCCGGCGCGCGATCGCCGGCGGCATCTCTGCTCTGCGCGAATCAGGCCGCCTGCAGCTGTGCGAGGCTCTGCTGCGCCAGTGCGATCATTCCCTGATCGGGGGTCTCGGCGTTCTCCAGCGCCGCCAGGTAGTACTCGAGGCAGATCAGCACGTCGGCGAGCACTTCCGCGATTCTCTCGTGCACACCGGCTGCATGCTCTGGGCTGCCGCGGCCAAGGGCGTCGATCATGCCGGCAGCGATAGCCGCGGCCCGCGGGTGCTCCAGCATCAGCAGCGCACCACGCACCGCGTTGAGCTGTGCCGTCGAGCTGGCAAGCGTCTGCACGTCGTAGCGGCTGTCCACGTATGCGTTCACGTCGCGCTTGACGGCGTCGAGGCAGTCACGCGCACTGCGCAGCAGCATCAGCTGCGCCTCGTCGGCGATATCGCGCGCCGCGGCCGGCGCCGCGAGCGCGGCAGCGCTGCGTTGCGCACCCGCACCGCGCTGGCTGCGTACGAATGCCCCCAGCGAGGCCTCGGTCTGCACGATGGCATCGGCCAGGTTCAGCAGTTCATCCTTGCCGAGCGCTGCGCCATCGGCGCGCCGGGTGTCCAGCGTATCCATCTCGCGAGCCAGCAGCAGCGCCGCACCGCGCAGCCCGCCGGCCTGCAGGCGCTCCTGCACGCGAGCCAGGGCATCGCGCACACCGTCGAGCGCCGCGGCACGGACCTCGCCGTGGGCGGCGAGCTCCTCGAGTGCCTCGCGCGTGGCACGGAACTCGGCCCCGACCGCGGTGACCATCGCATCCAGCGCCTCGGTCGACACCCCGAGCAGCCGCGCGCGTTCCTCCTCGAGCTGCGCGTCACCGAGCGCCACCGCGCCCATGCCGGTGCGTGCGCGGATGTCGCTTGCGCGCATGCCCTCTCCGGCGCGCGCCACCAGCCCCAGCATCTCTTCGCGCAGCTCCGGCGACACCGGTTCATCGCGCCGCTCGGGATGCCGCAGGTAGTCACGGAACATCGCGTCGGCGCGACTTAGCGCCCGCAGGCGCGAACGCCCCGGCAGCAGCGCGCCTCCGGCAAAACCCTCGAGCACGCCGCCCAGCAACCACCAGTATTCGCCGGCGGCCCCGCCGCCGGTGAGGCCGAGCATGCGCTCGGCGGCACGCTGCATCAGCCGCAGGTGGACCGGATCGGTGTGCCCGCGGATCACGCCGAGCAGGCCGACCTGGTAGAGATGGCGCAGGCGCCGCGGCAAGCCCTCGTCGAGCACCTGCGCTACGCCGGCCGGCTGCAGCACCGGGCATTGGCATGCCGATGCCCGGCATTGCGGCAGGAAACACGTCTCGGGAAATTCGGGCAGCGACTGCAGCGCGCGCATCGCGTTGATGTCTTCGAGCAGCACTTGCGGCACCGCGTGCGTGCAGCCCGCCAGGTAATCGGGGTAACGCGCCAGCACGTGCAGCGCCCGCGAGACCGCATCGCACGCCACGGCATCGGCCACAGGCGATGCGCCGATCACGGCCGCGAGCTCGCGCGCCAGTTGCGCGGCGTCGGTCAGTTCCAGCAGCCGCAGCACGCCGTCGGCCTGCTGCAGTGCTGCGACGCAGGCATCGAGGCCCTGCCCCTCGCTTGCCGGCTGCGTCGCGAGCGCGAAATCGGCCTGCGCCTGGCGCAACAGCCGCGACAGCTCCGGTCGCACGATATTGAGCGAGGCAGGATTCAATACTGGCTCGAAGTACACCCGGTCACCTCTCAGGAATTCTGCGCGCACGGCTGCGCCAACGGCACCGGCTCAGTATAGACGCTGGATTCGCGGCGATCGTGCGCGCTATTCCTCGCCTGCGGCGGTCCACAGGCACTTGCCGCCGCTCGCCTTCGCGATGGCGGCGAGGCGCTGGCGATGGCTCTCGAGTTCCTCCGCGCAGGGCTTCAGCACGCGCAGTCGCGCCCGCGTCGCGGGCAGGCGCACGATCTGGATCTCCCCGGAGAAACCCTGCGCCGCGCTGTCGCTGTCGCCACCCAGCGCGAGCGCGGTCTGCCCGCCGGTCATGTGCAGGTAGACGTCGGCGAGGATCTCCGCGTCGAGCAGCGCGCCGTGCAGGTCGCGCTGCGAGTTGTCGACGAAGTAGCGCTTGCACAGCGCGTCGAGGTTGTTCTTCTGTCCCGGATGGCGGGCTCGCGCGAGCGCCAGCGTGTCGGTATGCGTGCAGTGGTCCGCGATGCGGCCGTAGCCAGGGCCCAGCAATGCGAGCTCGTTGTCGAGAAAGCCGAGATCGAACGGCGCGTTGTGGATCACCAGCTCGGCGCCGCTGACGAACGCCAGGAACTCGTCGACGATCTGCGCGAACGGGGGCTTGTCGGCGAGGAACGCGGTGGTGATGCCGTGCACCTCGACGGCGCCTTCGTCGACCGGGCGGCCGGGGTTGATGTACTGGTGGAAATGCCGCCCCGTCAGGCGCCGATCGAGCAGTTCCACGCAGCCGATCTCGATGATGCGGTGGCCCTGGCTGTACTCGAGGCCGGTGGTTTCGGTGTCCAGCACGATCTGTCGCATCAGCCGCCCTCCACCGCGAGGCGATCGGCGAGCTCGTCGATGCCGCGGTTCGCCAGCGCGTCGGCGCGCTCGTTCTCGGGATGGCCGCTGTGTCCGCGCACCCAGTGCCATTGCACCGCGTGGCGCCCGGCCTGCTCGTCGAGCGCCTGCCACAGGTCGGCGTTCTTCACGGGCTGGCGATCCGCGGTGCGCCAGCCGCGCTTCTTCCAATTCTTCATCCACTCGGTGATGCCGCTGCGCACGTACTGCGAGTCGGTGTACACATCGATGCGGCAGGGCTCGCGCAGCGCCGCCAGCGCGCGGATCGCGGCGGTGAGCTCCATGCGGTTGTTCGTCGTATGCGGCTCGCCGCCGTGCAGCTCGCGCTCCGTGCCGGCGTAGCGCAGCAGCGCGCCCCAGCCGCCGGGGCCGGGATTGCCGCGGCAGGCCCCGTCGGTGAATATCTCTACGTGTTTCATTCGGCTCCGGGGTCAGTGGATCGTGGTGTCGCGCACGCTCGGGGTCGCGAGCGGCACCGCGCTAAGGCGCGGACGCATGCGGCGCAGCAAGGGCTTCACGGGCGTCAGCGGGCTCTGCTGCTTGCGCGCGTGGATGAGGTAGACCCCGCCGCAGGGCAGCGACCAGCGTGCCGCGGCGCGGTCGAGCCGGGCGAGGCGCGACAGCGTTGGCGCGTGATCGATCGGGATGGCGTGGAAGCCGCACTGCACGTCGTCGACCGCGAAATCTAGCAGCTCCAGCCAGTCCTTCACCCGCTTGGGCGTCAGCGTCGCTCCACCCCACACCGGATGGGCGACGCGTCGTGTCGCGGCGGCGCGCAGGCCGAACAGGCTCCACGGATTGAAGCCCACGATCAGCAGGTGACCATGCGGCACCACCACGCGCGCCGCTTCGCGCAGCAACTGGTGCGGTTGCGCGCTGTATTCCAGCACGTGGTGCAGCAGCGCCACATCGACGCTGTCGGACTCGATCGGCAGGTGTTCCGGCTCGGCACAGGCGCTGGCGCCACGGGCATCCGCGAAGCGTCCGAGCGTGAACTTGTGGCGGATCATGCTGCTCTCGTAGAGACGCACACGGTCGTTGATGCCCAGCTGCATCAGGTGGAAGCCGTAAAGTCCGGGCAGCTTGCTCTCCAGCAGGGTCCGCTCGGCGGCGAGCACGTGGGCGCCGAGGTCGCCCTCGAGCCAGTCGGCGAGCGCATGCCAGCGCTGTGCCGGATCGTCGATGAATCGTCGTTTTGTCATCCTGATCAATCGCTTGGCCGCGGGCGGCATGGGCCGCTCGCGGGTTGGCTATCTCGTCCGGGCAATATACCATGCACGGCCCGGCCACGGATTCACTCACCGACAATGCTCCAGGCGCATCCGGTACAGGCATTCAGCGACAACTACATCTGGCTACTCGAGGCAGGCGCAGGACGGGCCTTCGTGGTCGATCCCGGCGATGCCGGGCCCGTGCTGCTCGCGCTCGCGGCGCGAGGCCTGAGGCTCGCGGGCATCCTCGTCACCCACCATCATCCGGACCACGTCGGCGGCGTCGCGCAACTGCTGAGCCGCTGCGGCCCCGTGCCGGTATATGGTCCGCGGGGCTCCCCGGCCAGCGACATCACCCACCCGCTGGACGACGGTGACAGCATCGACGTGCTGGGTTTTGCGGCCGATGTGCTCGCGGTGCCGGGTCACACGCTGGATCACATCGCCTATTTCTTCGCGGCGCCGGGCGCCGCGGCTCCGCTGCTGTTCTGCGGCGATACGCTGTTCGCCGGCGGCTGCGGACGCATTTTCGAAGGCGATCCGCGCATGATGCATGCCTCGCTCGCGCGTCTCGCGGCACTGCCGGCGATGACGTCGGTTTACTGCGCGCACGAATACACGCTGTCGAACCTGCGCTTTGCGCGCGCGGTGGAACCGCAGAACGCGCAATTGCTGCGTCGCCAGCAGGACGCCGAGGCCCTGCGCGAGCGTGGCGAGCCGACCGTGCCCTCGACCATCGCGCTGGAACTGGCGACCAATCCCTTCCTGCGCTGCGGCCAGGCAACG
>DAORUQ010000059.1:0-9964 GCA_035433265.1 Pseudomonadales bacterium | reverse complement strand
GACGGCGCCAGCATCTACGACCAACTGCATTACTGGCCCCTGCAGGAGCCGGCGCAGGACGATGGCGAGCTCTGCGTGCCGGCATCGCTGATCGGGCTCGCAGATGACCCCTACGGCGACGGGCACGATGACCTGTGGTCGCGCCTGCGGGCCGGTTATGGCCTCGAGGGACGCGTCGATGAACATCGCGTCGACCAGTACATCGATACCTATTCGGACAAGCAGCGCCTGTTCGACCGGCTCGGCTCCGATGCCTCGCCCTTCCTGCACTACGTGGTAGAGGAACTCGAACAGCGCAACATGCCGCTCGAGATCGCGCTGCTGCCGATAATCGAGAGCGGCTACAACCCCGAGGCCGTCAGTCCGGGCAAGGCGGCGGGCCTGTGGCAGATCGTCCCCGGCACGGCCTCGACCCTGGGGCTGGAGCAGAACGGCTGGTACGACGGGCGCAAGGACGTGGTCGCCTCGACCGAAGCGGCACTCGACTATCTCGAGGAATTGCACCGGCGTTTCGACGGCGACTGGTACCTCGCGCTGGCGGCCTACAACACGGGTGAAGGCAACGTGCAGCGCGCCATCGACCAGAACAGGCGCCTCGGCAAGCCGACCGATTACTGGTCCCTGCCGTTGTCGCGCCAGGCTTGCAACTATGTGCCGAAGCTGCTTGCGCTGTCGCGGGTGCTGGAGGCACCCCAGGACCACGGCATCTCCCTGTCCCCGATGGCGAACGAGGTGTCGGTGGTCCCCGTCGAGGTCAACAAGCAGGTCGACCTGCATCGTGCCGCGACGCGCGCGGGCATGGACAGCCGCGAACTGATGAGCCTGAACCCGGCCTACAAGCGCGGCTTCACCGCGCCCAACACCAGCAACACGCTGCTGGTCCCGGCGGACGATAAACAGAGCTTCCTGGCCGCGGTATCGGGACAGGCGGCGAGCAACGCGCCCGTCGTGAGCGCACACCCCGAGCACTACCGCGTGCGCCCAGGCGACAACCTGCGCGCCATAGCGCGGCTGCACCAGACCACCCCGGAGGCGCTGCGCAGCCTGAACCGCCTCGAGGACGACCGCATCGCGGCGGGTCAGGAGTTGCTGATCCCGGCCGACGCGGTAGTGCCGCCGCGCCGCTTCCCCACCGCCGAGAGCGTGGCGTTGAAGAACCACGGTCTCTACACCGTCAAGCCCGGCGACAGCCTGTCGCAGATCGCCAGGCGTTTCGGGACCAGCACGCAGCAGCTCGCCGTGCTGAATGGCATCGGCACCGGTTCCACGCTGCGCGTCGGGCAGAAGCTCAAGGTCCGCGACGGCCTGGCGCGGGATCCCGCTGTCGCTGCCAGTGCCACCGCGGACGGTCGCCGCAGGGTGAGTTATACCGTGCAGGGCGGCGATTCGGTCGCACGCATCGCGGATCGATTCAACGTGGACGTGAGCGAGGTGCTGGCGTGGAACGGCATGAATCCCGCCCGCCCCTTGATCCACCCCGGCCAGGTACTGGTACTCTACGTGGAGCAGAAACTGGCAGACGCGCGCAAACCGGGCTGATACGCCCGCGCGCCCACGCCGCGGGCAAGGTCCAAGCGACCGGGGGAAGCCGGATGAGCAAGAGCGGAACTCCGAAGAAGCGCGCTGCCGCTCGTCCCGCGGCGCGCGGGGCCTCGACGCGCACTCCGCGCGAGGAGGCTCCGCCGCGCAGCGAATCGCCATTGGGCACGCTGTTCGACAGCCTCACCGACCTCACCACCGACCTCACCAGCTCCGCGCTGAGGCTCGCGTCGCGCACGGGCGCGAGTGCGGCGCGCGCGATCGCGCGAACGCCCGAGCAACTGCGCATGATGGCGTCGGCAGGGGAATCGCTGCGCGACATGCGCGAGGTCACCGGGTTGACCGTGCTGGAGATCTCCGATGCGCTGAACCTGCGTGACAAGAGCGTGTGGGAAGCCGTGGAGGACGGACGCGAGGCGCTGTCCTTCGAGCTGATCCTGCGGCTCGCCTCGCTGGTGGCGCGCAACGATCCGCTGCCCTTCGTGCTCAAGTACACGCGGACCTATCACCCGCGGTTGTGGGAGATCCTGCACGAACTGAAGATCGACCAGCTGCCGATCCAGTTCGAGCGCGAGCGCAACTTCATCAACATCTATCGCCGCCACGACACCGCGCGCACGCTCTCCGACGAGGGCTTCGAGCGCGTGCTCAAGTTCACGCAGCACGCCTTCGACATGGCGATCCATTTCGTCGACGAAGGGGAAAACGCCGCAATGGAGGATGCCGAGGCCGCGCATGCCGGGGGACAGGCGCGGGGAAGCGCGCGCAAGCGCGGCGTCAGGCGTGCGCGTCGCTGAGTTGCAGGCGCCGGAAGCAGTCGCGGGAATGGTCGTTTACCATGCCGGTTGCCTGCATGTGCGCATACATCACCGTCGATCCCACGAAGCGGAAACCGCGCCGCTTCAGGTCGCGACTGAGCGCATCTGATTCGGGACTGCTCGCGCGATAGTCCTCCACGGTCGCCGGCGCACCGGCACGCACGGTGGCGCCGACAAAACTCCACAGGTAGTCGCTGAATGAACCGCGTTCCTCGCACAGCGCAAGGAAGCAGCGCGCATTGCCACGGGAGGCCTGGATTTTCAGGCGGTTGCGGATGATGCCGGGATCGCGCAGCAGGGACTCGATCTTCGCATCGTCCCAGGCCGCCATCTTCACCGGATCGAAACCGTCGAAGGCGCGCCGGTAGTTCTCTCGCTTGCTGAGTACTGTGTACCAGCTGAGGCCCGCCTGAGCGCCTTCCAGCACCAGGTATTCGAACATCAGGCGGTCGTCGTGGACCGGCACCCCCCACTCCGTGTCATGATAAACAACATACAAGGGCTTGCGCAGATCGACCCATGGACAGCGTTGCGGCTCGGCCATTTCCTTCCTCCCGCGATGAGTGCGCGATGCACTGTAGCAGCGTCGCAGCCGCGCTCCAATCGGCCTCCCGGATGCGCGCGGGGGACCGCGTAGCCGGATTCGGGCTGGCGCTCCTGCTGATCCTGTCCATCTTCTCGACCATGGCTCACGCCGAATTGCGCGTGCTGGAGCCTCGTCACGCCGACCCCGAATCGCTGCTGCCGGTGGTGCAAGCGCTGCTGGGCCCCGGGGAGTCGGTCAGTGTCTTTGGCAACGCGCTGGTGGTGAATGCAGGTGCCGGGACCCAGCACAGGATCGACGAACTGCTCGGGCAGCTCGACCGCCCGCAGCGCAACCTGCTGATCAGCGTGCGCCGCGGGGGTTCGGCCGTGCAGCATGCGCAGGGTGCGGGCGTGGAAGGAACGCTGCAGCGTGGCAATGTTCGCATCGGCCCGGGGGGCAACACGCCAGCCGGCAGCACGGTGCAGATTCGCGGCGGCAGGCAGATCACGACGCGAAGCGGCAGCGGCGAAAGCAGCGTGCGCACCCTCGAGGGGCGCCCCGTGCTGATTCGTGACGGCGCCCTTGTCCCGCTCGCGGGTAACGGCTACTGGGGCACCGGCGTGCAGTACGAGGACGTGAGCCAGGGCTTCGTGGTGCGCGCGCGCCTCGCGGGCGATCAGGTGCGGCTTGATATCGAGGCGCGCAACGACCGCCTCGAGGGCGGCACCGTGCGCACCGGCGCGCTCGCCAGCAGCGTGAGCGGACGCCTCGGAGAATGGATCCCGCTCGGCGGCTCCACCGCCGGCAGCGAGAGCACCCGCAGCGGCCTCACCACGCGCCACAGCACGCGCGGCAGCGCCGATGAACTGGTCGAGGTGCGCGTGGAGACAATCGACGCCCCGTAGCTGCGGCTTCAGAGGGTGTCGCAAAAACCATCAGGTTGCGAGCGAGCAGCCTGGTGCGTCGCTGGCGGTGCTGCCCGCCATTGTCCTGCGGGGCACGCACGAGTACGTCCCTGTAGCTCCGCGCCGCGTCCTGCGGCGCAAGGCCCCGCAAGCCAACAGCGGGCAGCACAGCCACTCGGTTGAGCCCGTGCCGCATCGGGCACATGAGACCCACGCCACGGTTAGGCCTGGTTCAGCTTCGCCAGCGCGGTCCAGGTATCGACGATGACGTCGGGGTTCAGGGACATGCTCTGTATCCCCTGCTCCACCAGCCAGGCCGCCAGGTCCGGGTGGTCCGAGGGACCCTGGCCGCAGATGCCGATGTAGCGCCCGTTGCGGTTGCAGGCGTCTATCGCCAGCTTCAGCAGCGTTTTGACCGCCTCGTCGCGCTCGTCGAAGATGCCGGCCACCAGGCCCGAATCGCGATCGAGACCCAGCGTGAGCTGCGTGAGGTCGTTAGAGCCGATCGAGAAGCCGTCGAAATGCTGCAGGAACCTGTCCGCCAGCAGCGCGTTGCTCGGGATCTCGCACATCATGATCACGCGCAGCCCGTTCTCGCCGCGCGCGAGCCCGTTCGCGGCGAGCAGTTCCACCACCTGGCGCCCCTCCTCCACCGTGCGCACGAAAGGCACCATGACCTCGACGTTGTCCAGGCCCATGTCCTCGCGCACGAAGCGCAGCGCGCGGCATTCGAGCTCGAAGCAGTCGCGGAAACCGCGATCGACGTAGCGCGAGGCACCGCGAAAGCCGAGCATGGGATTCTCCTCGACGGGCTCGTACTGCTGGCCGCCGACCAGGTGCGCGTACTCGTTGGACTTGAAATCCGACATGCGCACGATCACCGGCTTCGGATGGAAGGCCGCGGCGATCGTCGCCACGCCCTCGGCCAGCTTGTCGACGAAGTAATCGGTAGGCGAGGCGTAGCCGTGCACGCGCCGCGCCACGGCCTGGCGCAGGTCGCCCGTCAGCGAATCGAAGTTGATCAACGCCTTCGGGTGCACGCCGATCATGCGGTTGATGATGAATTCCAGGCGCGCCAGCCCCACGCCGTCGTTCGGCAACTGGCAGAAGTCGAACGCCCGGTCCGGATTGCCCACGTTCATCATCAGCTTGAACGGCAGCGGCGGCATCGCGGTGAGGTCGTCGGCGTTCACCTCGTAGTCGAGCCTGCCGTCGTAGACGTGTCCCACGTCACCCTCGGCGCAGGAGACCGTGACCAGCGCGCCGTCGGGGATCGACTCCGTCGCGTTGCCGCAACCGACGACCGCCGGAATACCCAGTTCGCGCGCGATGATCGCCGCGTGGCAGGTGCGCCCGCCGCGGTTGGTCACCACCGCGGCCGCGCGCTTCATGATCGGCTCCCAGTCGGGGTCGGTCATGTCGGTGACCAGCACGTCGCCTTCGCGCACCTGCTCCATCGCCGAGACGTCGCGGATGACGCGCACCGTGCCCGAGCCGATCTTGTGCCCGATCGCCCGGCCCTCGCAGAGCACCCGGCCCTTTTCCTTCAACAGGTAACGTTCGACGCTGCCCGCGCCCTGCTGGCTGCGCACGGTCTCGGGCCGCGCCTGCAGCACGTAGAGCCTGCCGTCGTCGCCGTCGCGCGCCCACTCGATGTCCATCGCACGGCCATAGTGCTCCTCGATGCGCAGCGCGATATGACCGAGCTCAGTCACCTCCTCGTCGGAAATGCAGAACCGTCGCTGCAGCTCCTCGGGCACCGGCTCGGTCACCGTGGTCGCACCGACCGCGGATTCGGCGGTGTAGACCATGCGGATCTTCTTGTCGCCGAGGTTACGCCGCAGGATCGCCGCCTTGCCCTCGCGCAGGCCGTGCTTGAAGACGTAGAACTCGTCCGGGTTGACGGCGCCCTGCACCACGGTCTCGCCGAGACCGTAGGCCGCGGTGATGAACACGGTGCCATTGAAGCCCGACTCGGTGTCCAGCGTGAACATCACGCCGCTCGCGCCGGTCTCGCTGCGCACCATGCGCTGCACCCCGGCCGACAGCGCGACCTGGCCATGGTCGAAGCCCTTGTGCACGCGATAGGAGATCGCCCGATCGTTGAACAGCGAGGCGAACACCTCGTGAACCGCCTCGATCACGCGCTCGAGGCCGCTGATGTTGAGGAAGGTCTCCTGCTGCCCGGCGAAGGAGGCATCGGGCAGATCCTCGGCGGTCGCGGAGGAGCGCACGGCGACCGCGACATCCTTGCCCGCGCCGAGGCGTGCATAGGCTTCGCCCACCGCGTCGCGCAGTGGCGCGGGCAGCGGTGTCGCGCGGATCCAGCCGCGGATCTCCGCTCCCGCGCGCGCCAGCTCCGCGACGTCGTCGACATCCAGGGCCGCGAGACGCGCCGCGATGCGCGCCGCCAGCCCGTCGTGCGCCAGGAACTCGCGATACGCGTCGGCGGTGGTGGCGAAACCGTCGGGCACGCGCACGCCGGCGTGCGCGAGGCCGCTGATCATCTCGCCGAGCGAGGCGTTCTTGCCACCGACGCGCGGCACGTCGTGCATGCCGAGCTGTTCGAACCAGATCAGTTGCTGCGTCACCTTGAATACTCCCGCGGTTCTCGAAGCGGCCTACATGTTACCTGAGCGCTGTGACAAAATCCGCCCGCCAGACAGCGGGAAAACAGCCATGGACCGAACCGCATTCTTCATCTCCGACGGCACCGGCATCACGGCCGAGACGCTCGGCGAGGCGCTGCTCGCGCAGTTCGAGGACGTGCGCTTCGAGTTCGTGCGCCTGCCCTATGTCGATACCGAGGAACGCGCCCGCCACGCCGTGGAGCAGATCGACGCTGCCTTCGCGCGCGACGGCCACCGCCCGATCATCTTCGACACGATCATCGACCAGCGCCTGCGCCAGATTCTCGCCGCGTCCGCCGGCAGCATGTTCGACATCTTCACGACCTTCCTCGCACCGCTGGAGCGCGCCATCGGGACCCAGTCGAGCTTCACGGTCGGGCGCTTCCACGGGCCGCAGAGCAGCCTGTACCACGCACGCATCGAGGCCGTGCACTACGCGATGGCCAACGACGATGGCGCCAGCGGCAGCGAGTACCAGAAGGCCGACGTGATCCTGATCGGCGTCTCGCGCAGCGGCAAGACGCCCTCGTGCATCTACCTGGCGATGCAGTTCGGCGTGCATGCGGCCAATTACCCCATCACCGACGACGACCTGCAGTCGAACCGGCTGCCGGTATCACTCAGCGCCCACCAGAACCGCCTGTTCGGACTCACGATCGACCCGGTGCGCCTGGCCGAGATCCGCCACGAACGCCGCCCCGGCAGCCGCTATGCCTCGCTCAGGCAATGCGAGGACGAGGTGCGCCAGGTCGAGGGGATGCTGCGACGCAACCGCATCCCGTACCTGAACACCACGCGCATGTCGGTGGAGGAAATCGCGACGCGGATCATGATGGAAAAGGGCCTGCGCGGCCGCAAGGGATGAGGATTCGTCAGCCGAGCAGGCGCATCGCCGCGGCGTAGGGGGTGATCTCGCCGCGCACCACGCGCGCTTGCAGCCGCGGCAGATCGGCGCGCACGCGCGGATCGGCACGAAAGCGCTGCTCCAGCAGCTCGCCGATCAGCTTGCGCAGCCACTCGCCGTTCTGCCGCGCGCGCCGCGCCGCGAGCTCGCCGCTCGCCTCCCCGCCCTGGCGGTATTTCCCGATCATCTGCTACATTTTGGCGATGCCGCGCTTCTCGGCCGCCGAGCAGGTCGTGACGCGCGGCACCCAGAAGCCGCCGTGCGATAGCAGGTTCATCGCGTTCTGGTAATGCTGGCGGGTGCGGTTGGCGAGTCCCAGGCTCTCGCCGTCGGCCTTGTTGATCACCAGCGCGTCGGCCAGTTCCATGATGCCGCGCTTGATGCCCTGCAGTTCGTCGCCGGCGTTGGGCAGCATCAGCACCAGGAAGAAGTCGACCATGCTGGCGACCTCGTACTCGGATTGCCCCACCCCGACGGTCTCGACGATGATCACGTCGTAGCCCGCGGCCTCGCAGAGCAGCATGGTCTCGCGCGTCTTGTGCGCCACGCCGCCCAGCGCACCCTGCGACGGCGAGGGCCGGATGAACGCCCCGTCCTCGCGCGAGAGGGTCTCCATGCGCGTCTTGTCGCCGAGAATGCTGCCACCGGCCACGGGCGAACTCGGATCCACGGCCAGTACCGCCACGCGGTGGCCCGCGGCGACCAGGTGCATGCCGAAGGCCTCGATGAACGTCGACTTGCCCACGCCCGGGATGCCGCTGATGCCGACGCGGATGCTCCTACCCGTGTGCGGCAGCAACGCCTCCAGCAGCCGCTGCGCCTCGGCGCGATGCTCGGCGCGCGAACTCTCCACCAGCGTGATGGCCTTGGCCAGCGCGCGACGGTTGCCCGCGCGCAGTGCCGCGGTGTCGATCACGGGCTCGTGCCTCAGCCTGCCGCCGCCTCGATCGCGGCGAGCACCTGGCGCGCCGCCAGCGGGATGCGCGTGCCGGGCCCGAAGACGCACTTGACCCCGGCCTCGTACAGGAACTCGTAGTCCTGGCGCGGGATCACGCCGCCGGCGATCACCACGATGTCGCCCGCGCCCTGCGCGCGCAGCGCCTCGATCAGCTCGGGCACCAGGGTCTTGTGGCCCGCGGCCAGCGACGAGGCGCCCACCACGTGCACGTCGTTCTCGACGGCCTGGCGCGCGACCTCGTCCGGCGTGGAGAACATCGGCGAGAGGTCGATATCGAAGCCGACGTCGGCGAAGGCCGTCGCCACCACCTTGGCGCCACGATCGTGACCGTCCTGACCCATCTTGCACACCAGCATGCGCGGGCGGCGGCCGTGGCGCTCGACGAAGTCCTCGATGTCGGCGCGCAGCGCGGCCCAGTCCTCGTCCTTCTCGTAGGCACTGCCGTAGACGCCGGAGATCGTGTTCGCGCTCGCGCTGTAGCGGCCCCATTCCTTCTCCAGCGCCGAGGAGATCTCGCCGACGGTGGCACGCAGGCGCGTGGCATTTACGGCAAGCTCGAGCACGTTGCCCTCGCCGGTCTTCGCTGCCTGCGTGAGCGCATCCAGCGCCGCCTGCACGGCCTTCGCGTCACGGCGCGCGCGGACCACGGCGAGGCGCTCGAGCTGCGCCTCGCGCACGGCGCGATTGTCGATCTCGAGGATATCCACGGCATCCTCGGTGGCGAGGCGGTACTTGTTGACGCCGACGATCACGTCCTCGCCGCGGTCGATCCGCGCCTGCTTGCGCGCGGCCGACTCCTCGATGCGCATCTTCGGCATCCCGGTCTCGATGGCGCGGGCCATGCCGCCCTGCTCCTCGACCTCGGCAATGAGCTCCCAGGCGCGGTCGGCGATCTGCTGCGTCAGCGATTCCATCAGGTAGGAACCGCCCCACGGATCGATCGTGTTGGTGATGCCGGTCTCCTCCTGGATGATCAGTTGCGTGTTGCGCGCGATGCGAGCCGAGAACTCGGTCGGCAACGCGATGGCCTCGTCGAGTGCATTGGTGTGCAGCGACTGCGTGCCGCCGAAGACCGCCGCCATGGCCTCGATCGTGGTGCGCACCACGTTGTTGTACGGATCCTGCTCGGTGAGCGACCAGCCCGAGGTCTGGCAGTGCGTGCGCAACATCTTCGATTTCGCGCTCTTCGGGCCGAAGCCGTCGATGATCCGCGCCCACAACAACCGGGCGGCGCGCAGCTTGGCCACTTCCATGTAGAAGTTCATGCCGATGCCGAAGAAGAACGACAGCCTTGGCGCGAACTCGTCGATCTCCAGGCCCGCCGCGATCGCGGTGCGCACGTATTCCTTGCCGTCGGCGAGCGTGTAGGCGAGTTCGAGGGCGGCGTCGGCGCCGGCCTCCTGGATGTGGTAGCCGGAGATCGAGATCGAGTTGAAGCGCGGCATGTTGCGCGAGGTGTAGGCGATGATGTCGCCGATGATCCGCATCGACGGCGCGGGCGGGTAGATGTAGGTGTTGCGGACCATGAACTCCTTGAGGATGTCGTTCTGGATCGTCCCCGAGAGCTGATCCTGCGCGACGCCCTGCTCCTCGGCGGCCACGATGTAGCCCGCGAGCACCGGCAGCACGGCGCCGTTCATCGTCATCGACACCGAGACCTTGTCGAGCGGGATGCCGTCGAACA
>DAORUQ010000058.1:0-16993 GCA_035433265.1 Pseudomonadales bacterium | reverse complement strand
ATTCCCGCTGTCGGAGCCCGAGCGGCGCAGCCTCGCGATCCACCTGCTGGCCACCGTCCGCGAGGCAGCGCCACGATGAAGCCCGGCACCCGGGGCGATTGGAGGAGGGTCCGGTGATGGAGCAACTGCGCACCTGGATCGGCCGCGAGGAGGAGCGACACGACCTCCTCGGCGAGGGCCTGCTGGCACGCTTTCGCGCCACGCTCGAGAGCCGCGTCGCCGAGAGCGAGGGCATCGCGCCGCGGGGCGTGCACTGGTGTCTGTGCACGCCCGAGGATGCGATGAGCGCGCTCGGCGGCGACGGCCATCCGCGCACGGGCGGATTCCTGCCGCCGGTGCCATTGCCGCGGCGGATGTGGACATCCGGCAGCGTGGACTTCCTTGCGCCGTTACGCAGCGGCGCCGCGATCCGCCGCCGCTCGCGCGTGGCGGCGGTGAGTGAGAAGCGCAGCAGATCCGGCGCCACGGTCTTCGTCGAGCTCGATCACCTGACGTTTGCCGACGACGCGCCCGCGGTGCGCGAACGCCAGACGCTGGTCTGGCGCGAGGCCGCCGCCGGCATGCAGGCGCTGCCGGGGAGCGGCGGCGCCGATCTCTCCGACTGGGAATTCACCCGCAGCCGGATCCCCTCGGCACCGCTGCTGTTTCGCTACTCCGCCCTCACGTTCAACGCGCACCGCATCCACTACGACCTGCCCTACGCGCAGCACGACGAAGGCTATCCAGCCCTCGTTGTGCAGGCGCCGCTGCTCGCCACGCTGCTGCTCGGCCACGCGGCAACGCGCGGGAATCCGAGCGATCCGGCGCGTTTTTCGTTCCGCGCGGTGGCGCCGGCCTACGCCGGCCAGCTGCTGCACCTGGCAGGAAGGGAAACAGGGGGAGGCACGGATCTCGCCGCGATCGACAACGACGGGCGACGCCTGATGGAGGCGCGGCTGGAACCACGCTGAGCGCAACGCGGCGTCCGCGCGCCGGTCGACCACTCAACCGGCATCAGGGCCCGCGAAATCGTGAAAACTCCCGCCCTGCGCGACCAGCCGTTCCAGCAGCGGCGCGGGGCGGAACTCGTCGCCGTGCACCTGCTGCAGCGCGCGCAGACGCCCGAGGATCTTCGGCAGCCCCTCGAGCTCGGCCCAGAACATCGGCCCGCCGCGGTAGCGCGGCCAGCCGTAGCCGCACAGCCACACCGTGTCGATGTCCGAGGCGCGTGCCGCGATGCCCTCCTCGAGGATCTTCGCGCCCTCGTTCACCATCGGGTACAGGCAGCGTTCGAGGATTTCCTCGTCGGCTATCGCGCGCCGCGCGACACCCTGGCGCGCGGCGAAATCGAGGATCAGCCGCTCGGTGACCGCCGAGGGCGCGGCATTGCGCGCGGCGTGGTGGTCGTAATAGCCGGCGCCGGTCTTCTGCCCGCGCCGCCCCATCTCGCAGAGCAACTCGCGCACCGTCGATGAAGAGGACTTCGCGGCATCCCAACCGATGTCCAGACCCGCCAGGTCGCGCATCCGGAACGGGCCCATCGGGAAACCGAACTCGTACAGCACGCGATCCACGTCCCACGGCAGCGCACCCTCGAGCACCAGCCGGTCGGCCTCGCGGTTGCGCGCCGCGAGCATGCGGTTGCCGACGAAGCCGTGGCAGTTGCCCACCACCACGCCGACCTTGGCGATGGTTCTGGCCAGTTTCATCGCCGTGGCGATCACATCGACTGCAGTGTCGCGCCCACGCACGATCTCCAGCAGCCGCATGATGTTCGCCGGCGAGAAGAAGTGCAGGCCCAGCACATCTCCCGGACGCGAGGTGCTGGCGGCAATCGCGTCGATGTCGAGATAGGAGGTGTTGCTGGCGAGGATCGCGCCGGGTTTGGCGACGCGGTCCAGGCGCGCGAACACGTCCTGCTTGATCGCCATCTGCTCGAACACCGCCTCGATCACGAGATCGCAGTCAGCGAGATCCCCGAGCGCGAGCGAACCCGTGAGCAGCGCCATGTTGCGCGCCACGTCGGCGGCGCCCGACGCGCCCCTTTTCGCGGAGTTCTCGTAGTTGCGGCGGATCACGCCGATGCCGCGATCGAGCGCCTCGCGCGAAGTCTCGACCAGCACCACCGGGATGCCGGCCGAGAGGAAATTCATCGCGATGCCGCCGCCCATGGTGCCGGCACCGATCACGCCCACGCGTGCGATGGTCCGGGTCGGCATGTCGGCGGGAACACCGGGAACCTTCGCCGCCCGGCGCTCGGCGAAGAAGGCATGGCGCTGCGCCGCGGACTGCGAGCCCTCCAGCAGTTCGCGAAACAGGCGCTTTTCCTCCGCGATCCCGGCATCGAAGGGCAGGTTCACGGCCGCCTCGACGGCGCGGATCGCGTACTCCGGCGCCAGGAAACCGCGGAACTGCCGCGCGTGCCCGGCGCGGAACTCCGCGAACAGTCCCGGCGCGGCGCGCGCGGCTTGCAGTTTCGCGTCCAGCTCGCGCACCTTGCGCAGCGGGCGGCCCTCGGCCATGACCCGGCGCGCGAAGGCCACGGCCGCGGCACGCAGGTCGGGACCCTGCGCCAGCACGTCCAGCAAGCCCATCGCATGCGCTTGCGCCGCCGGCACGTGGCGGGCGCTGGTGATCATCTCCAGTGCCGCCTCCACGCCGACAACGCGCGGCAGGCGCTGCGAACCGCCGGCCCCCGGGATCAGGCCGATGTTCACCTCGGGCAACCCGCAGCTGGCGGCAGGCACGGCAATGCGGTAATGCGCCACCAGCGCCAGCTCGAGTCCGCCGCCGAGCGCCGTGCCGTGGATCGCCGCCACCACCGGCTTGGGCGCGTTCTCGATAAGGCTCTGCAGGTCCTGCAGCAATGGCGACACCGGCGGCTTGCCGAACTCGGTGATGTCGGCGCCGGCGCAGAACGTCCGGCCCGCGCAGATCAGCACGATCGCGCCCACCGCCGCATCGGTCGTCGCGGTCTCGACGCCGCGATAGACGCCGGCACGCACCGGCGCGGACAGCGCGTTCACCGGCGGCGAATCAACCGTGATCACCGCGACACCGGCTTCGACGGCATAGTCCACGACCGAGTTGATCTTCACGGCTCCGTCACTCCTCTCGCGCGGCATCGTGGCATTGTAGTGGCAGCGCCAATGCCGGGCACAATGGCGAATGCCGCGCGTGATAGACTCGTGTGCCACGCACCTTTGTCGAGGATCGCCGCGATGGGAGCCGAGCCGCTTCAGCAATTCAGCGCCGCTAACGCCGAACTCCAGGCCACGCTCGCCCTGCAGCGCGAAGCCTACCTCGCGCATCCCGTGCCCGCGCTCGCCGAGCGCCAGGGCGACCTGCGCAAGCTGCAGCGATTCGTGCGCGAGAACAAGGAAGCGATCATCACGGCGATCTGCGCCGATTACGGCAACCGCTCGCGCCACGAGACGCTGTTCGCCGAGATCTTCACCGCGATCGACGGTGTCGACCACGCATTGAAGCACCTGAAGCACTGGATGAAGCCGCAGAAACGCCCGGTGGACCGCCGCAACTTCCTGGGCGCGAAGAACCGCGTCATCCCGCAGCCGCTCGGCGTGGTCGGGGTGATCGTGCCGTGGAACTTTCCGCTCAACCTGAGCATCCTGCCCCTGATCTACATATTTGCCGCGGGCAACCGCGCGATGGTCAAGATGTCGGAGAACTCGCGCCACCTCGCGCGGCTCATGATCGAGAAGATGCCGGCCTATTTCCCGCCGGACAAGCTCGCGGTCTTCGAGGAGACCGGCGGTGTGGGCGTCGAGTTCTCGCGCCTGCCCTTCGACCACCTGCTGTTCACCGGTTCGAGCCAGACCGGGCGCAGCGTGATGGCCGCCGCGGCGCAGAACCTCTGCCCGGTCACGCTGGAGCTCGGCGGCAAGTCGCCGGCCATCGTCTGCGACGACTACCCGCTGGCAAAAGCCGCCGAACGCATCCTGTTCGTGAAACTGTTCAACGCCGGCCAGATCTGCACCACGGTGGACTACGTCTTCCTGCCCGAGGCGAAGGTGGATGCCTTCGTGGCGCTGGCGAGCCGGATCGTGCCGGCGCGCTACCCGCGTCTCGATTCGCCCGACTTCACCGCCCTGATCGACGAGCGCGCATTCCGCCGCGTCACCGCGGCGCTGGCCGAGGCCGAGGCCCGCGGCGCCACGCTGGTGCAACTGGTGCCGGGCCAACGCTGGGACGAGGCCACGCGCAAGATCGCGCCGCACCTGGTGCTGAACGCCCCGGACGACTGCGAGCTCCTCACGCGCGAGATCTTCGGTCCGGTGCTGCCGGTGCGCGGCTACCGCTCGCTCGAGGAGGTGATCGGGTATGTGAACGCGCGGCCGCGGCCGCTGGCGCTCTACCCGTTCAGCAACGACGCGGCGCGCGTGCAACTGCTGCTGGATCGCGTGATGTCGGGTGGCGTGAGTGTCAACGACGCGCTGTTCCACGTCGCGCAGCACGACCTGCCCTTCGGCGGGGTGGGCGCGAGCGGCATGGGCCATTACCACGGCCACGAGGGCTTCCTGACGTTCTCTAAGCTGCGCCCGGTGTTCTACCAGGCATCGTTCAGCGCGATGAAGTTCCTGGCACCACCCTACGGCCGGTTCGCGAACACGCTGCTGAATTTCCTGACCCGCTGATCGCGGCTCGCGGTTCGCGGTTCGCGTAGGTCCGGCTTCAGCCGGACAATTGTCCGCATGAATGCGGACCTACGCCGGTCTGTCCGCATGAATGCGGACCTAGGCGATGTGCTTCTCGATCTCGTCGGCGATGTGCTTCAGCACCGCGATCCGCGCATAGCGCTTGTCGTTCGCGGGCACCAGGAACCACGGCGCGTAACTGGTCGATGTGCGTTCGACCATGTCACAGACCGCCTGCTCGTAAGCGGGCCATTTCTCGCGGTTGCGCCAGTCCTCCGCCGTGATCTTGTGCTGCTTGTAGGGAGTCTGCTCGCGGGCGCGGAAACGCTTCAGTTGCTCGGCCAGCGTGACCGACAGCCAGAACTTCGCCACGATCGCCCCGCCCGCCACCAGTTCCTGCTCGAACTCGTTGATCTCGTGATAGGCCCGCATCCAGTCCGCCTCGGCGCAGTAGCCCTCGACGCGCTCCACCAGCACGCGGCCGTACCAAGAACGGTCGAAGATCACGGCCTTGCCGTCGGCCGGCAGGTGGCGCCAGAAACGCCAGAGGTAGGGCTGCGCGCGCTCCTCGTCGGTGGGCGCGCCCACCGGCACCACGCGGTAGTAGCGCGCATCCAGCGCGCGCGTCACGCGACGGATGGTGCTGCCCTTGCCTGCCGCGTCCATGCCCTCGAAGGCCAGCACCAGGGAGCGCTCGCGCATGCGCTTGTGGCGCGTCAGCAGGTTCAGCCGGCCCTGCGCGCGCTCGAGCTCCCGGTCGTAGTTCTTCGCGGCGATCCTGCGCGAGTAATCGAGCGAGTTCAGCAGATCGCGGCCGTCTATGGCCGGCACCGGAGGCGGTGCCGAGGGCGCTATCACCGGTGCCGGTCCGTCGAGCCGGCGCGTGAGCGCATCGAGCACCGCGCGGCCTGCCGTGAGCGCGCGATAGCGTTCGTCGGAACCCTCGATCACCTGCCACGGCGCCTCGCCCGTGCCGGTCTCGCGCAGGGTCTCCGCGATGACCTTCACGTAACGCTCGTACCTGTCGTGGCGCTTCCACTCCTCGGGCGTGACCCGCCAGGCCGTGAGCGGATCCTCGGCCAGCTCGCGCAGCTTCTTCTTCTGCGCGGACTTCGACAGGTGGAACCAGAGCTTCAGCACCAGCGCGCCCTCGGCCACCAGCATGCGCTCGAAGTGGCGGATGGTCTCCAGCCGGCGCTCGAAGGCGGTGCGCTTCATCATGCCTTCGGCCCGGCGCACGAGCGGATCGGTGTACCACGAGCCGAAGAAGACCCCGATCTTGCCGCGTGGCGGCAGCACCTGCCAGAAACGCCACATCTCCGGACGCCCGCCCTCCCAGGCGCTTCCGGACAGCCCGAAAGCCTCGGTGCGGATATGGCGCGGATCCATCCATTCGTTCAGCAGGTTCACCGTCTCGCCCTTGCCCGCGCCGTCCAGGCCGCCGATAAGGATCAGCAGTGGAAACTCGGGCTTGTCGAGCAGCCGGTATTGCGCCTCCAGGAGCGCCTGGCGCAGCGCCGGCTCCTCGCGGCGGTAGCGCGCCTTGCTGATGCGATGACCTATTTCAGCCGCTTCAAACACGCGCACCTCCACGGCTGAACAGCACCAGCGCGGCAGCGGCGCTGCCGAGCTCGAAACAGATCGCCCCCACGGTGTAGCCGGACCACTCGCTCTCGAGCAACGCCGCGAGCAGGCGCGCCAGCCCGATGCCCGCGCAGAGCACGCCGTAGACAAGCAGCACCTGGCGCGTCATCGCCGCGCGCAACGCACCGCCGAGCAGCAGCACCCCCACGGCCATCTGCAGTCCGCCATAAGTGGCGCGCAGGTCGACGCTGCCGCTCGCGCGCGAGGCGGATATTCCGGCCACATCGCGCAACATCCCCGGATCGGCGAAGCACCACGCCCCGTAGCCCGCCCACATCAGGCCCAGCAGCCCGAGCATCACCCGAATCACCATGACACCGGTCTCCTCGCCACCGCCTGTTGCCCCAGCCACTGCGGATACTGACCTGCTTTGCATTTAAGCACGGCGCTGCGCGCGGGGGCTATCGCGGCGCCTGCGGCGTCACGCGCCCGCTCCCGCGTCGCATTTAGACCCCGGGGGCTTTCGCCCGGGCGCGATCGCCCCTAAGCTTGCCCCGCAGCGCGTTCGAGCGCGCGCGACCATCACGACCATAACAGCGCCTCGCTCACAGGACCCCTCTCATGAGCCCGAACCCAGGCAGTCGCCGCACGCGCATCCGCGCCGCCTGCACCCTGCTGGGCGCGCTGGCGGCTGGCGCGCCGCCGCTACTGGCCGGGGAGTGGCAGCTCGACACCCTGGTTCCCGGTTCGCCGTTTCGCAGCCTCCACGGCCTGGCCTTCGGGCCCGACGCCAGGATCTACGCCGGCAGCGTGGTGGGACAGTCAATTCACCGCGTCGATCCGGACACGGGCGCGAGCGAGATCTTCATTGCTCCCCCCGCCGGACTGGCTGACGACATCGAATTCGCGCCCGACGGCACCATGTACTGGACCGGTTTCACGCACGGGACCATGAACGCGCTCAGCCCGGGCGGCGAGCCGCGCGTGATCGCCTCCGGCCTGCCGGGACTCAATTCGCTGGCGCTGGACGCGCGCGGGCGCCTGTTCGGCACGCAGGTGTTCCTGGGCGATGCGCTGTGGGAATTCGATCCCGAGGGCAAGGCGCCGCCACGGCTCGTAAAGAAAGACCTTGGCGGACTGAACGGCTTCGATTTCGGCCCCGACGGCCGCCTGTGCGGCCCGCTGTGGTTCCGCAAGCAGGTGGTCTGCCTCGACGTCGACAGCGGCGCCATGGAGGTCGTGGCCGAAGGCCTCGTGCAACCCGCGGCCGCGAATTTCAATTCACGCGGCGAGCTGTTCGCGATCGACAACGAAACCGGCGAGATCTTCCGCATCGACATCGCCGCGCACCGGCGCGAGCGCGTGGCGCAGGCACCGACGAATCTCGACAACCTCGCTTTCGATGCCGCGGACCGCCTCTACGTCACCAACATGTCCGACAACGCGATCTACGCGGTCGACCCCGCCGGCGGTGACGTGCGCCGGGTGACGGGCGGCGCACTCAGCCTGCCCGGCGGCATCGCGGCGGCGGACGGCACGCTCTACGTCGCCGATGCCTTCACGCTGCGCGCCGTGGACCTCGCCGGCGGCGCGGTGCGCGACATCAGCCGCTCGCTGGCGCAAACCGGCTACCCGAGCGCCGTTGCCGCCGCCAACGGGCGGATCGCGACCGCCAGCCACGAGGCCGGCGGCGTGCAGCTGCGCGATGCCGCCACGCTGAAAATACTCGCGCAGTGGACCGGGCTGGCCCAGCCGTCGGCGCTCGCGCTGCTCGACGCCGACCGGCTCGCGGTGACCGAGGCCGGCGGGGGCGGGCGCCTGCTCGTGCTCGACCGGCACGACAGCGCAGCACGGCACGTGGTAGCAGAAGGACTGCAGCAGCCCATGGGCCTGCTGCGCTCCGCGGAGGGCTATATCGTGAGCGAAAGCGCCGCGGGACACCTCACGGCCATCAGCGATGCCGGCGAGCGCCGCGTGATAGCGAGCGGACTCGCGCGCCCCGAGGGGATCGCGCGGCTCGACGACGGCACGCTCGCGGTCGCGGAGACCGGTACCCGGCGCCTGCTGCTGATCGATCCGGCCGATGGCTCGGCCACGGTGATCGCAACGGATCTGCCGCTCGGCATCGCGGGCGCAGAGGAGCAGCCGCCCGGTGTTCCGACCGGCGTGGCGCTGGGCACGGACGGCACGATCTACCTCAGCGCGGATCGCGACGGCAGCATCCTGCGCCTGAGGCGCGTGGCCGGGCCAGGACAAGGAGAATAACGACGGCATCATTAGCGTTTGTCATGCACATCGTGCAAATGTATGAAGCGCCTGACGATCGCAAGGCACATATAATCGCCCGGCCCCGGGCTTCGGCTTCGCGCCACGACCGGGGCCGGACAGAACATGCAACAGGAGAACGAGCATGGTGATCGGAATTCCACGCGAGCTCCAGCCGGGAGAGCAGCGCGCCGCGATGATTCCGGCGAGCATCCAGAAGCTGGTCCGCGCCGGCGCGCAGGTCGTGATCGAGTCGGGCCTCGGCCTCGGCGCCGGTCATTCCGACGAGGATTACGCAACGGCCGGGGCACACGTCACGCACGACCGCGCGGCGCTGCTGGCGCAATCGGAGCTGGTGCTGCGCCTGCACAAGCCCCCGGTCGCGGAGATCGCGCAGCTCAAACGCGGCGCGATCCACATCAGTTACCTCGATCCGTTCAACGAGCCCGGCCTGATCGATGCATTCGTCAGCGCCGGCGTGACCGCGATCAGCATGGAGATGATCCCGCGCACCACGCGCTCGCAGAAAATGGATGCGCTCAGTTCGCAGGGCAACCTCGCGGGCTACGTGATGGTGCTGCTGGCCGCCGCGCGCCTGCCGCGCATCCTGCCCATGATGATGACGCCCGCCGGCACGCTGAAGCCCGCCAACGTGTTCGTGATCGGCGCCGGTGTCGCTGGCCTGCAGGCCATCGCGACGGCGAAGCGCCTGGGCGCCAAGGTCGTGGCCTTCGACACGCGCTCGGTGGTTGCCGAGCAGGTGCAGTCGGTGGGCGCCAAGTTCCTCGAGATCGACCTCGGCGAGACCGGCCAGACCAAGGACGGCTACGCGGTGCAGCTCACGCCCGAGCAGCTCGAGAAGCAGAAGCAGGGCCAGGCGAAGCAGATTTCCGAGTCCGACCTCGTGATCACCACGGCGCAGGTCTTCGGGCGCAAACCGCCGGTGCTGGTCACGCGCGACATGCTTGCGGGCATGCGCCCGGGCAGCGTGATCGTCGACATGGCGGCCGAGACCGGCGGCAACGTCGAGGGCTCGGTTGCCGGCGAGACCGTGGTGGTGAACGGCGTGACGATCATCGGCAACGGCAACTGGGCGAACTGCGTGCCGCGCGATGCCAGCCAGATGTATTCCTCGAACCTGCTGAACCTGATCGAGGAGTTCTGGCACAAGGAGGATAAGCGCCTGGCGCTGAACTTCGAGGACGACATCCTGCAGGGTTGCGTGATCACCCATGAGGGCATGATCGTGAACCAGACCATCAAGAACCTGAAGCGCTGAGGGCCGCCGCCATGGAACCCGTATACCTGACATTCATCCTGATGCTGTCGATATTTCTCGGCTTCGAGCTGATCAACAAGGTGCCCGCCACGCTGCACACGCCGCTGATGTCGGCGTCGAACGCGATCTCGGGCATCACGCTGGTGGGCGCACTGGTGTCGGCCGGCGCGGAGCACGGCACGCTCGCGGTCGTGCTCGGCACAGCCGCCGTGGCGCTGGCCACGATCAACGTCGTCGGCGGGTACGTGGTCACCGACCGCATGCTCGGCATGTTCAAGAAAAGGGAAGGCGGTAAGTAATCATGAGCGGCACACTCCTCATCAACCTGGCTTACGCGCTGGCGGCGGTACTCTTCATCGTCGGCCTGAAAATGCTGAGCTCGCCGGCTTCGGCGCGCAAGGGTAACTGGCTATCCTCGGTCGCGATGCTGATCGCAGTGGTGGTCACGCTGCTCGACCAGCAGATCGTCGATTTCCGCTGGATCGCCGTGGGCCTCCTGATCGGCACCGCGGTGGGCGTGCTCGCCGCGCGCATGGTCGCGATGACCTCGATGCCCGAGATGGTCGCGTTGTTCAACGGCTTCGGCGGCCTCGCCAGCCTGCTGGTGGGCTGGGCCGCGCTGTTCACGCCGAACACGACCTTCATCCTGGTCACGATTGCACTGTCGATCCTGATCGGCGGCGTGACCTTCACCGGCAGCGTGGTCGCGTGGGCAAAGCTGAGCGAGACCATCAGCGGGCGGCCCTTCCTGTTCAGCGGCCAGCGCATATTCAACGGCGCGCTGCTCGCGGCCATCGTGGCGAGTACCGTGATGTTCTGCCTGCAGCCGGACAACCACCTGTGGCTGTACGCGGTCATCGCGCTGTCATTCCTGCTCGGCGTGATGGTGGTCATCCCGATCGGCGGCGCCGACATGCCGGTGGTGATCTCGCTGCTGAACAGCTACTCGGGCCTCGCGGCCTGCGCGGCCGGCTTCGCGATCAACAACATGATCCTGATCGTCGCCGGCGCGCTGGTGGGCGCGAGCGGCATCATCCTCACGCAGATCATGTGCAAGGCGATGAACCGTTCGCTCGCCAACGTGTTGTTCAGCGGCTTCGGTGCGGTGAGCTCCTCCGACGAGAAGATCGAGGGCGAGGTCAAGGCGATCACGCACGAGGATGCCTATTACGTCCTCGAGGCGGCCTCCAGCGTGGTGATCGTGCCTGGCTACGGCATGGCCGTGGCGCAGGCGCAGCACACCGTCAAGGAACTGCAGGAACTGCTGGAAAAGAACGGCGCCGAGGTGGTCTACGCGATCCACCCGGTGGCGGGACGCATGCCCGGGCACATGAACGTGCTGCTCGCCGAGGCCGATGTCTCCTACGACCTGCTGCTGGAGATGGACGAGGTCAACCCGCGCATCGAGAACTTCGACGTGGCGATCGTGATCGGCGCCAACGACGTGGTGAATCCGGCGGCGCGCGAGTCCAAGGGCAGCCCGATCTACGGCATGCCGATCATCAACGTCGACAAGGCGCGCACGGTGTTCGTGCTCAAGCGTTCCATGGCCTCCGGTTTCGCCGGCATCGACAACCCGCTGTTCTTCAAGGAGAACACGCGGATGCTGTTCGGTGATGCCAAGGAGTCGATCAGCCAGCTGATCCGGCAATTCAAATGAACCCGGCCTTCGGTCGGGCGACGTAGGCCGGGATTCATCCCGACAAGGGTTCGGCGACGCCGAACCCGCAGGATCCGCCGGGGGCGGTTTTCGGCATGAATCCCGACCTGCATGAATGCCGGCCTACTGGCCCGCGCAGGGTCTGCGCCCGTACAATCCCCGCAATTGCGGCATCAAGCCGCTCTTGCAGGGATCCCACACATGAATCAGGTCGTGATCAGCGGAACGGGACTGTTCACCCCGGAGCAGTCGATTTCCAACAGCGAGCTGGTGGCCTCGTTCAACGCCTACGCCGCGAACTGGAATGCCGGGCACGCCGCGGCCATCGCCGCCGGCGAGCTCGCGCCGATGCAGGAATCCAGCGAGGCCTTCATCGAGAAGGCCTCGGGCATCCGGAGCCGCTTCGTGATCGACAAGAGCGGCGTGCTCGACCCCGCGCGCATGTGCCCCGACATCCCCGAGCGCCCGGACGACCAGCCCTCGCTGCAGTGCGAGATGGCCGTGCACGCGGCGCGCGAGGCGCTGGCGCAGGCCGGGCGCACCGCCGCCGACATCGACGCGGTCATCGTCGCCTGCTCGAACCTGCAGCGCCCCTACCCGGCCGTCAGCGTCGAGGTGCAGGCGGCGCTGGGCATCGGGGGCTTCGCCTTCGACATGAACGTCGCCTGCTCCTCGGCCACCTTCGGCATCGACATGGCGCGCAACGCGGTGCTCACCGGCTCGGCGCGCGCGGTGCTGGTGATCAGCCCCGAGATCTGCTCCGGGCACCTGGAGTTCCGCGACCGCGACTGCCACTTCATCTTCGGCGATGCCTGCACCGCGGTGGTGGTGGAGCGCGAGGCGGCGAGCGGCGCGCGCGCGCCGTTTCGCATCATCGACTCGCGCCTGAAGACCACCTTCTCGAACAACATCCGCAACAACTTCGGCTTCCTGAACCGCGCTGCCCCCGAAGGTATCGGCGCGCGCGACAAGCTGTTCCGCCAGGACGGGCGCAAGGTGTTCAAGGAAGTCTGCCCGATGGTGGCCGAGATCATCGTGCGCCAGCTCGGCGATCTCGGGATTCCGCTCGAGGCACTGCGCCGGCTGTGGCTGCACCAGGCCAACCTCGGCATGAACCAGCTGATCGGCCGGCGCGTGCTCGGGCGCGAACCCCTGCCGGAGGAGACGCCGGTGATTCTCGACACCTACGCCAACACCAGTTCCGCGGGCTCGATCATCGCGTTCCACCAGTTCCGCGACGATCTCGCCCGGGGCGAGCGCGGCGTGATCTGCTCCTTCGGGGCGGGCTACTCGGTGGGCAGCCTGGTGGTCGAGCGCTGCGGCTGAAGCAATGGAATCGTGACCTGAACCGCCACGGGAGACCTGCCGCCATGAGCATCGACTACCACTTCACGGCCAGCGTCGAACGCGTGTTCGCGCTGCTGACCGACGCGGATTTCCTGGTCGACCGCTGCCTCGCGCTCGGCGAGCTCGCCGCCGACTGCACGATCGAGGACGACGACGACGAGGTGGTGATCACACTGAACCGCGAGGTGGAGCGCAACCTGCCCGCCTTCCTGTCGCGGCTGTTCGAGAGCCGGCAGAACGTGGAGATGGTCGAGCGCTGGAGCCGGCGCGGCGGGGCGCGCCACGGCCGCTTCACGCTGAAGGTGATCGGCCAGCCGGTGACGGTGACGGCGCAAATGAAGCTGCGCGCCGATCCGGCAGGCGGCTGCACCTACACCGTGCAGCACACCGCGAAAGCGAACGTGCCGCTGATCGGCCGGCGCCTCGAGAGCTTCATCCTGGGGCAGACCGAGGCCGGTGCGCGGGCAGAACTCGACTACCTCGCCACCGCCCTCGAATAGCGTTCAGCCGGCACTCACCCGGAGCTGCAGCCGTACCTCGGATCGCAGCGACTTCGACACCAGGCAGCTCTTCTCGGCCTTTTCCAGCAGGCGCTCGGCCCGCGCGACGTCACCGCCGGCGGGAATGCGCAGGTGAGCGTCGAGCTCGATCACGGTGAACCACAGCCCCTCCGCCGTCTTCTCCAGCACACCGACTGCATCGCAGTCGATCTCGCTCCACTCGAGCTTGGAGGCGTTGGCCACCGCGCGGAAGCTGAGAATGAAGCAGTCGGCGATCGCCGCGACGAACAGCGTCTCGGGCGACCAGTTACCCGCGGGGCCGCCGAACTCCGGCGGCGCGGTGCTCTGGATGTCCTCGAGCTCGGCGCTGCGCAGCGTCACCACGCTCGCCGGGCCAGCCATGGCGCTTACCGCGTAACGGTGAGGAAATGGGTGCATCTGGCTGTACCTCGATCTGCGCTCAGGCCTCGACGGCCTTCACGCCCTTTTCGTATTTCGTGTAGACATAGACCGGAACCTTCAGGTCGCCCAGATGCTCGTCGAGCAGCGGGCGCACGTCGTTCCAGTCCAGTCGGCCCACGCCGGTCGCCAGGCGCGGCAGTGCGATGCTGCTGAACTTCTCGGTCTCGGCGAGCTTGCGCAGCGCGCGCAGCGCATGATTGACGTTGGGCAGCGTCGCTTCGCCCGGCTTTTCGCCATGACCATAGGCGGCTTCCTGCGTCAGCAGGTTCACGATGCGCTTGCCCTCGGCCGATGCCCAGACCCACGCCTCGCCCGACTTCGGGTGCGCGGTCTGGCAGAAATGGCGGAAATCCTTGTACAGCGCCGGCCACTGCTCGCGCAGGGCGAGGGCGAGGCCCTGGGCGAAGTTGTCGTTGGGCGACACCCCGTGCGCGATGGCTTGCGCAGAACTCAGCAGGATATCCCCGTGTACTTCCTTGATCATGATGCCTCCGAAAATGAAACCCTGTGCCGGACGACCCGTCCGGAAACCGCGCGCATCATACGCCAGATGGCGCCGCGACGCTTGATTCAGGTCAGGCCGGTATCGCTTTCGAACAGTTCGAGCTGCGCCGGGTTGCTCTCCTCGCGCAGGTCCACGAAGCGCACCCCGATCCCGAGCAGCCGCACCGGCAGGGAGCTGCGCGCCAGCGCCGTGCCCAGCAGCTCCGCCACGCGCGCCGGCTCCGGCTGGCGCGCCGCGCACTCCACCGTCGTGCTCTGGAAGTCGGCGAACTTGAGCTTCACGAACAGCTTGGTCACCAGGTACTCGTGCGAAACGCGCCGCAGGCGCGAGCGCAACGTCATCAGCAGCTCCGGCAACTGTCGCTGGCAGGCCTCGAGCCCCTGCAGGTCCTCGGCGTAGGTGCGCTCCACACTCAGCGACTTGCGCCGCTGGCTCGCCTGCACCGCGCGCTCGTCGATGCCGCGGCACAGCTCGTACAGGCGTTGGCCGAAGCGCCCGAAGCGCTGCGTCAGCTCGAACACGGAGAACGCGCGCAGATCGGCGCAGCTCGACACCCCCATGCCGCTGAGGCGCTCGGCGGTCGCCTTGCCCACGCCGAAGATGCGTCGCACCGGCAGCGCCGCGACGAAGGCATCGACCTCCCCGGGCAGCACCACGAAATCGCCGTCGGGCTTGTTCCAGTCGCTGGCCACCTTGGCCAGGAACTTGTTCGGCGCCACCCCCGCGGAGATCGTGATGCCGACCTCGGCGCGCACGCGCCGACGGATGTCGCGCGCGATCAGCGTGGCGCTGCCATGGCAGGCGCTCGCCGCGCTCACGTCGAGGAAGGCTTCGTCCAGCGACAGCGGCTCCACCAGGTCGGTGTAGTCGTAGAAGATCTGGCGGATCTGGCGCGAGGCGGCGCGGTACTTGTCGAAATCCGGCGGCAGGATCACCAGCCCCGGGCAGAGCCGGCGCGCATGCGCCGAGGGCATCGCCGAATGCACGCCGTATTCGCGCGCCACGTAGTTGCAGGTGGTGATCACGCCGCGGCGCTCGGGACTGCCGCCGACCGCAACCGCCAGGCCCGCCAGCGAGGGGTCGTCGCGGATCTCGACCGACGCGTAGAAGCAGTCGCAATCGCAGTGGATGATCTTGCGCTGGACGTGGACTGGCTGCATGCGAAACCGCGGTTGCGGCGACACCTGGCGAACGTGGTGTCGCATTATCGCAGCAATGGACCGGCGACGGCCAAGCGCGGCGAAATCGCGCTGGCGCAATGGCTCGCACGGGCGCGCCCGCTCGCTTATGATCGACGGCCGGAACATGACGAACCCGGCCCATAAACAAGACAATCGAGGACGCGAAGATGAGCGACAAACCCCAATCCCCCACCCTCACCCGCGCCGCCATGGGCATCACGCCGGGCCGGGCGCTGAACGTGAGCCCGGGCGGCATCGAGGAACTGCGCCGCGACATCCAGGTCCTGATGGACATCGAGGCCATCAAGCAGGTGAAGCACGCCTATTTCCGTTGCATCGACACGGCGAACTGGGGCGAGATCGGCGACTACTTCCACGACGACGTGACGGTGCATTTCATCGGCGGCACCTACGAGTGGAAGCTCGCGGGCAAGCAGGCCTACCTGGACGCGGTCACCCAGTCCTTCAACCGCCAGGCGATCGGCCACCACAACGGCCACCAGCCCGAAATACAGATCCTGGGCGAAACCGAGGCCACCGGCATCTGGTACCTGGCCGACAACATGTGGCAGCTCGATTCGCGCTACTTCACCACCGGCACCGCGCTGTACTGGGACCGCTACGTGAAGGTCGACGGCCGTTGGCTGATCCGCGAGACGCGCTACCGTCGCATCTACGAACTGAACTCCGTGCTCGAGGAGCGCCCGCAGCCCGCCACGCACTACCTCGGAGACTTCGGCACGCCGCTGCGGGCGTCCTGAGCCGGGCCCGCGCGCCGCGCGGGCTCACTCCGCCTCCGCGAGCTCCTCTCCCAGCAGGCGGCGCGCCTCATCGGCCTGGGCACTGCGCGCCCGGGCGATGATGGTGCGCAAGAGTGGCGCCGCATCCGCCTTCCGGCCTGCCGCCGTGTAGGCCTTCGCCAGCAGCATCACGATGTCCTCGTCCGCCGGCAGCATCCCGTAGGCCGCCTCCAGGCTCGCGACGCCCTTGCCGAGGTCCTCGCCCGGAAACAGGTAGGACGCTCCGTTCATGGCGAAGAGCTCGGGAATTTCCCGGTCGATCGCGTGTGCGCGGGCGAAATGGCGCCGCGCCTCCGCCAGCAGGCGGCCGCGCGCCGCGGAATCCTGCTCGAGCCGCGCGCGGTCCAGCCAGTACTCGCCGTAGTCGAGCTGGCGCAGGGCGTCGTCCGGCGCCAACTCCAGCGCCTTTCTGTACAGGGGCTCTGCCGCGTCGAAGCGACGCCCGAACTTGTGCACGTCACCGAGCACGGCGAGCGCCAGGGTGTTGCCCGGTTCCAGCGCCAGGGCGGCCTCGGCCGCGCGCTGGGCGGTGTCGAACTCGGCACCCGTGAGGCTGAGCGAGGCGATGTGTGCCGCCGCCTCGGCGGTCGACAAGGAGCGGTGCTGCATGACCACCGCGGCCGGCGGCTCCTTGACCCGCAAGACCATGTAATGGAGCTTGCTGCGCGCGTAGCGGCGCAGTTTCCGCTCGAGTCCGCTGATCCGCTCGCCGTAGGCCTGCTCGAAGGCCTCGTCGGCCGGCGTGCCGGAGTCGTTGAGTTGGAGGTAGCGCTGCG
>DAORUQ010000057.1:0-17117 GCA_035433265.1 Pseudomonadales bacterium | reverse complement strand
AGAACAGGAAGAACAGGAACAGGTCGAGTGCGAGGAACACCCCGACCACGCCGCCGATGATCCACATCAGGTTCAGGTGGAAGAAGCCGGTGCGGCGCTGGATCTCGCGCCAGGAGCACAGCACGGACAGGATGCCGAGGAAGCCGGTGAGCACGACGAGCGCGAGCGAGAGGCCGTCGACGCCGAGGTGGATACTGATGCCGAGGCTCGGAATCCACGGCATCACGAATTCCATCTGCCACTGCGGCACGTCGTGGATGCCGTGCGCGAGGCTGTAGTTGCCGGTCGCCCAGAGCTCGAGCGACAGCGCGAAGACCGTGGTCATGGAACCGAGCGCGATCCAGCGCGGCAGGTTGCCGAAGCGGTCGGTCTGCCAGCACAGCAGGCCGCCTACGATCGGGATGAGTATCAGCCAGGCGAGCAGCATGGGCCGAGCGTTTCCTTAGACGAGGTTGATCACGACGAAACCCACCACCAGCACCGCGCCCAGCGCTATCGACGCCACGTACCAGCGCAGCCTGCCGGTCTGCGGCAGCACCACCAGGCGGTTCAGCGCGCGCACACCGACCGGCAGCAGGCCGATCGTGCCGTCGAGCGCGTCGCGGCGCCCGGGACGGGCGATGAACAGGAACGGCCGCACGAACAGCAGGTTGTACAGCGCATCGAAGCCGAAGGCGTTCAGCCACCAGTTGCCGACGAAGCGTCCTGCGGCGCTGTTCGCGAGCCCGGTGGCCAGCGTGCGCTTGCCGAGGAACAGCACTGCCGCGAGCGCGATACCGGCGATGCCGACGCCGGCCGCGAGGATCTCCACGAAGTGGCGCTCGCCTTCCGCGACCTGTCCCTTCAGCACCGGCAGGACCTCGGCGAGCGGCGGGTGGATCATCGCGCCGAGCCCGGTGGACAGCACGAGCAGCGTGATCAGCGGCACGCTGTAGGCAAGACCGCGGCCCGCGTGTGCCTCGGTGTGCTGCTCGCCGTGGAACACGGTGAAGATCAGGCGGAAGGTGTAGAGAGAGGTCAGGAACGCGCCTGCCACCCCGGCCAGGAACAGGAACTGGTGTCCGGTGGTGTACTCGGCCCAGAGGATCTCGTCCTTCGAGAAAAAGCCCGCGGTCACGAAGGGCAGGGCGCACAGCGCGCCGCCGCCCACGAGGAAGCTCGCGTATTCGAGCGGCAGGCGCTTGCGCAGGCCGCCCATGCGGAAGATGTTCTGCTCGTGGTGGCAGGCGACGATCACGGCGCCGGCGGCGAGGAACAACAGCGCCTTGAAGAAGGCGTGCGTCATCAGGTGGAAGATCGCGGCGGAATACGCGCCGGCGCCGAGCGCGAGGAACATGTAGCCGATCTGGCTCATGGTCGAGTAGGCCAGCACGCGCTTGATGTCGGTCTGCACCAGCGCGCACAGGCCGGCGATCAGCAGCGTCACGGCGCCCACCGCGCCGACCAGTTCCAGCACGTGCGGCGCGAGCTCGAACAGGCCGTGCGTGCGCGCGATCAGGTACACGCCGGCGGTCACCATGGTGGCGGCGTGGATGAGCGCCGATACCGGCGTGGGGCCGGCCATGGCGTCGGCGAGCCAGGTCTGCAGCGGCAGCTGCGCGGACTTGCCCACCGCGCCGCCGAGCAGCATCAGCGTGGCCGCGACGATCAGCGGGTCGCCGCTGGCGAAGCGCTCGGGCGCGCGCGCGAGCAGTTCCTGGATGTCGAGGGTGCCGAGTTGCGACAGCAGGATGAACAGGCCGATGGCCATGAACACATCGCCCACGCGCGTGACCAGGAAGGCCTTGATCGCCGCGTTGCCGTTGGCGACCGTGCGGTAGTAGAAGCCGATCAGCAGGTAGGAGCAGATGCCCACGCCTTCCCAGCCGAGGTAGAGGAAGGCGAGGTTGTCGGCCAGCACCAGCATCACCATGCTGGCGACGAAGAGGTTCATGTACGCGAAGAAGCGCGAGTAGCCCTCCTCGCCGCGCATGTACCAGGAGGCGAACACGTGGATCAGGAAGCCAACCCCGGTGACCACGCCGAGCATCGTGAGCGAGAGCCCGTCGAGGTAAAGGGCGAAGCGCGGCGCGAAGTCGCCGATATGCATCCAGGTCCACAGCACCTGCGTCACCGGGACGCTGAACTGCGCGGCCGCGAGTGCCGTGACCAGCGCGCTCACGCCGACCGAGCCCGCGCCGATGATGGCGGCGGCGTTCTCGCCGAGGCGCCCGCGCGAGAAGGCGAGCAGCAGGAAGCCGGCGAGCGGCGCGAGGAAAGTGAGGTAGAGGAAGCTCATCCGCGCATCTCGCTGGCGACGTCGATATCGAGGGTATGGAAGCGGCGATAGAGCTGCAGCAGCAGCGCGAGCCCGATCGAGGCCTCGGCGGCCGCCAGCGCCAGCACCATGATGAACATGATCTGGCCGTCGGGCTGCGCCCAGCGGCTGCCGGCGGCGACGAAGGCGAGCGCCGCGGCGTTGGTCATGACTTCGAGGCTCATGAGCATGAACAGGAAGTTGCGCCGCACCATCAGGCCCGCGAGGCCGGTGCAGAACAGCACGGCCGCCAGCGCGAGGGCGTGCTCCAGGGGGACCGATGCGGCTTCAATCATGGCGCGATTCCATCATTGGTTGTTCCCGGCGCTCAGTGGTGGTCGTCGCGGCCGAGGTGGTACGCCGCGACCAGCGCCCCCAGCAGCAGCAGCGAGGCGAGCTCGACGACGAGCACGTAGGGGCCGAACAACGCGATGCCGACCGCCTTCGGGCCCACCGTCGCGCTGCCCGTCGGGGCGTCGGCGCCGACCAGCGTGAACACCAGGGCGCCGAGCAGCAGCGCCGACAGCAGCATCGGGCCGATCCAGGTCGCCGGCTTCAGCCATTGCCGCTCCTGCGCCGTCGTTTCGGGTCCGAGGTTCAGCATCATCACGATGAACACGAACAGCACCATGATGGCGCCGGCATAGACGATCACCTCGAGCGCGCCCGCGAAGGGCGCCCCGAGCGCGAAGAACACGCCCGCCACCGCCAGCAGCGAGACCACGAGGTAGAGCAGCGCGTGCACCGGGTTGGCGTTGGTCACGACGCGCAGCGTCGCGAGGATCGCCACCAGCGCGCAGGTATAGAAAGTCAGCTCCATCGTTCCCGACCCCCTATGGCAGCAGCGTTCTGACGTCGATCGGCTGGGCCTCGCCCTGCGCGGCGCCCTTGGGCTTGCCCGCGATCGCCATGCCCGCGACGCGGTAGAAATTGTATTCGGGGTTCTTGCCGCTGCCCGCGATCAGCAGGTCCTCTTTCTCGTACACGAGGTCCTCGCGCCTGTACTCGGCCAGCTCGAAATCCGGCGTGAGCTGGATCGCGGTCGTGGGGCAGGCTTCCTCGCACATGCCGCAGAAGATGCAGCGCGAGAAATTGATGCGGAAGAACTCCGGATACCAGCGCCCGTCGTCCTTCTCGGCCTTCTGCAGCGCGATGCAGCCCACGGGACACGCCACGGCGCACAGGTTGCAGGCGACACAGCGCTCCTCGCCGTCCGGGTCGCGCGTCAGCACGATGCGCCCGCGGTAGCGCGGGGGCAGGTACACGGCCTGCTCGGGGTACTGGATCGTGGCACGCGCGCGCGTGGCGCGCGAGAAGATCATCCACATGCTGCGCAGGTTGGTGCCGATGCCCGCGAGTATTTTCAGGAGCAGGTTCATGTGTTCAACCCTTGGCCAGCAGCACGGCGCCGGTCACCAGCAGGTTCAGCAGCGTGATCGGGAGACAGACCATCCAGCCTGCCGTCATCAGGTGGTCGTAGCGCGGGCGGGGCAGCGCGGCGCGAACCAGTATGAACAGCGTCACGAATACCAGCGTCTTCGCCACGAACCACAACGGAGCCAGCCAGTCGGGGCCCGGCCCGAGCCAGCCACCGAGGAACAGCGTCGTGAGCAGCGAGGACACCACCACGATGCCGATGTATTCACCGACGAAGAACATCGCCCACTTCATCCCGGCGTATTCGGTGTGGTAGCCCGCGGCGAGTTCCTGCTCGGCTTCCGGCAGGTCGAAGGGGCTGCGGTGCGTGACCGCGATGCCCGCGAGCGCGAAGGTGCAGAAGCCGAGGAACTGCGGCACGATGAACCACAGATCGCGCTGCGCCTCGACGATCTCGCGCATGTTGAACGAACCGCTCTGCGCCACCACGCCCATCAGCGACAGCCCCATGAACACCTCGTAGCTCACGGTCTGCGCGGCCGAGCGCAGGCCGCCGAGCAGCGAATACTTGTTGTTGCTGGACCAGCCGGCGAACAGCACCGCGTAGACCGCCAGGCCCGCCATCGCCAGGAAGAACAGTATGCCGATGTCGAAGTCCGCCACGTACCACGTCGGCGTGACCGGGACGATGATGTAGGAGATGAACAGCGCGCTCATCGCGATGATCGGCGCGATCAGGAACGTCAGCTTGTCCGCGAACGGCGGGATCCAGTCCTCCTTGAACAGCATCTTCACCACGTCGGCCGGCAGCTGGAAGATGCCGAAGGGGCCGACGCGGTTCGGGCCGTAGCGGTCCTGCCACAGCGCCAGCACGCGGCGCTCGATGAAGCTGAGGTAGGCGGCGAAGATCACCGCGGCCAGCAGGATGATGACCGCCTTCACGACGGCCCACAGCACCGCGGCCACTTCGGGCGAGAGGAAGCTCATGACTGCCCTCCGGTGCTGACGCTGGCAGTGGCGGCGACGAAGGCGAAGCCCATGCCCGGTAGCCCGGCGGGGATGCCGATGACGCCTTCGCTGAGCGATTCGCGCAGCGCCAGCGGCGCCTCGAACTGCACCGCGCCGACGCTGACGCGCACGGTCACGCCGGCGCCGAGGCCGCGGCGCCGGGCCTCGCGCGGATGCAGCGCCACGTAGGGCGCCGGCACGTTCTGCGCGGTCACCGGCGCGCGCGCCGACAGTTCCTCGCTGCCGAAGATGTGGTGCAGCGGCGCGACCGCCAGATCGCTCGCGGCGGCGGTGGCGACGGGCACGTAGCCCGCGCTCGCCGCCGGCTCGATCAGGCGGATGCCGGGATCGCCCTGGCGCAGGTGCCCGCCGACCTCGTCCTGGAACTTGTTCCAGGCCTGCGGCGAGTTCCAGCCCGCGCTCCACGCGAAGGGCACCAGCGGACCCGGCTCGTCGGGGCCGCCGTAGCCCTCCATCGAGAAGGCCAGCGCGCTGTCGGGATCCTGCGGGGCACGCGGTTCGTGCATCGAGATGTTCGCGCGCATCGCGGTGCGGCCCGAATAGCGGTTCGGCTGGCGTGCCACGCGGCGCCCGTGCACGCGGGTGTCGGCCCCCGGCGCGGCAGCCACGATGCCGGCGAGCGCGGGGTTCTCGCGCGCGCAGGCCGCGGTGATCTGGTCCAGCGTCTCCCATTCCACCGGCACGCGGTTCTCCGCGCTCTGGATGCCGGCCAGCCAGCGCCAGCTCTCGCGCACCTGGGTGGCGATGTTGTAGTAGGCGGGATCGTAGACCTGGAAATAGCGCTGCGCGCGGCCCTCGTTGCTGACCAGCGTGCCGTCGCCCTCGGCGAAGCTCGCCGCCGGCAGCAGCAGGTGCGCCTTCGCGCCGGTGGCGCTCAGCTGGTGGTCGATCACGACCACGCAACGCGCGCGCGCCAGCGCGGCATCGACCAGCGCGGCATCGGCGCGGCGGTAGAGATCGTTCTCCAGCACCACCAGCACCGAGTTGGCATCGACGCTGGCCAGCGCGTCCTCGACGGCGTTGC
Source organism: Pseudomonadales bacterium (assembly GCA_035433265.1). Taxonomy (GTDB): domain Bacteria; phylum Pseudomonadota; class Gammaproteobacteria; order Pseudomonadales; family UBA5518; genus UBA5518. The sequence continues at coordinate 11,391 of DAORUQ010000057.1, read as the reverse complement.
CGCCGAGCATCGCGACCCCGAGACTGTTGGCCTCGGGCAGCGCCAGCGTCAGCGCGGGCTCCTGTCCGCGCGCCTTCAGCGCCACGGCGATGTTGGCGCAGGCGTCGAGGATCGCCCCCGAGCGCAGCCCCGTGCCGGAGACGACGAGCGGCTTCTTCGCGCCGGCGAGCGCCGCGGCGACCTGCTCGGCGAAGGCATCGATTTCCGCATCGCTGCCGCTGGCAGGGGCCGCGGGATCGAGCGCGCGGGCGACCGCCGCGCCGAGGGCGGCGATGCGTGCCGGCGTGGCGCGCCAGCTGGCGTGCGCGGCGTCGTCGAGGCGCGTGGCATCGACGCTGGCGATGAACAGCGGGTTGCGTTCCTTCTGCCCGATGGTGGCGATCGCCTCGGCCTGCCAGGCGGATATCTTCTTCGAGGCCGCGAGCTCGGTGGCCTGGCCGCGCACGGCCTGGCGCAGCGCCAGCGCGATGCGCGGCGCGGTCTGGGTCAGGTCCTCGCCGAGCACCAGGATCGCGTCGAACGTCTCGATCTCGCGCAGCGACGGCGTGCGCGCCGCACCGGTGCGCAGGATCCCGAGCGCTTGCGCGAGCAGCGCGGCCTCCGTGCCGTCCATGCCGGTCGAATAGTTGTCCGCGCCGACCAGGTGGCGCAGCGCGAAGTTGGCCTCCAGGCTCGCGCGCGGCGAGCCGATGCCGACCAGGCGCGAGGCCGAGCGCATCGCCTCGGCCAGGCGCTCCAGCCCGCCCTGCAGCGTGGCGGCCTCGAACTCGGAGCCCGCGCGCGCCAGCATCTGGCGCGGGCGGTCGGCGCGGTTCACGTAGCCGTAGCCGAAGCGGCCGCGGTCGCAGAGGAAATAGTGGTTCACCTCGCCGTTGAAGCGGTTCTCGATGCGGCGCAGCTCGCCGTAGCGCTCGCCCGGGCTGGTGTTGCAGCCCACCGCGCACTGCTGGCAGACGCTGGGGGCGAACTGCATGTCCCACTTGCGGTTGTAGCGCTCGGAATGGGTGCGGTCGGTGAAGACGCCGGTGGGGCAGACCTCGGTGAGGTTGCCCGAGAACTCGCTCTCGAGCCGGCCGTCGGCGACGCGCCCGAAGTAGACGTTGTCGTGGGCGCCGAACACGCCGAGGTCGCTGCCCCCGGCATAGTCCTTGTAGTAGCGCACGCAGCGGTAGCAGGCGATGCAGCGGTTCATCTCGTGGTTGACGAACGGGCCGAGGTCCTGGTTACGGTGCGTGCGCTTGGTGAAGCGGTAGTCGCGGCTGTTGTGCCCGCTCATCACCGTCATGTCCTGCAGGTGGCAGTGGCCGCCTTCCTCGCACACCGGGCAGTCGTGCGGGTGGTTGGTCATCAGGAACTCGATCACGCCCTTGCGGAACTCGCGCGCTTCCTCGTCGCCGATCGAGATATACGTGTTGTCGCTCGAGGGTGTCATGCACGACATGACCAGCCGCCCGCGCGTGTCGTCGGCGTTGGCGTACTGCTTCACCGCGCACTGGCGGCAGGCGCCCACGGAGCCCAGCGCCGGGTGCCAGCAGAAATAGGGTATGTCCAGGCCGAGCGAGAGGCAGGCGTGCAGCAGGTTGTCGCTGCCCTCGACCTCGTAGCTGGTGCCGTCGATATGGATCGTTGCCATTACGCGTGTTCCTTGCGCGCGGCGCCCTGCGCGCCGCCCTTGATGCCGCGCTCGAACTCGGCGCGGAAGAAGCGCAGCGCGCTCTGCAGCGGCTCCACGGCCCCGGGCGCGAGTGCGCAGTAGGTCTTGCCCGGCCCCAGCTGCACGGTGAGGCGCTCGAGCCGTTCGATGTCGCCCGGCTGCCCCTCGCCGCGCTCGATCGCGCGCAGCAGCTTCACCGACCATGGCAGCCCGTCGCGGCACGGCGTGCACCAGCCGCAGGATTCGCGCGCGAAGAACTCCAGCAGGTTGCGCACCGCGGGGACGATGTCCTGGGTGTGGTCGACCACGGCGAGCAGGCCGGTGCCGAGGCGGCTGCGGGCCTTGGCGATCGTGTCGTAGTCCATCGCGAGGTCGAGGTGCTCGGGGAGCAGGAAGTCGGTGGAAGCGCCGCCCGGCAGCCAGGCCTTCAGCTGCAGGCCGTCCTGCATGCCGCCGGCGTGCTGCTCGAGGATCTCGCGCCCCGTGGTACCCATCGGCAGTTCCCACAGCCCGGGACGCTTCACGCGCCCCGAGGCGCCGTAGATCTTGGTGCCGCCGTCGGTGCTGCGCCCCAGCGACAGGCCCTTGTACCAGTCGGCGCCCTGCAGCAGGATCTCGGGCAGGTTGTAGAAGGTCTCGACGTTGTTGACGATCGTCGGCCGGCCCCAGGCGCCGGCGATCTGCGGGAACGGCGGCTTGGCGCGCGGGTTGGCCCGCCGGCCCTCGAGCGAGTTGATCAGCGCCGTCTCCTCGCCGCAGATGTAGCGCCCGGCCCCGGTATGCAGGAAGAGATCGAAACTCCAGCCGGTGCCGCGGATGTTCTCGCCCAGGTAGCCGCTGTCGCGCGCCTCGGCCAGCGCGCGCTGCAGGCGTTCGGCGGCCAGCACGTATTCGCCGCGCAGGAAGATGTAGCCGCGCGTGGCCTGGATCGCCCAGGCCGCGATGACCATCGACTCGATGAGCTGGTGCGGCAGCTGCTCGAGCAGCATGCGGTCCTTGAAGGTGCCGGGCTCCATTTCGTCGGCGTTGCACAGCAGGTACTTGGTGCCGGCGTCCGGCCCCATCGGCACCAGGCTCCACTTCACGCCGGTCGGGAAGCCCGCGCCGCCGCGCCCGCGCAGGTTCGAGTCCTTCACCGCCTGGGTGACCGCGGCGGGTTCCATGCCGAGTGCCTTGCGCAGCGCGGCGTAGCCGTCCAGCGCTTCGTGGGCGTCGATGCCGAGCACCGGCGCGCCGTGATCGAGGCGCCAGGTCAGCGGGTGGGTGTCGCGCGGGCGCTGGCTCATGTGTAGCGCTCCAGCAGCGCCGGCACGTCGGCGGGCGCCACCGGGCCGTGCGTGTCGTCGTCGATCATCAGCGTCGGGCCCTTGTCGCAGTTGCCGAGGCAGCACACCGGCAGCAGCGTGTAGCGGCCGTCGGCGCCGGTCTCGCCGTAGCCGAGACCGGTCTGCGCCATCAGCGCGTCCCTGAGCGCGTCGTAGCCGGTGAGGAAGCAGGAGATGCTGTCGCAGACCTTGATCACGTGCCGTCCGACCGGGCGGCGGAAAATCATGTTGTAGAACGTCGCCACGCCCTCGACGTCGGAGGCCGGAATGCCGATCACCGCGGCGATGGCGTCGATGGCCGCGTCGGGCACCCAGCCGCGGTGCTTCTGCACCGCCTTCAGCGCCTCGATCGAGGCCGCGCGCGGGTCCTCGTAGTGGCTCATCTCGTGATGGATTTCCGCCAGCTCGGCTTCCGACAGGCGGAAACCGGGGGCGCTGCTCGCGATCATCTGGGGTGCGTTATCTGTCGACATCTGCCATCACGAAATCAATGCTTGCGAGGTACGCGATGAGATCCGCGATCAGGCTGCCGCGGATCACCGAGGGGATCTGCTGCAGGTGCGCGAAGCTCGGGGTGCGGATGCGCGTGCGGTAGCTCATGGTGCCGGCGTCCGAGGTCAGGTAGTAGCTGTTGATGCCCTTGGTGGCCTCGATCATCTGGCAGGCCTCCCCGGCCGGCATCACCGGTCCCCACGACACGCCCACGAAATGGTTGATCAGCGTCTCGATGTGCTGCAGCGTGCGCTCCTTCGGCGGCGGCGTCGTCAGCGGGTGGTCGGCCTTGTACGGGCCCGCCGGCATGTTGTCCAGGCACTGGCGGATGATACGGACACTCTGGCGCATCTCCTCGAGGCGCACCATCGCGCGGTCGTAGGCGTCGCCGTTGTGCGCCAGCGGCACCTCGAAGTCGAAGTTCTCGTAGCCGGAATAGGGCCGCGCCTTGCGCAGGTCGTAGTCGAGACCGGTGGCGCGCAGGCTCGCGCCGGTCACCCCCCACTCGATGGCCTCGCGCGTGTTGTACTGCGCCACGCCGATGGTGCGCGAGCGCAGGATGCCGTTGCGCATCGCGGCCTTCTCGTACTCGTCGAGGCGCCCGGGCATCCAGTCGCAGAACTCGCGCACCAGGCGATCCCAGCCGTTGGGCAGGTCGTGCGCCACGCCGCCGATGCGGTACCAGGCCGGGTGCATGCGCCCGCCGGTGATGGCCTCGATCACGTCGTAGGCCTTCATGCGGTCGGTGAAGATGAAGAAGATCGGCGACATGCCGCCGACGTCCTGGATGTAGGTGCCCAGGAACAGCAGGTGGCTGGTGATGCGGAAGAACTCCGCCAGCATCACGCGGATCACCTTCACGCGATCCGGCACCCGGATGCCGGCGAGCTGCTCGACCGCCATCACGTAGGGCAGGTTGTTCATCACCCCGCCGAGGTAGTCGATGCGGTCGGTGTACGGGATGAAGCTGTGCCAGGACTGGCGTTCGGCCATCTTCTCGGCACCGCGGTGGTGGTAACCGATGTCGGGGACGCAGTCGTGGATTTCCTCGCCGTAGAGTTGCAGCACGATGCGGAAGGCCCCGTGCGCCGAGGGGTGGTTGGGTCCCAGGTTCAGGAACATGAAGTCCGAGTGCGCGGTGCTGCGGCTCATGCCCCATTCCTCGGGCACGAAGCGCAGCGACTCCTGCTCCAGGTCCTGCTTGGCCGCGTCGAGCGAGAAGGGGTCGAACTCGGTGGCGCGCGCCGGGTAGTCCTTGCGCAGCGGGTGGCCGGTCCAGGTGCGCGGCATCATGATGCGCTGCAGGTTGGGATGTCCGCTGAAGCCGATGCCGTAGAGGTCCCACACCTCGCGCTCGTACCAGTTGGCGTTCGGCCAGATCCCGGTGACCGTCGGCAGCGTCAGGTCATCGCTCGACAGCGCCACCTTGATGCGCACGTCGCTGTTGCGCTCCAGCGACAGCAGGTGATAGAAGACCGTGAAATCCGCGGCCGGAAGGCTCTCGCGATGCGTGCGCAGCCGCTCGTCCACGCCATGCAGGTCGTAGAGCATGGCGTAGGGGCGCGGGGCGTCGCGCAGGAAGCGCAGCACCTCGGGCAGTTGCGCGCGCGGCACCCATGCCGTCGGCAGGCCGTCCACGGTCGGCTGGTAGGCGATCGCGTCGGCGCCGAAGCGGCGGTAGAGCTCGGCAATGACGCCGTGCTCGCTGCCGGGCAGGTTCTCCTGCGGGCTGGGTCTGTGTTTCTTCATCCCTGAACCGGTCTGCTCAGCGTGCGCACGTGGATCCCTTTCATACCTGGTCGGGGGTTCGCAGCGTCGTGGCGCTCATGCGCGCCTCGCGCCGCAGTTCGCGCTGCGAGGGCACCTCGAGCTTGTGGACGCCCTGGTCGCCCACCACCCACGACAGCGGGCGGCGTTCGGTGGCGATGGAATCCTGCAGCAGCATCAGCCCCTGCAGGAAGGCCTCGGGTCGCGGCGGGCAGCCCGGGATGTACACGTCGACGGGCAGGAACTTGTCCACGCCCTGCACCACGGAATAGATGTCGTACATGCCGCCCGAGTTGGCACAGGAACCCATCGAGATCACCCAGCGCGGCTCCAGCATCTGCTCGTAGAGGCGCTGGACCACCGGGGCCATCTTGATGAAGCAGGTACCCGCGATCACCATGAAGTCCGCCTGGCGCGGCGAGGCGCGGATCACCTCGGCGCCGAAGCGCGCGACGTCGTGCGGCGCGGTGAAGGCGGTCGCCATCTCGACGTAGCAGCAGGACAGGCCGAAGTTGTAGGGCCACAGCGAGTTCTTGCGTCCCCAGCCCACGGCCTTGTGCAGCACGTCCTCGAGCTTGCCCATGAACACGCTGCGATGGACCTGCTGCGACAGCGGGTCGGCCGCTGCCTGGACCGGGACGGGCGCGTCGGTGGCGATCGGGGTCAGGCGGTAGTCCATCGGTACCTCACTGCTCGCGCGGCCGGCGACGCGGGGCGGGCGCCCAGCGCAACGCGCCGATCCGCCACAGGTAGACCAGGCCGGCCGTCAGTATGAAAATGAAGGTCGCGGCCTCGATGAAGCCGATCCAGCCGCTCTCGCGCAGCGAGACGGCCCACGCATACAGAAAGAGTGCCTCGACGTCGAAGATCACGAAGAACATCGCCACGAGATAGAACCTGGCGGGTAGCCGCAGGTGGGCGCCGCCCACCGACACGATCCCGGATTCGAAGGGATCGGTCTTGGCGCGCCCGCGTGTGCGCCCGCCCGTCAGGGCGGACACGGCGAGCATCAGGACACAGACGAGGAGGATCACGGCCACGAAGACGGCCACGGCCCAGTTATGACTCAGCGCTTCGAGACCTGGATTCATGTGCGGTGCCGGCATCGGGGAGATATGCCGCGGAGCAGGCTGGAAGCGGAGGCTCCGTGACCCCTGGAATCGGGCGCCATTATATTTGATCGATCGTGATTGAACATGCCGCGATCGGGGGCTCGCGGCATATTCCCGAAGCCTGTCCGGAGCGCTGTTGAAAACTCTTCAAAAAAGATTTGCTTTCCCTGGCTGGAACAGCTTGCAACATTAAATGGGCTCTATTAGAGTTCGCCCGCACGAGCGATTCAGGCCGTCCCGCACCATGCCGGACGCAGCCGCCAAAAAGTACAACAGGCGATTCGATGGTTGTTTGTCCAATGTCACCCTTTCCCGCTGAGTCGAACTCTTTGATCAGGAGGCGCTACCCGTCATGACCCCTTCCAATCCCAGGATCACGAGGGCCCTGGCCCTCTTGATCAGTGCCGGTGCGGCCGCCCTGGTTGCCGCCCCAGTTGGCGCGCAGACGCTCGATTCGGCGCTGGGCGCGCAGGGCGAGGCTGACCGCGCGGCGGCGGCGTCGCAGAAGCGCATCAACGAGATCCGCGACCGCACGCAGGACGCCTCGAGCCGCTACGCCTCGGCCATTGCCGATGCGGAGAGCCTCGAGAAGTACAACTCCCAGCTCGACAAGCAGGTTGCCGCGCAGCGCGAGGAGATGGCTTCCATCGAGAAGCAGCTCATCGACATCGAGACCACCAACCGCGAAGTGCAGCCCCTGATGCAGCGCATGGTCGACACGCTGGAGCGCTTCGTGGCGCTCGACGTGCCCTTCCTGCAGGACGAGCGCAAAGCGCGGGTCGAGTCGCTGCAGGAAATGATGCTCCGCGCCGATGTCACGATCTCCGAGAAATATCGCCGCATCATGGAGGCCTACCAGATCGAACTGGAGAACGGTCGCACGCTCGACGCCTACGAAGGGCTGCTCGGCTCGGGCGGGGATGCGCGCACGGTGTCGTTCGTCCGCCTGGGTCGCGTCGCGCTGATGTACCAGTCGCTGGACGGCGCGGAAACGGGCTACTGGGATGTGAATTCGAAGTCGTGGGTGGTTGACAACAGCTATGCGGACGCCGTGGCGGAAGCCCGTCGCGTCGCCGAGAAAGATGGTGCGCCCGACCTGCTGACGGTTCCGGTTCCCGCCCCGCAGGAGGTACGGCAGTGATCAAGTTCCACAGGCTCTTCAAGTACGCGGCAGTCGCAACGCTGCTGCACGCAGGCACTCCGGCGTTCGCGGCTGACAGCCTCGATGCGCTGTTGCAGGAAGTCGCGGCGGGTCGGTCGGCAAGCTCGCAGGCCTTCGAGCAGCGCAGCGCGGCCTACAACGCCGCCTCCGCTGCCGACCAGGAGAAGATGCTGGCCGAGGCCCAGGCCAAGCGCGATGCGCTCAAGGCCCGGTCGGATGCGCTCTCGGGGCAGTTCTCCGCCAACGATCTCAAGATCAACGAGCTCGGCAAACAACTGCAGCAAAAGGCCGTCAGCCTGGGCCTCGCCGAGGTGTTCGGCCTGTCGCGGCAGGTTGCCGGCGACAGCGCGACCGTCCTGGAGCAGTCGCTGATCTCGACCCAGTACCCGCCGGCGGCCGGTGAGCCTGACCGTGCAGAGGCGCTGCGTGCCTTTGCGGCGTCGAAGGGCGTTCCGGTCACCGCCGACCTCGAGCGCGTGTGGTTCGAGCTGCAGCGCGAGATGGTCGGCAGCGGCCAGGTCGCCCGCTACAAGGCGAACGTGGTCCAGCCCGGCGGCGAATCGGCGTCGGCCGACGTCGTGCGCGTGGGGCCGTTCACCGCGGTATCCGGCGGCAAGGTGCTCCATTACCTGCCGGCCCTGCAGTCGCTCAACGTGTACCCGCGCCAGCCGCCGCAGGATATCCTGAATCACGTGAGGAATCTCGAGTCGGCCACCGAAGGCTACGTGCAGGCGGTCGTCGACTCCTCCCGCGGCGTGCTGATGGCGCTGTACGTCGAGCGTCCCACGTGGGGCCAGCGCATCGAGCACGGCGAGAGCATCAACTACGTCATCCTCGCCGTCGGCTTGATTGCCTTCCTCGCGTTCCTCTGGCAACTCGTCTACCTGGTGCTCGTGCGTCTGCGCGTGTCGGCACAGCTCAAGAACCTGGACAAGCCGGTCAAGGACAATCCGCTGGGTCGTGTTCTGCTGGCCTTCAAGGGCGATGCGAAAACCATCGAGCAGGAAGCCGACGTCGCCGAGCTGCGCATCTCCGAGGCCGTGTTCCGCGAGGTGCCGAAGCTCGAGCGCTTCCAGGCACTGCTGCGCCTCGCGGTCGCCGCCGGTCCCCTGCTCGGCCTGATCGGCACCGTGCTCGGTATGATCATGACGTTCCAGAGCATCACGGAATCGGGCTCCAGCGATCCCAAGCTGATGGCCGATGGTATCGGCGCGGCGATGATTGCAACGGTGCTGGGCCTCGGCATAGCTATTCCGCTGCTGTTCGGCAACGCGCTGCTGACCGCGCTGTCGCGCGGCGTGACCCAGGTCATCGAGGAACAGTCGGCCGGCATGCTGGCCGAGAGTATCGAGAGGCAGGCCCGTGCTTGAGAACATCCCTCTGCTGAACGGAATCGTCCATCTGCTGGCGGACGGCGGCCCGTTCGTCGGATGGATCTTCGCCTCGGGCGTGTTGCTCTGGGGGCTCGTGATCGAGCGTATCTGGTACTTCTGGCGAATACTGCCGGCCCAGGCTGCGGCGTTGCAAGCCCAGTGGATGGCACGCGCCGACCGCAGCTCGTGGAGCGCGCGCCAGATACGCCAGAGAATGATCTCGCGGCTGAACGAGTCCATGACGGTCGGTTTCCCGGTCATGCAGGTCCTGGTTCCGATGTCGCCGTTGCTCGGCCTCATCGGGACCGTGACCGGAATGCTCGAGGTATTCGACTCCATGGCACTGCGCGGTAACGCCGACGCCCGCAGCATGGCGAGCGGTGTTTCCGAAGCGATGATCTGCACGATGACGGGACTTGCGGTGAGCATCACGGGACTGTACCCGGTGCATTACTTCCGCACCCGTGCCGAGCGGGAAACCGAACTTCTAGCAGACAGGTTGCCACTGTAATCATGCGTCTCAAGCGTCGCGTACAAGCCTCACATGAATCGTCCCACGGGATCGACCTCGCTCCCATGCTGGACTTCGTCATCAACCTGCTGATCTTCTTCATCATCACCGCGGTGTTCGTGAAGGCGACCGCGGTGCAGGTGAACCGCCCGACCGGTTTCGAGCAGCCGAACGAGGACGATTCGAAGAGCATCCAGATCCAGGTCCTGGACAACGGCGAGGTGTGGGTGGACAACCGCTCGATCGACGTGCGTGCCGTGCGCGCCAACGTCGAGCGCATGAGCGCGGTCCATCCGGACGCCGGCGTGCTGATCCTGGCGAATGAAATGGCGCCCTCGGGCGTGGTGGTCGAAGTGGTTGACCAGGTGCACCTCGGTGGCATCTACAACATCACCTTCACCACCACGAACTAGGCGAACTACGAGGACACGACCGTGCAGGCACGACGACATTCTTCCGAAGGCGAGGATCATGGCATCGACCTGGCGCCGATGCTCGACTTCACGATCAACCTGTTGATCTTCTTCATCATCACGACATCCTTCATCAAGGAGCCGGGAATCACGGTATTCCGTCCCCTGGCGGTCACCGCCGAAGAACGTCCGTCGGGCAACCTGCTCGTGGCGATACGGGAGAACGGCGACATCTGGATCGACCGCCGCGCGGTGGAATTGAGGGAAGTCCGGGGCATCATGGAGCGTCTGCACGTCGAGCGTCCGGACGACAGCGTCGTGATCATCGCCGACCGCGCGGCGCGCGCGGGCATGGTGGCGAAGGTCATGGACGAGGTCCGCCTGGGCGGTATCAAGGATGTAGCCATCGCAGCCGACACGGATGCGGGCGGCTGAACGGCAACGTGGGGAGTAAGTCGTCTTGATCATCAGGTTGAATATTGCGCTGATATTCGGTGCCCTGCTTACAGTGGCCATGTTCTGGGTCATGTGGAAGCTGATCAGCGGGCCCATCGATGCGGCCAGCATGCGTACAGCGACGCGCATCGAGTTCACGCGCATGCGCAAGGACACGGAAGTGGCGAGCAAGCGCGAGCAGAAGGTCGAGCGCGAGCGTCCGCCGCCCGCGCCTGAAGTGCCGCGCATGGCGTTCAGTTCCGGCAGCGTGGAGAGCAACGTCGCGACGCTGACACCGACCGTCGATGCGGGCTCGGCGATGTCGAAGATGTCGCTGAGCGCCGGTTCCGACCGCGACACCATCCCGTTGGTGCGCGTGCCGCCGGACTATCCTCAGCGCGCGCTCAGTCGCGGCCTGGAAGGCTGGGTGCAGGTGCAGTTCACGATTACCGGCACCGGATCGGTCACGGATGCCGTGGTAGTGAAGTCCTCGAACAAGATCTTCGAGGAAGCGGCTCTCAAGTCGATCGCGCGCTGGCGTTACAACCCCAAGATCGAGGGTGGCGTCGCGGTGGATCGCGTCGGCGTCCAGACCATCATCCGCTTCACCCTGGAGAACTAGTAATGCGGACGACCGGATTCCTGCTGCGCGTCACCTGTTCGTTGCTGGTAGCCTTTGCGCTGGCCGGCAACGTCACGGCGCAGAAAAAGGATGATGAGAAGGCGCCTCCGCCCACGGGTATCGATGCCGCAACCGGCAAGATCCTGACCGAGGCGATCGAAGCGCTGAACAAGGAAAACTACGCCGGTGCCAAGGCGGCCGTGGCCAAGCTCAAGCTCGACGCGTTGAGTCCCTACGAGCGCAGCCGCACCGAGCAGATCCTGGCCACGATCGAGAGCTCGCGCGACAACTATTCGGGTGCGCAGAAGCACCTGCAGGCGGCCATCGACGCCGGCGGCCTGAACGAGAAGGAAGTGTCGGACACGCGCTACCAGATCGCGCAGATGTTCCTGGCGCAGGAGAAGTGGAAGGAAGGCGCGGCCTCGCTGGAACAATGGTTCCAGACGGCGCAGAACCCCAACAGCGCGGCCTACTATCTGCTCGCGGTGGCTTACTACCAGCAGAACGATTACAAGCGCGCGATCG
>DAORUQ010000056.1:0-17152 GCA_035433265.1 Pseudomonadales bacterium | reverse complement strand
AGCGCGGCAGGGAAGCCGCGACGGGTTACGATCCGATGACGGTTGGCCAGGCTCGCAGATCGGGCTTCAGCCCGACGAGGGTTCGGCAAAGCCGGACCCGTCGCATACCAGCAGGCACCCGCCGGCATTCATGCCGACCCACACGCACCCGTCGGCATGAATGCGACCTACATGTTGTTGCAAGCCAGGTGGCTTGCAAAAAATCCGGCGGGCGCGGAGAATGCACCTCGCCGAACAACAACAAGGCCCGAAAGCCGCCGTGCCCCGTATCGTCGACCACGCCGAACGCCGCGCCTCGATCGCGCGCAGCGCCGCGCTCGCGATCGCCGAGCTCGGCCTCGAGCAGGCCACGATGCGCGAGATTGCCGCGCGCTCCGGCGTCTCCAAGGGCATCGTAGAGCACTACTTCGCCAACCGCGACGAGGTGATCGAGACCGCGCTGGAATGGGCGAACGCCCGCTACGTGGCACGCGAGACGCGCCGCACCCGCGGCCTGCAGGGAATGGACGCACTGCGCGAGCGGCTGCGGTGCGTGCTGCCGCTCGACGCGGAATCGCGCCAGGACTGGAAGATCCGCCTGTGCGTCTGGAGCGTGGCCGCGGTGAATGCCGGCGCGCGCAAGGCCCAGCGCGCACGCCTCGACCGCACGCGCGAGCGCTTCGTCACCGACCTCCAGGCCGCGCGCGCGCTGGGCCAGGCACCCGCCGGCATCGATCCGGTCGCGACCGCCAACGAGCTGATGCACCTGGTCGCGGGCCTCGCCTGCGACGCGCTGCTCGATCCCCGCTATTACGACAGGCCCTACCTGCTCGGGCTGATCGACACGACCATCAACCGCCTCACCGGGAGGAGCCAGCCGTGACCGCCGACACCACCAACGAAGACGCGCTGCTCAGCGCCGCCTGGGACGATTTCTGCGAGCAACTGAAGAGCGCGGGCCGGCTGCCGTTCCGCCCGCAGGTACCCACCGGCGATCTCTCGCGCGCCGAGGGCTTTCGCACGCTGGCGGCGAACATCGGGCTTGCGCTGCAGTTCCACCTCGAGAACAACGACCCGCTGCACCCGGAGCTGATCCACTACTTCGACCCGATCCGCAAACAGGGCGGCGACAACCCCGATTCGGTCTACGTGGGCGGCCCGATCAACGGCACCGACACCTACCGCATCAGCGGCCACCGCGGCACGGCGCGCTACTTCGCGGTCACCGCGGTCGAGACCGGCAACACGCCGTGGGGCGGCAAGGTCGCGCACACGCTGTTCGGCGGGGACATCCACGTCGAGGCCGACGGCAGCTTCGAACTGATCTGCAGCCCGCACCCGCAGCCGGGCAACTGGCTGCGCACCACGCCGGACACCTTCCGCGTGACCTTCCGCCAGTTCTTCGCCGACTGGGAGACCGAAACGCCGATGCAGGCGCGCATCGAGCGCCTCGGCGCCGCCGCGCCGCCGCCGGTGGTGGACGCGCCACGCCTCGCCGAGGGCCTCGGCGTCGCCGCGCGCTGGGTCGGCGAGTCGGTGGAGTACTGGGCGAACATGATCGAGATGTGGAAGGCGCGGCCCAACACCTTCCTCTCCTATCGCCAGCTCGACAGCAACGCGCTCGACGCCACCCCCGGCGGCGAGCCGATGATCGCCTACTGGTCCGTTCCCGCCGACGAGGCGCTGATCGTGCGCGTGAAGCCGCCCAGGGCCGGGTACTGGGCCGTGGAGTTCGGCAACTACTGGTGGTCCTCGATGGATTACCGCAACCGCCTGTGCGGCACCAACTGCCACTACGCGGCGCTGGAGGACGACGGCGAGCTGATCCTGGTGGTCTCCCACGTCGATCCCGGAGTGGCGAACTGGATCGATCCCTCGGGCTTCGCGGAAGGTTACATGACGATCCGCTGGATGCTGGCCGACCATTACCCGCAACCGCAGGCCACCCAGGTGAAACTCGCCGATCTCGAGCGTCACCTGCCAGCCACCACGAAGCGCGTGACGCCGGCCCAGCGCGCCGGGCAGATCGCGGCGCGCCGGCGCGGCGTGCTGCAACGCTGGGGACACTGAGCACAACACACGGGAGGAATTCGCGATGGAGCTGGGACTGCAAGACAAGGTCGTGATCATCACCGGCGCCGCCAGCGGCATCGGGCGCGCCTCATTGCGCGCCTTCGCCGCCGAGGGCGCGCGGGTGCTGGCCGTCGACATCAACGCCGCGCAGCTGGCCGCAGCCGTGGAGGAACTGCCGGCCGCACGCGTGAAGGCCCATGCGGCCGACGTCACCGACGCCGACCAGGTGCAGACCATGGTCGCGCACGCGGTCGCGGCCTTCGGGCGCCTCGACGTGATGTTCAGCAACGCTGGCGGCGCGATACCGACGCCCACCGAGCAGCAGGGCCTCGCGGACTACCGGCGCATCATGGCGCTCAACCTCGACGCCGTGTACTACGCCGTGCACGCGGCGCTGCCGGTGATGCTGGCGCAGGGCAGCGGCTGTTTCCTGAGCACGTCTTCCGGCGCCGGCATGAACGCCGCGACCGGGCTGGCGGTCTACGGCGCCGCCAAGGCCGGCGTGATCAGCCTGATGCGCAGCATCGCAACCGAGTACGGTGGCCGCGGCATCCGCGCCAACACGATCGCACCGGGCCCGATGGACACGCCGCCGGTACGCGCCTGGCTGGGCACCTTCGATAACGGCCTGGCGCGCTTTGCCCGCCAGGTCCCGAGCGGGCGTCTCGGCACCGGCGAGGACATCGCGCGCGCCGCGGTGTTCCTTGCCAGCGATGCCGCCGAATTCATCAACGGCGCGGCGGTACCGGTGGACGGCGCGGTGCATGCGCGCCTTGCCTCGCCTCAGATAGATTGAAGCCTGACGAACCACTGACACAGGGAGCACGCCATGGATCTCGGACTCGCCGGCAAAACGGCAATCATCACCGGCGGCAGCGGCGGCATCGGCCGCGGACTGGTGCTGGAATTCGCCCGCGAGGGTTGCAACGTGATCAGCGCCTCGCGCGACGACGCGACCGGGCGCAAGCTGGCCGAGGAGGCACGCACGCTGGGCCTGAAGGGTCGCGTACTCGCGGTGAAGACCGACGTGACACGGCGCGACAGCGTCGATGCGATGGTCGCCGAGGCGCGGCGTGAATTCGGTCCCGTCGATGTGCTGGTGAACAACGCCGGCGGTGTCGCGCACCCCTCGGATTTCGAGAAGTTCGACGAGGAAGGCCGGCGCTGGGAAATCGCGCTGAACATCGACGGCGTGGTGAACTGCTGCCAGGCCGTGGCCGAGGACATGCTCGGGCGCAAGCACGGCAGCATCATCAACATCTCCTCGAACTCCTCGCTGCTCGGCGAGGCCGCCGCGAACATCGTGCACTACGGCGGCGTGAAGGGTTTCGTGAACAGCTTCAGTAAGGCACTGGCTTGGGAGTGGGCCAAGAAGGGCGTGCGCGTGAACAACATCTGCCCCGGCTGGATCGTGCCCTACAAGGCCGAGGAAGTGGGCGGCGGGAGCTTCTGGAACCGCTTCGGCTTCGACACCATGGGCAAGCCCGACGACATGGAAAAGGCGCTGGAGGAAGGCACACTGTACAACATGAGCGGTCTGCCGATCCCTCGCCTCGGCCGCCCCGAGGACATCGCGAACCTGGCGCTGTTCCTCGCCTCCGACCTTTCCGGCTACATCACCGGTCAGCTGATCAGCGTGAGCGGCGGAGCCTACATGCCCTGAAGCGGCGCGTCGGCTGGCCCGTGCGCGATCGAGGAGTCGATTGAATGCAACGCATCGCCATCATCGGCGCCGGACCCGGCGGCATCTGCGCCGGTATCCACCTGAAGCAAGCCGGCCACGAGGATTTCGTGATCCTCGAGCAGGCTGGCGGCGTCGGCGGGACCTGGTGGCACAACAGCTATCCGGGCTGCGCCTGCGACGTGCCGTCGCACCTGTACTCGTTTTCCTTCGCGCTCAAGCGCGACTGGCCACGCCCCTATGCCACGCAGCCGGAGATCCGGGCCTACATGGAGGACTGCGTCGCGCGCTTCGGACTGTGGCCGCACATCCGCCTGAAGACCCCGGTGAGCGCGGCGCGCTGGATCGAGACGCAGGCCGCGTGGGAGCTCACGTTGGCCGACGGCGGGACGCTGCAGGCCGAGGTACTGGTCGGCGCGGTCGGGATGTTCAACCTGCCCGCCTGGCCGGCCATTGCGGGGCTCGATCGCTTCGCCGGGACGGTGTTCCACTCGGCGCGCTGGAACCATGCGCACGACCTGGCCGGACGCGACGTCGCGGTGATCGGCAGCGCCGCGAGCGCCGTGCAGTTCGTGCCGCAGATCGCGCGCCTCGCGCGGCGTCTCGACGTCTACCAGCGCACGCCGAACTGGGTGCGTCCGCGCGAGGACGCGTACACACCGGAGCAACTCGCGGAGTTTCGCGACGATCCGGCTGCCGCCGCGGCCGAGCGCGAGACCGTCTGGAACTGGGTAAACGCGATTCAGACGCTGGTCGATCCGGACATCCTGCGCGATTCCGCCGCGGTGTGCCTGCAGAATCTGGACGTGGTGAAGGATCCCGCGACGCGCGCCAAGCTCACGCCCGACTACCCTTTCGGCGCCAAGCGCGCGCTGATCTCCAACGACTGGTACCCGACCTTCAACCGCTCCAATGTGCAGCTCGTCAGCGAACCGATCGCCGGCATCACGCCCGAGGCGATCGTGACGCGCGACGGGACGCCGCGCGTCGTCGACACCATCGTGCTGGCGACCGGCTTCGACACCACGCGATTCCTTTCGACCATTGACGTCAGCGGGCGTGACGGAGTGAGGCTCGACGACGCATGGGCCGATGGCGCCCAGGCCTACCTGGGCATCACGTTGGCCGGCTTCCCGAACCTGTTCATGCTCTACGGGCCGAACACCAACAACGGCTCGATCATCTTCCAGATCGAGTGCCAGGTGGACTACCTGCTGCGCCACCTGCAGCGCATGACGCGCGAGAAGCTCGCGTGGATCGAGGTGAAGCCCGAGGTCATGGCCGACTACAACCGCCGCCTGCAGGCGGATCTGGACGCGGTGGCCGTCTGGCACAGCGGCGCGCACGACTACTACCGCGCCGCCTCCGGGCGCATCGTCACGCAGTGGCCGCACGGCATGGATCGTTACCGCGAAATCACCGCCGCCAATGACGACGATGCCTACCTGGGTGGCGGCGATACCGGCGACTGATCTGCAGGCGCCGAGGACACGCGTCGTGTCCGGCGCTTGCATCGCGAGCCGCTCACCTATGGCCTGGACGTGACTTTCGAGTTCTGAACCGGGCGCTCGATCCGTTATCAGTCGGGGCCCCTCGCGGCCCTGCTTTTTCTACACGCGTGTAGGGAGGCTGACACCGGCGTGGTGAACTGCTGCCAGGCCGTGGCCGAGGACATCGCGAACCTTGCACTGTTCCTCGCCTCGGACCTTTCCGGCTACATCACCGGGCAGCTGATCAGCGTGAGCGGCGGAGCCTACATGCCCTGAACCGGCGGGTGCGCACCGCTCGTCAGCGTTACCGCAAGCGAGACATGAAACCGGCATTTCCCTCTCTGGCGAGCCGGGCCGGACCGTAGCCGCGGCATTCGATTCATCGCGCCGTTGCTTGCCGACCCAGGCTCGTGGCAAGGGGCGGTGTCAGCGTGTCTCGCGACGGTTGAGGCCGACAAGTCCCGACTCGTGCCTGATGGCCGAGGGCACGCGTCCCGTCCAAGCCTTGAAGGCACGCGAGAACGCGGTGGTATCGCTGAAGCCGAGCCGAAGCGAGATCTCGCGCAGCGTCAACGACCGGTCGCCAAGGAGGTCGTACGCGAGCTCGCAGCGGCAACGCTCCTTCAGTTCCCTGACCGACGTGTTTTCATCGCTCAGGCGCCGTTTCAGTGTTGCGACGCTCAATCCCAGCTGCCGCGCGATCTGCTCCGTATTGGGCGGCGCACTGCAGTGCGCGAGTGCTGTGGCGCAGATCTTGCGCACCCAAACGGAGGCAGGCGTCACGCTCGATCGCCCGGTCGCGAGATCGAACGGAAACGTGGTGAGCAGTTCATCCAGTTCGGCGGCGCTGCGCACGAGTGGCAGAGCGAGGTATCGCGCAGGAAAGCACAGAAGGTTGTCTTCGGCCTCGTATTCCACACGCCAGGGCAGCAGCCAGGAGACCACGTGCTCGTCCAGTACCGGACCGTAGCAGATCTTCACTGTGAGCGGCGACAGATCCTTGCCGACCAACCAGCCAAACAGGCGCGCAAAACTCGACAGTCCCGTCAGGACACCGAAGATCATGTGGGCATCACGCGGCCTGGAGGCGGAGTGCATGCGGAATTCGGCATTTTCCCGCACCGTCCGCAGCGTGAATTCGCCGACGCCGCCCTCGAACAACCGGCCGAAGGCCGCGGCGCGATCGATCGCCTGGCCCAGTGTCGCGCTACTTATCATGCAATAGCACAGCATGTGAAATTCGGACACACCCATCGCCGGCCGGCCGCTGCACTTCGCGTCCGACCGTTCGAGCAGGTCGACGCATTCACGATAGATCGATACGAACTGATCGTGCGAAATCAGCTGCATCCAGCCGTCACGGCCTGCCTTCTCACCGAGCCCCGCAATGCCGGCGCGGCGCAGGATCGCGTCTTCATCGCCGCCGACATGACGCACGCTGCGCAGTACTTGCTGCAGCAGCAGGCCGGTGGGAGGCCTGGGCGCGGACCGGGCTGAACGTCGATTCATGGGGGGCATACCGTCGCTGGATGCCACGCATTGTAGCCGAGCCGCCTGCGCTCCTATGAACGCGACCGCCCGAGCGCTGCGATGGCCTTCGCCGCGATCGCATCGGCGGTCAAACCGTAGCGGGCCAGCAACCGCTGCGGCACGGCAACCGCCAGATCGCCATCAGGCAGCCCCACGCCCTCCAATGGTACCGCTACGCCGCCGCGACCCAGCGCCTCCGCCACCAGCGATGTCAGCCCCGCGCGGACGTTGTGCTCTTCCACGACGACGACGGCACGAACGGTTCGGGCCAACCGGCAGATGGCCTCGCCGTCGAAGGGCTTCAGATAGACCGCGTCCACCACCGTCGCGGACACGCCCGACTCCTGCAGGACGGCTGCGGCCTGCACGCACAACGAGGTCCCGAGCCCTGTCCCGACAAGCGCCACGTCCACGCCTTGGGAAACCATGCTCAATTCGCCTCGCGCAACACGTGGCGCAGTGTCGTAGACATCGGCCGCGCCTGCGCTCGGCGCGCGGATGTAGAAGGGCAGGCCCTCGGTCACGGCCGTGCGCATGAGCGCGCGCATCGAGACATCGTCCGCTGCCGAGGCGATCGTCAGATGCGGCGTCCCCCTCAGGATGGAGATATCCTCGATCCCGTGATGACTCGCGCCGAAAAACCCCATGTCCAGACCGCCCCAGGCGGAGATCATCGTCACCGGCAACCGGTTGACGGCAATATCGGTGCGGATCTGCTCCATGCACTTGGGCGCCAGGAACGCGCCGATGCCGAAGACGAACGGACGATAACCCGCGGCCGCGAGTCCCGCCGCGATCGACACCGAATTGGTCTCCGCGATGCCGGTATCGATATACCGATCCGGAAATGCCTCGATGAAGGCCGTCGTCGCGGGGCCACGACCGACGTCCGGGGCAATCAGGACGATGTCGTCGCGCTCGCGCGCGAGTTCGATCAGCGTCTGGCCGATGACGGCTCCCCCTTCGACCTCTGCGGCGCTGGAAAAGGAAAACGGGTCGACCATCTCTATGGTTGAAGTGCTCATCTCATGCGGCTCCGTATTTCGTTTTCCGCGCGTTGGCGGTCGTCCGGTCCCAGGAAGCCGAGGTGCCATTCACGTGGCGCCGCCTCCATGAACGATACCCCCTTGCCCTTGAGCGTGCGCGCCACGATCACGGTGGGTACGGCTGTTCTCGCGTCGGGCAGATCGTCCAGGACCTCGACGATCCGGGACACGTCATGGCCGTCCATCTCGATGGCGCGCCATCCGAACGCCTCGAAACGACCGGCCACCGGCTCGATATTCATGACATCGGAGGTCGGTCCATCTGCCGAGCTTCCATTGGCGTCGACGATCGCCACGAGGTTGCCGAGCTTGTAATGGGACGCCGCCATCGCCGCCTCCCAGACCTGCCCCTCGTGCAACTCGCCATCACCGAGCAGCACGAACGTGCGGTCATCGCCACCGCGAAAACGCGACGCGAGGCACATGCCCACACCAACCGACAGGTTGTGACCGAGCGACCCGGAACTGAAGTCCACGCCGGGGACCTGGCGCATGACCGGATGATCGGTGAGCGGTGCATCCATCTGCCCGAAATCATCCAGCCAGGCCGCGGGGAAATAGCCCAGGTCCGCCAGGATCGGCCACAATCCGACGCCGATATGCCCCTTGCCGAGCAGGAATTTATCCCTACCCGGCCATTGCGGATTCGACGGATCGAGCCGGAGCGTCCGGTAGTAGAGGACCGCCAGCAGCTCGGCGGCACTGAACACGCTGGAATAGTGGCCGAGCCCGGCGCCGGCGATCTGCCGGATGGTTTCCATGCGGATCCATTCCGCTCGCCAGCGGAGAGCCTCGATCGAACAGGGTCGCGTGAGGAATTCTGGCGGGGGTCGAATACTGCCGGTACAGGACATCACGTGGCCTCCAATTGTCTGTGCATGAGTGTTTTCTCCTTTCATGTAGCGCGGAGCTGTCTGTGGAGCAGGCCCGGATGAACACGGTCCGCTCCCGGAGACCTCAGTGGGGGTCGATGAGTAACTTGCATTGCTCGCCGGGCTGCCGCAGCGCTTCGAAGGCAGACGGCAATTCATCGAAGCCGACGATCCGGGTGAGCATCGGGGTGGCATCCGCCCTTCCGTGCGCGATTGCATCGATTACGCTCGAAAAGTCGCGCTCTGTGTAGCATTGTGAGAACTGCAGGCTGACTTCCCTGCCCAGGGCAGTGAGCGGTCGGATGCGGTCCTCCTCGAGGCACACACCGGCCACGAGCACGCGGCCGCGCACACCGGCCAATTCGATCGCATGCTGCAACATTCCCGGATTGCCGACGCATTCGAACACCACACCCGGCTGGCGGCCCGCCAGCGTGGCAAAGCTCCGGGCGACAGGGCCGGCGGCCGGATCGATCGCATGCGTGGCGCCCATCCCGAGCGCCGTTTGCCGGCGACCGTGCGCAGGCTCGCTGACCACCACGTGACGCGCGCCCGCCAGCCGCGCGAACAGCGCGACCCCGACGCCGATCGGCCCGGCGCCGATCACCAGCACCGAGGCTCCGCTCAACTCGCCCGCCAGGCCTACCGCGTGATGGGCAACGGCGAGCGGCTCCACCAGTGCCCCCTCGGCAAAGGAGACCCCGGCCGGCAGACGCTGCAGCATCGTCCGCCGCGCCCGCACGTACTGCGCATATGCACCGGGGGTTTCCAGCGTCGTGCCGGTGAACAGGACGCTGCTGCACAGGCCGGGCAACCCGATCGCGCAGGGCTCGCAGCTCCGGCATGCCTGGATCGGCAGCGCCGTTACCCGGTCGCCCACCCGCCAATCGCCACCAACCTCGCGCCCGATCTCGACGATGGTGCCGGCGAACTCATGCCCCAGGATGGTTCCCGATGGCACCAGGCCCTGTTGCGTTACATGCAGATCGGAGCCGCAAATGCCGCAATGCGCGACCTCGATCACCACCTGGTCGGGCGCCGGCCGCGGATCCTCGACCGTAACCACGTTCAGGGGGCGTCCCGCCTCTTCGAATATCGCCGCGCGCATGGCTCAGTCCGCTCGCTGCTGCAGGGGGGCGCCTGACTTCAGGCTGTAGGCGACCACGTGATCGCCGATGGTCGTGCTCATGAACTGGTGCCCGCCCGCGGCGATCACCACATACTGCCTGCCCGTGCGCGGCGACACGTAACTCATGGGCAGGGCCTGGCCACCGGCGGGAAGCCTGCCTTTCCACAACTCCGTGCCGCTCTCGAGATCAAAGGCGCGTAGATAGTTGTCCATTGCCGCTCCGATGAAGACGACGCCGCCTTGCGTGACCAGGGGACCGCCCTGGTTGAACACACCGGGAACCGGAATACGCAAAGGCGCGTGGTCGGCGGTGGTCCCGAGCGGCCTCTGCCAGAGGATCTGGCGGGTCGCGAGGTCCATCGCGGTCAGCTTCCCCCACGGAGGAGCATTGCAAGGCAGGCCCAGCGGCGACGCGAATGGGCGTTCGGTACGAACCGCATAGGGCGTGCCCAGCATCGGCGAGACGGCAGCACGTCCTTCGAGCACGATCTGGTCTGTCGCGGGCGCGCGCTCTCGCGGGACCAACTGCAGCGTCATCGGCATATAGGAGGTAGGCACCACGAGGATGCCGCGCGCGGAATCCACGGCAACACTACCCCAGTTCATGATGCCGTTGTTACCGGGAAAGATCAGGCTGTTTTCGAGCGATGGCGGCGTGAAGCGTCCCAGATAGCGCAGCGTGCGGAACTCGATCCGGCACCAGAGCTGGTCCAGCGGCGTCGCCCCCCACATATCCGCTTCGCGCATCACCGGCGGCGCGAGGCTCGGCAGCGCGAGGGAAACCGGCTGCGTGGGGGAATAGCGCTCGCCCGGAACGTCCCCGCGCGGAACAGGCCGCTCCTCGATCGGCCCGATGGGGCTACCGTTCCTGCGGTCCAGCACGAAAATCTCACCCTGCTTGGTCGCCTGGATCAATGCCGGAACAAGCTCTCCGTCCACGGGCATGTCGACGAGCACCGGCTGGGACGCCACGTCGTAATCCCAGAGATCGTGATGCACCGTCTGGAATGACCAGCGCACCTTGCCGGTAGGAACATCGAGCGCGACGACCGAACTGCCGAAACGCTCCAACTCCGGGCTTCGCAGCCCGCCGAAATAGTCCGGCGACGGGTTGCCCGTCGGGATGTACACGAGGCCCAGTTGTTCATCCGCGCTGAACAGGCTCCACGCGTTCGGCGATCCGGGCACGTAGCTTTCGCCGGGCTTCAATTCGGCATTGGGATCCTGCCGCCCGGCATCCCAGTTCCACAGTTGCTTGCCGCTGATGACGTCGAATGCCCGGACGACGCCCGACGGTGCATCGACCGTCATGTTATCGAGCACGAAACTCCCGACGACCGCCACATCGCCGACAACGATCGCAGGCGATGTGACGGTATGGAAGCCGCCCCGCACGTGGCCCAGACCGATGCGAAGCGAGATCTCCCCGTCGCGACCGAAGCCCCGGCAAGGACGCCCCGTCTGCGCATCCAGCGCGATCATCCGGCCATCGACCGTGGCAACCAGAATGCGCCCTGCGCAATCCGCCGCTTGCGGGGGTTGCGAGCGGTGATAGGAGACGCCCCGGCAGGCAAGGGTATGGACGCCCGTCTCGTCGACCCCGGGATCGTATCGCCACCGCTCCTTGCCGGTGTCCACATCGAGGGCAACGACGATATTTCGCGGTGTGCACAGGTAAAGCGTGTCGCCGATCTGGAGCGGCGTCGCCTGGAACATCTGCGGGGCACGGCTGTTCGGGTGATTTTCCGGAAGATCTCCGGTCCGGTACGTCCAGGCGACATCCAGTCCGGATACGTTTTCCCGTGTGATCTGTGATGCCGGCGAAAACCGGGTGCCGGCCTTGTTCCCCGCGTAGTTGGCCCAGTCGGTTGCAGGCCGGGATGCCGTGCCACGCGCGGGCGGCTGCGCGTTTTCCTTCCCCCCCTGGACCAGCAAACCCGCGGTCACGAGCGCCACAACGCCTGCCGCAGCGATTACGACAGCCCGTCCGGCCCGCTGGCTCGAGGCATCCGCCGGGATCGACGCCCGCAGCCCGAGATGCGTGCGCATCCACGGGGTGAACATGTAGAGCACCAGGATCAGCGGTAGACCGATGCGCGGCAGCAACAGCCAGAAATCGAGGCCAACCTCGGCGAGGGCCCAAGCGAGCGTCGCCAGAAAAACGGCGCAGTAGATCCAGACGCCCAGCACCCTGCCGCGGCCGATCAGGACGCCAGCGACCAGGTGCGCCAGGCCCGCAGGCAGGTAATAGGCCGATCCGCCGAGACCCAGCAGCCAGGCGCCCCCTATCCCCAGCACGATGCCGACGATCGCGAGCAGGCCACCCAGTGACCAGAGCAAGAAATGCTTGAGGGCCATGCTCATATGCTCCGCATCCCTTTCAGGGCAGTTGATCCCCGGCGCAGACCTGGACCGCCTGACTCGCCTTTAGGTCCCGTCTGCGGGGATCGGCAACGTTCAGAGCTTGAGCTTGACGTCGACACCAAAGCGACGCGGTTGGAGCCAGTACTTGCCCGCGAATCCCAGGCCGCCGAAGTCGATGCCGTCACCCACGTTGTTCTGATCCGTCAGGTTGTCGCCCCATACGCCTATTTCCCAGGTACCCTCGTCGCCGACACGCATGTCGGCCAGGGTAAGTCGCGCGCTCAGGTTCTCTTGACCGGGGTCGTGGATCTCCTCGTTGAAGGGCGTCTCCCGATCGAGCGGAAACATGTAGCGCTCCGAACTCTGCGCATAGTCCAGGCGGGCGCTCAGTTCACCGAAGGACAGCGGCGGGAACACGTAGTCGGCACTCAGGTGCCAATTGTTCCGCACCATCTGCACGAATCGCGCTTCGTCCGATACGTCGATCAGCTCATTCGTCTGCGGGTCGCGGTACAGGTATTCGTCGTAGGTCGGGTCGGTGTATCCCCACGACGCGGTCAGCGTCAGGTTCTCGCTCACCAGTGCGGCGACTTCCACCTCGACGCCCTGGAAGGTCGCCTCACCCGCGTTGACGATGATGGCGCTCGATCCCGAGGAATCCGCCAGGAACTGCGAAATCTGCAGATCGTCGTAGACCGTGTGGAACAGCGCCATGTTCGCGCGCACGCGCTTGTCGAACCACTCGCTCTTGAGCCCCGCCTCGTAGGCCGTCGCCTCCTCGGGCTCGAAGCTCGACAGCACCGCGGAGCGCGGCGAGAAGCCGCCCGCCTTGTAGCCGGTCGACACACGCGCATATCCCATCAGGTCATCCGAGAGCTGGTAGTTGAACGAGAGCAGCCAGGACGTATTGTCGAAATCCTGGTCTCCTTCCTCCGCATACGCGGATGAGAAGAAGGTCTTCTCGTCCTTCGTGTAGCGCCCGCCCACCGAGACCTCGAGCCTGTCGTCCAGCATCAGCGGCCGGTAGCTCGCCTGGCCGAAGATCGCCCGCGAGGTCGTCTCGCCGCCGAAGGCCGAGACAGGGGCGAGGTTGAGCCCCGCCGTACCGCCGGGAAGCACGAACGTGAGGCGTTGGCTGTTGTACTCGTCGGCCGTCTCGTTGAAATAGAAAACGCCGCCGACATACTTCCAGCGCTCCGTGGCGCCCACCAGCTGCAATTCCTGCGAATACTGGTCCTGTCGCTGCGGGGCGTTGTTGCAGTTGTATGGCCCATTGAGATCTTCTATGCCCACCGGCGCGTAGCTGACCGGGTCGAGCACGAAGCCGCGCATCACGCCGCTCCCGGTGAGGCTGCAAATCGTGTCCTGGTTGAAATAGCGGTAAGCGGAGATCGACTTTATCGCCAGCGCTTCGCTGAGGTCGTACTGAAGCGTGAGCGCGCTGCCAAACACTTCGCTGTCGCTTTTGAAGCGGTCGTCGAAGGGCGCCTGCTGGCCGTCGTCGAGTCGCGTCCCGGTGACCACGAAGGGAGCCCCGCCGTAGCTGGGCGACTGGCCGTAGAATTTGCGGACGTCCGGATTCGCGGCGACCATCTGGAAAAATACCGGCGCGCCTTCGCGCTCGCTGTAGTCGAGCACGAAATCGGCAGAAAAGCTGTCGCCGAGATCACCGCGCACGCCCAGCCAGACGGAGTCGCTGCCAAGGGAGCCCGGATCCTCCTCGTCGCTCGCGAGCTCGTTGTCGAAATACCCGTCACGCTCGCGGTGCAGGTAGGCGAGCGTCGCCTTGATCGTGGAACTGCCGAGCTGGCCCGTGTCGATCCGCGCGCGCGTGTACCAGTCGTCGTAGCTGCCGTAGCCGGCCTTTGCCTCCACGCCAAACTCGTCCCCCGGCTTCCTGCTGACCAGCTGTACAGCTCCACCAGTCGTGTTCCGTCCGAACAGCGTCCCCTGCGGGCCACGCAGGACCTCGATGCGCTCGACATCGACGAGATCGAATATGGCACCGGCCGTCCGCGCGACGTAGACGCCGTCCAGATAGATTCCGACACCAGCCTCGGCATTGGCCGCAGGCTCGTTCTGCCCAATGCCCCGGATATAGATGGCCGCTGCGTTCAGGCTGCTGGTCTGCTGCGTAATGACGAGGTTCGGCGCTAGCTGTCCGAGCTTGCTCACGTCCTGCACGTTCAGCTTGTCGAGCAGGTTGCCCGACAGGGCGGTCACCGCGACCGGAGTCTGCTGCAGGGATTCCTCCTGACGGCGCGCCGTTACCGTCATTTCCTCGAGCCGCAAGGAGTCCGACGCAGGCCCGGGCGGCTGCGCAAGGGCTTCGGCGCCGAGGCAGATGGCAGCGAGCATCGTGGCGCTGCCG
Organism: Pseudomonadales bacterium; assembly: GCA_035433265.1. Lineage (GTDB taxonomy): Bacteria > Pseudomonadota > Gammaproteobacteria > Pseudomonadales > UBA5518 > UBA5518. Next base: position 2,617 of record DAORUQ010000056.1, on the reverse strand, counting down.
GCAAGCTTCGAACGAGTGCATGGCTTGAGCATCGGGAGCAAGTCTCCGGGAGGTTTGCTGTTTATATTTAGCGTGCACGCAAGGCATCGTAATGCTGGACGCGGCGGCGGCTCACGACAACGACAGAACGGCTCAAAGTACCGACGGATTCAGCTCAATATGCCGCGCCCGGCTGCCGTGCCTCGAGCGCGGCCGCGAGCTGACAGCACAACCAAAAGGCGACCAATTCACCGCAAACTGGAAAAAAGTCGCCATGAGACTTTATCTCGATGACCTTCTCACGAAGGATCTGCAGCGCAAGATGGTGCTGATCACCGACGCGCGGCAGGTCGGCAAGGCCACGCTGTGCCGCAAGTTCATGGAGCGGTTCAATCCGTCGCAATGCCTCAACTGGGACGTCGCGGCGGATAGCGCCGTGCTGCAGCGCCAAGGCTGGAGCCCGCGCACCAGGCGCTCCTCGTCACGGGCAGCGCCCGCATGGAAACCTGGCGCCAGGGCGGTGATTCGCTGGCCGGCCGTTACCTGCTGTTCAGGTTGCACCCCATTTCCGTGCGCGAGTGGTGCGAGCAGCAGGGCGCGACGCCCGCCGCCGCTCTCGAGCGTCCCCGACCACGCTGAAGCGCTACCTCGACATACTGTAGGCGCTCTACATCGTGTTCACGGTACAGCCGTGGCACCACAACATCGGCCGCGCGATCCTGCAGACGCCCAAGGTCTATTTCTTCGACACCGGGCTCGTGCGCGGCGACGAAGGCGTGCGCTTCGAGAATGCGGTGGCCACCATGCTGCTCAAGCAGACCCGCTTCCGCCAGGATGCGCGCGGGAAAGCCGCGGGGCTGCACTACATTTGCGGAAAATCGCGCGCAGCTGCTGCCGCAGCCAGCGGTTTGCAGGATCCTCATCCCGGGACGCGTGCCAGTACAGGCGCACCTCCATCGCCTCCGGCGTATCGAGGTCCGAGGGCATGGGCAGCAGCTGGTTGCCGGGAAAGGATTGCAGGACCTGCTCGAGCGCGGCCCGCTGCGCCGTCAGCAGGAAATCGGAACTTGCCACCGTCTGGGCGGCTGTCCAGTAATCCTGGCAGCGCAACACGACCTGGCGATTCAGGCGCAGACGCTGGAACTCCTGGCTGACGAAGTCGGTACAGCGCTCGTCGGGAACCACGACCACGTGGTACTGGGCCATGTACGTTGCGAGATCGATATCCTCACCCGCCTGCGGGTGACCGCGCCGCGCCATGACCGCCAGTCGCTCGCGAAGCAGCGGTGTGCTGTGCACATGGACGGAGTGGGGAGTCTCCATCTGTATCGCCACGTCGAACTTCCCCTGCGCGAGGTGCCCCTCGAGCTTGCCCGGCGCGTAGCGCGTGACGGCGATCTCGTAGTCGGGCTCGCCTGCCATCCGGGCCATGAGCCTCGGCAGGAATGCCGCCTCGTACATCGAGATCAACCCGATGGTCAGGCGCGGCCGGACCTTGCCGCTCACCGCCGGGTACGGCTGGTTCAGGGATCGTTCCAGCAGCGTCAGTGCCGATTGCACCGGCACGATCAGCTGCCGCGCCATGCCCGTCGGGACCATGATCTTGCCATGGCGTTCGAACAAGGGGTCGTCGCACAACTCGCGCAGCCGCGACAGCGCATGGCTGAGCGCAGACTGCGTGAGGTACAGCCGTTCGCTGGCGCCGGTGACCGATCCTTCCTGGTAGATCGCCTCGAAGGCGATCAGCAGGTTCAGGTCGATGCGACGTATATCGATGTGCTTCATGGCCCTCATGCAGCGCTTTCACTGGAGCCGGCGCGCGCCTGGCGATTAGATTCCCGCATCCGGGCTTTCCGGGCAGACCACTGTTCCGGCGGCCAGCCGCGCGCCCCCTGCCGATAAAACAAGAAAGAGGATACCCCGTTATGCCTGTCACCATACACGTCCAGTTCATGTCGCCCGAGGGCGCGCACGACCGGATCTTCGGCCCCGCCAAGTCCGTCGTGCACGACGGGGTGGCGCAGGTCGTGCGAGACGCCGTTGGCGCCGATGCGCGCATCTGTGTCGGCTACAACAACCACTCCTCCTACATCACGACGCGGCAGTTCATGACGGCCTACAACAACCTCGGCATCATGGAGGTCCTGTTCAAGGCGCAGGAAGACGGCGCCGACGTGGCGCTGATCGCCTGCGGCAACGATCCCGCCCTGCTCATGACACGCGAGGCACTGGACATCCCAGTGCTGGGTATCACGGAATGCGCCATGCTGCTGGCCTGCTCGCTGGGCAAGCGCTTCGCGGCCGTCGGCGTCGAACGCGGTTGCGCCGACATCGTCGAGAGCAACCTGGAGGCCTACGGCCTCGCCGACAAGGCCATCAGGCGCAACCCGGTGCGCACCGCGGACCTCGAGGAGAGCCTGATTCCCTGGTTCCAGGACCCCGAGCTCGTGCGCACGCACGTGATCCCGCGCTTCGAGGAGGCCGCGCGCGGCGCCATCGAGGACGGCGCCGAGGTCATCGTCACCTCCTGCGCTGGCTTCGCGGTGCTCAGCAAGGCCGGCTATCATAGGGTCGGCGGAACGGAGGTGCCGGTGATCGAAGGCGTGCTGGCCGGGGCGTACCTGGCGCGCGTTTACGG
>DAORUQ010000055.1:0-17167 GCA_035433265.1 Pseudomonadales bacterium | reverse complement strand
CTACATCGGCTCCAGCTTGCCCTTGTCCGACGCGTCGGTTTCAGGCGCCACATAAGGCTCGAACCTGCCGAGTCCGCAGCTCGCGCCGCGATCCAGTCCCGAGCCCATGTGGGTGACCACCCAGATGATGTCCTGGCTGCACAGCTGGCTGATGCTGGTCTTGTAACCGAAACTCTTTTCGAACCCCAGCCCGGGACAGCGGTGCGGCAGGCGATTGACCAGGGTCTCGTTGCCGGTCATTTCGAACAGGATCGTCCGGTCATCGAGCACCCGGGTGTTCTGGATGCGCTTCAGGGGAATGCAGTTCAGGCCACCGCCCCCGGCAACCTGTCCGGGCGCAGCCTCCTGCGCGAGCAGCGTGGCCACCGGAAGTTGCAGGCACGCCACGGTCAGTGCACTGCACAGATGGCGGTTCATACCGGGAGCCTCCACGACGGCGTGGGTGATGACGATTGCTGCGGTGGCGCAAACGCGCACCGCCTGATCGCTCAGACCGCTTTGGCCAGCGCGGGTTCCGTGCCGAAGGTACTCATGCTGAATTGCACGCGCTCCTCGACCGGGCGCTGCGGGTTCGCCGCCGCCTCGCGCGCGATGCGGCGGATGCGCGGCGACAACCCGGTGTTGTTGGCGATCTGGATCGCGAGCCCCGGGCGCGCGTTCAGTTCCATGATCAGCGGGCCGCGGTTGCGGTCCATCACGATGTCGGCGCCGAGATAGCCCAGGCCGGTGATCTCGTGGCAACTCGCGCCGAGGCACATCAGTTCGTGCCAGTGGGGGATCGTGAGCGTGTTCAGCGGCAGGCCGGTGTCCGGGTGCAGTTCGAGCGGGCGGTTGTACTGCACCGCGAACAGCGAGCGCCCCGTCGCGAGGTCGAGCCCCACGCCGACCGCGCCCTGGTGCAGGTTGGCCTTGCCGTCCGAGGCGTGCGTGGCCAGGCGCATCATCGACATCACCGGGTAGCCCATGAACACGATGATGCGGATATCCGGGATGCCCTCGTAGCTGAGCCCGTTGAACTGCGGGTCCATCTCGACAAGCGCCTCGATCATCGCCACGTCGGGCTTGCCGCCAAGGCTGTAGAGGCCGCTCAGGATGTTGGAGACGTGGCGCGTGACGTCGAGGTGCGTGACCTCGTCGCCGCTCGACTTGATGAACACGTCGTCGCGCTTGCCGACAATGACCTTGATGCCCTTGCCGCCGCTGCCGCGGCTCGGCTTGATCACGAAGCTGTCGTACTTGTCGAGCAGTTCGCCCATGGTCTCCACTTCGTGCTGCTCGCGTACCACGCCGTAGAGCTTCGGTACCGCCAGCCCGCGTTGCTCGGCGAGCAGCTTGGTCTTCAGCTTGTCGTCTACCAGCGGGTAGAGCTTGCGCTGGTTGTAGCGCGAGATGAACCAGTTGCGCTCGTTCATTCCCAGCAGCCCGACCTGGCGCAGGCGCCTGGGGTTGGCGAACGGGTTGGCGAATCGCATCTCAGCGGTTCTCCACCAGCGGGGTGAAGCGCTTCAGCTCGGTCAGGCGGTAGCCCGTGTACTGGCCGATCAGCATGATCAGCGCCAGCTGCACCAGCAGCAGCTCGGGGAAGTTGAAGGTCAGGTGCGCGACCAGCGCATTGCTCATCAGCAGGTAGGCTGCCGTGGCCACCAGCAGGCTGCCGCCGCCCTGGATCGCGACTTCCTTCGGGCCTTCCTCTTCCCAGAGGATCGACATGCGCTCGATGGTCCACGACAGGATGATCATCGGGAAGAAGGTGATCGTGAGGATCTGGTTCAGCCCGAGCTTGTAGCTGAGGATGCTGATGCCCGACATCAGGCCGATGACCACCGTGACCACGGACGATATCCGTCCGATCAGCAGCAGGTTCAACCGTGCCAGGTGGAAGCGGATGAACAGACCGGCGCCGACCACGATCAGGAACAGCAGCAGGCCCCACAGCAACGTGGTCTGGATGAAGGCCAGCGCGATCAGGATCGGCATGAAGGTGCCCGAGGTGCGCAGGCCGATCAGGATGCGGAAGATCGCCACCACCAGCGTGCCGATCGGCACCAGCAGGATGGTCTTGAAGGCATTCTGTTCCTCGATCGGCAGCGAGTAGATCGAGAAGTCGATCAGCGCCGCGCGGTTGTCGACGGCGTTGGCCAGCGCGATGTCGCGCGCGGGACGGTAGCTGCGCAAGATCGAGAAGGTCACCTGCGACTCGCGCCCGCCCTCGACATCCAGCAGCGAGACATCGCCGCGACGCCAGATCATGAAGTCGGCAGGCTTGCCGGCGCGCGCGCTGCGCGGATCGAAGATCTTCCACTCGTCCTCGTCCCAGACTTCGATCAGGTCCACCAGCTTCTGGCGCCGACGGTCGTCCTCGAGCACCAGTCCGCGCACGATGCGGTTCGGGATGCCGGCCAGCGACAGCAGTTGCAGCGCGGTCTCGGCGATGAAGGCGGGGTCGCGGTTTTCGCCGAGCAGGAAGGCCGCGTTCTGCGACAGCGGTTCCACGGTCAGCGCGCGCAACAGCTGGGTCGCGAAGGTTTCGGTGTTGGCCGACACCGCGTGGATCTCGTCGAGCAGCGCGGAGGCCGAGGCGGCCTTGGCGCTGTCGAACTCGGGCGGCACCGGCGACGATGGTGCGATCACCTCGGCCGCCTGGTCCAGCGCCGCCGGATAGACCTGCAGGCGGTAATAGAGAAGCTGCTTGCCATCGGCCTCGCGGCGCGTCCATTGCGCGCGGCGGCTGCCGTCGGGCTGGTCGATCTCCGCGAAGCCGTAGCCCGAGGTCGTGAAGTTCTCGTTGACGATCTCGATGCCCTGTTGCGAATCGGGCAGCGCCAGCGACACCACCACCGGCGCGCCGCTCGCCTCGAACTCGACCTTGGACTCCACCGTCCACACCGCCACCTTCTCGTAGGGCAGCAGCGGGAATCCGAGCGCGAAGTGCTTGTACAGCGCCATGCTGAGCCCCAGCAGGGCGAGCAGGAACGCGACGATGTAGACCTTCAGTTTTTCTTTCATGCGAGCTCCGCCCCGGCGGATTCAGTTGGTGCGGCTATTCCGGCCTGGTGAAGCGGCGTCCCACGTCGACCACGGCCTGGTCGCGCAGGAAGTTTCTCCCGATCAGCACGGGATAGGCGGACGAGGAGCGGTCGGTGAGCGCGAATTCGGTGAACTGCGCGATGCCGGCGACCGTGACCTTGAGGCTGACGATGTAGCGCTTGGAGCCGGCGGCATCCTTCGGCGCGACGGAGCGCACGACCGGGCGCGAGACTTCGACACTTTTGCCGGTACCGGTATCGACGAGCTGGAACTTCACCCAGGTCTTGCCGTCGCGTTCGAACGCGCGCACGTCGAGCGCGTGCAGCGAGGACCCGGCAGCGCCGGTGTCGAGTCGCGCGGTGAGCTGCAGCCCCGGGGGATCGACACGTACCTGCTCGATCCCGCCCAGCACGGCCAGCGCCGTCTGCGGCGGAGGGCGTTTCGCGGGTGCGGGAGGCGGCGGCGGTGGTGGCGGCGTGCATACCACCGGCTCGGGTTCGGGTGCGGGCTTCTCGGGCTCCTGCGGTCCGGCGGGCGGCGCCGGAGGCTGTTCCGGCGGCGTGACCGTTTCCGCAGGCGGTTGCGGCAGGGGTTCAGGGGCCGGCGCGGGTGTGATCGTGGGCGATTCGGGCTTCTCGGGCGTGGTGCCGCAGCCCTGCAGCAGGAGCGCAAGGGATATGCACAGCGCGGCGACGCAACGGTTCCGGCTCATCATTCGGGGTGAAATTCCGCATGGGTTCAAGGCTGCGCAAACTATAGAGCCCGCGCGGGCGGGCGGCAATCAACGGGCTTTGTCGCGACCATGATGGCGCGGCTTTGTGACAACTTTTACCGGGAGCCACGCCTCAGCGCACGGACGCCAGCGGCTGGATGCCGGGCAGGTCGCTGAAACAGGTCTGGCGCGCGAACGCCATGAAGTCGCGCATATACGGATGCTCGCGCTGTTCCTCGCGGATGGCCGCGTACAGCGTGCTCCACAGTCCCTCGGCGCCGAGCGCTCGCGAGACCAGGAAGTCCTTGTTCTCGTACTCGCTGATGGCCCAGTTGGGCAGCGCGGCGACGCCGCGGTTGCTGGCCACCAGCTGGATGATCATCATCGTCAGCTCCGCCGTGCGCACGCTTGCCGGCTCGATGTCGGCGGGCTCCAGGAAGTGGCGGAACACGTCGAGCCGCGCACGCTCGACCGGATAACAGATGAGCACCTCGTCGGCTAGGTCGGCGGGCTCGATCACCGCCCGTGCGGCCAGGCGGTGGCGCGGGGACAGCGCGAGGCGGACCTCGTAGCGGAACAGCGGCTCGTAATGCACGCCGGGCAGTTCCAGCGGATCGGAGCTGATCACGAGATCGAGGTCGCCGCGCGCGAGCGCCTGCAGCGGCGCGAAGCTGAAGCTGCTGGAGAGGTCCAGCTCGACGTCGGGCCAGTGATGGCGGAACGTGTTGATCGTGGGCATCAGCCACTGGAAGCAGCTGTGGCACTCGAGCGCGAGGAACAGCCGCCCGGTCTCGCCGCCCGCGAGCCGGTCGAGGTCGATCTCGGCGGCACGGATCTGTGGCAGGATCTCGTCGGCCAGCGCGAGCAGTCGCTGCCCGGCGCTGGTGAAGCGCACCGGGCGGGTCTTGCGCATGAACAGCGAGCACTGCAACCGGTCCTCGACATCCTTGACCTGGTGCGAGAGCGCCGACTGGGTCAGGCACAGGCGGTCGGCGGCATCGACCAGGCTGCCGGTGTCGCGCAGGGCGACCAGCGTGCGAAGATGGCGCAGTTCGATCTTGGCCATGGCGAATGGGTCCGTCGGGTTCGCCGCCGAGGCGACGCGATGAATGAAATGCATGTCGGAACAGCATCGAATGAAAAATACTATTGATGCATGCGCCGGGGATCAAGCCCGGACCGGGAGGACGGGTACCCCATGGACGTGCTGATCGCGCTGGACCAGGGCACCACGAGCTCGCGCTGCCTGGCCTTCGATGCCCGCGGCAACGTGGTCGCGCTCGCGCAGCGCGAGTTCGCGCAGCACTTCCCGCAGGACGGCTGGGTCGAGCACGACCCGGAGGACATCTGGCAGAGCACGCTGCAGAGCTTCGACGCCGTGGTGTGCGAACTGCTCGGCGCGGGCCACGCCGTCGTCGGCATCGGTATCAGCAACCAGCGTGAGACCACGCTGCTGTGGGACCGGCGCACCGGTACGGCGGTGTACCCGGCCATCGTGTGGCAGGACCGGCGCACCGCGGATACCTGCGCGCGGCTGCAGCAGGAAGAGGGTCTTGGCGAGCGCGTCGCGGCGCGAACCGGGCTGTTGCTGGATCCCTATTTCTCGGCCACCAAGCTGGCGTGGATCCTCGACAACGTCGCGGGAGTCCGCGCGCGCGCCGAGGCCGGCGAGCTCGCCTTCGGCACCGTCGACACCTTCCTGCTGTGGCGGCTCACCGGCGGCCGGCGCCATTGCACCGACGCCACCAATGCCTCGCGCACGATGCTGTTCGACATCCACGCGCAATGCTGGGACGAGGAACTGCTGGCGCGCTTCGGGGTGCCGCGCGCGGTGCTGCCCGAGGTGCTCGATTCGGCCGCGGATTTCGGGACCGTGCAGGCGGGACTGCCCGCGGCGGGTGTACCGATCGCCGGCATCGCGGGCGACCAGCAGGCGGCGCTGATCGGGCAGGGTTGCCTCGCGCCCGGGCAGGCCAAGAGCACCTACGGCACCGGTTGTTTCCTGGTGCTGAACACGGGCGCCACGCCGGTACGCTCGCACAACCGCCTGCTGACCACGCTGGCCTACCGGCTCGACGGCAGGCCCGCGTACGCGCTGGAAGGCAGCATTTTCGTGGCCGGCGCGGCGATCAAGTGGCTGCGCGACGCGCTGGGGCTGATCGCGAGCGCGGGTGAAAGCGAGCTGGTGGCGCTGCGGGCGCCCGATCCCGGTGGCGTGTACCTGGTGCCGGCATTCACCGGCCTCGGCGCACCGCACTGGGATCCCGCGGCCCGCGGCGCGATCCTCGGGCTCACGCGCGACAGCGGCGCCGAGGCGATCGTCACCGCCGCGCTGCAGTCGGTGGCCTACCAGACCCGCGACCTGCTCGATGCGATGGCGCGCGACGGCACGACGCTCGATGTGCTGCGCGTGGACGGCGGCATGGCCGCCAACAGCTGGATGCTGCAGTTCATGGCCGACATGCTGGGCATCCCGGTCAGCCGCCCGCGCATCACCGAGGCCACGGCGCTGGGCGCGGCGAGCCTGGCGGGCTACCGGCTCGGCATGCTGCCGACCCTGGATCACCTCACGGCGCAATGCGGCGAGGAGCGACGCTTCCTGCCCGCGATGCCCGAGCCCGAGCGCGCGCGCCTCTACGCCGGCTGGCTGGATGCGGTGGCGCGCGTGCGCACGACGTAGGTTCCCGCGTAGGTTCGGCTTCAGCCGAACTCTGCAACCGGCTGGCCTTGATCCGCGCCTCGTCACGACTACCGTTGACGGAGCTGCGTTTGCACGTGGCAGCTTTGCCCGTTCACGGCAAAATGGGCCGTTGGAAAGGGGGAGCCATGAACCTCAAGCGTCTCGGCTATTTTCTGCGGATCGCCGAACTCGGCTCGATGAACAGAGCCTCGGAAGTGCTGCACATCGCGCAACCTGCCCTGACCCGCCAGATCCACTTGCTGGAAAAGGAGTTGGGCGTCGCATTGTTCACGCGAACCGCGCGCGGGATGCAACTCACGAACGAGGGCGAGCAACTGCGGGCCGAAGTCATCGGACCGCTGCGTCAGCTCGATTTTGCCTTCCAGAATGCACGACTTCCGGCCGGCAAGGTGGAAGGCAGCGTGTCCCTGGGGATGCCCCCGTCGGTCAGGTATGTGCTGGCGCAGCCACTCATAGGCAGGGTTTCTGCGTCAGAGCCCGCCATCAAGGTCCGTATCATCGAGGGGCAAGCCGATCATCTCGTCGAATGGCTGGTCGGCGGACAGATCGATATCGCGCTGCTCTATGGCCCGTCCCCTGACGACCGCATCATCGATCGCGCGATGGTGGTAGAGGACCTGATGCTGGTCGGCTGCATAGAGTCGGCGCTCTCCCCGGACAAGCCGGTCAATTTCAAACGACTGTCCCGGTACCCGCTCATTCTTCCCGGCTCGCGCCACGGCATCATGTCGACACTGGAAAAGAATGCCTATATCACGAAAGCCAACATCGATATCATTCTGCGCAGCGACTCCCTCGAGCTGACAAAGCAGCTCGTCATGTCCGGAGACGGATTCACGATCCTGCCTTATTCGGCTTTCAGCAAGGAGCATGAGGCCGGTCTCCTCCGTCATGCGAGAATCGAGAATCCTGTGCTCACGCGCCAGATCGTCACTGCCGCCACCGCACAATGTCGCGTGCCCCGCATCATCTCCAGGCTGGATGTCCTGATCCAGCAGGAGATATCGACCCTCGCCGCGAGCGGAAAATGGCCGGGAAAACTGCTCGTCAACCCGGAGGCTTAACGGCTCTCGCTCGCTGTTCGGGCTGGCTATGAGCGGCGTTGCGGCGAGCCGATATCCACCCACTGGTTGGCCACGCTGCGCTCGACGATCAGCCATCCTTGCGCAAACCGTCTGCATCGGTCGCGGTAGTGGACCCCCGCGATGATTTCATCGCGCTGTTCGCCGGGTGCAACCTTGTGATGCGCGACGCCGTAGCTCCAGACGAGCGCTTCATCGCCGTTCAGCTCGATGTACTGGTTGGAAATGACGTGCTGGGTCGCGTGAAAGCTCGACGCCACGCCATAGGTAAACTGCAGGTTCTGGTCGATCGGCTCCATTCCCTGCTTGCCTGCGGCCATGGCGTCCGGGGCGAAGGCGCTTCGGGCCAGGTCGTAGTCGCGCATATCCATGCCGAGCGCGTAGATCCTGGCGAGCCGGCCTATTGCATGATGATCCGCCAGTTCAGCCAGGCTCCCTGGCGGGACAGCGGGTCCTGCCCATTTCCTTGCTTGCTCCTTCACGAATATCTCCTGTCGACACGTGATCGGATAACTGCTGCTCAACCCTTTTCTGCAGCGCTGCCGATGTTCCCGACATAGGCCTCGAGCCGCGCGAGATAGTCCGGGTTCAACATCAGTGCGCTGTTGGCCATGCGTTCGACGTGGCGGGCCTGGTCGCGGCTCACATCGTTGGCCAGTTCGATCGCGATCTTTGCCGCGCCCATCTGCTCCCCGTTCTGCCTGGCGAGGTGGCGGCAAAAATCCATCACGTCCTGCTCGAAGCTCTGGTCCGGAAACACCTGGTGCACCAGGCCCATGCCGAGGGCCATGTCGGCGTCTGCCGGCTTGTTGGCCATGATGAGCCAGCGTGCCCAATGCGGCCCGCAGATGCGCGTCAGGCGGCTGACCCCGTTGGAAGCGGGCAGAACGCCGAACAAGCCCTCGGGAAAGGCATAGGCCGCACTTTTCGCCGCCAGACGAAAGTCGCAGGAGAGCGAGAGCTCCAGCCCGCCGCCCACGCACATCGCGTGGTGGGCAACCACGATGGGCTTTTCGATATGCTCCATTTCGTCATAGATGCGGTGGACCCCGAACACCCCGAGGCGGTGATTTTCGCGGATGGCCGAGGCCGTCCTGGGGGCGGGGGCACCGCCGCCGCTGCGCAGATCGGCGCCCGAGCAGAAATAGCGGCCTGTCGCACGAACCAGCATCACCTTGAGCGCTGGCTTGTCCCGGAAGCGATGGAGGGCCTGCTCGAACAACGCCATCATCTGCCCCGTCATGGCATTGAGTTTTTCCGGCCGGTTGAGCGTGGCGATCAGGAGCGCCCCGTCTTCCTCGACCAGCAGATGGGGGGCTTCGGACATCGACAACTCCTTCGCTCAGGCGCGGGTACGTGGCGGGCAGAGGGCGACAAACCGTCACGGATTGGGGAGATCGTCATGGATCGCGTTGATCTGCTTGAGCAGCTCCTTCGACAGATCGAGCTCGAGGCTGCGCAGATTGAGCTCGAGTTGGGCTGGACTGCTGGCGGCCATCAGCACCGATGTCGTGAACGGTTGTTGCCGGACGAAGGCCAGCGCCATGGCGGCCGGCTCCAGTCCGTGCTGCCGGGCCAGCGCGGTGTAAGCGGCTGTCGCTCGCATCTTCTTGTCCGTGAAGCGCGCGCTAAAGCCGGGGGACAGGCTCGAGCGGCTGCCCGGTATCGGTGCTGGCGCGCCCACGTATTTTCCGGTCAGCAGGCCACCTGCCAGGGGTGAATAGGCCAGCAGACCGACCTGTTCGCGCATCGCGATTTCCGCCAGGCCCAGCTCGAAATAGCGATCGAGCAGGCTGTAGCCGTTCTGGATGGCGACGATACGCGGCAGGCCGCGTTCGCGGGCGGCGGCCAGGTAGCGCATGACGCCCCACGGCGTCTCGTTCGCGACGCCGATGTGCCTGATCTTTCCGGCCTGCACCTGTTCGCCCAGCGCCTCCAGGGTTTCCTCGATGGGTACCAGCGCGGGTGAGTCGGGAATGCAGGAATAGCGTGAACGTCCGAGCGTGGTGACGGCACGCTCCGGCCAGTGAACCTGATACAGGTCGATATGGTCGGTGTCCAGCCGGCGCAGGCTGTCGTCGACGGCCTGGACGATGTTTGCACGATCGAGGCGGCGCTTGTTGCCGCGGATGTGGCTCATGTCGCCGGCCGCGTTGCCGGGTCCGGCAACCTTGGTTGCCACGATGACGCGGTCGCGCAGCCTGCGCGCCGCTATCCAGCGCCCCAGGATTTCCTCGGAACGCCCCTGCGTAGCCGCCGCTACCGGTGCAGGATAATTCTCCGCCGTGTCGAACAGGGTTATGCCGGCGTCAAACGCCATGTCCAGGATGCGAAACGCATCGTCCTCGGCCGTTTGCGCCCCGAAGTTCATCACACCCAGGCCAACGGAACTGAGCTGCACCTCAGTCCGGCCGAGAGCTCTCATTTCCACGCCATCCTCCTGGTCCTGCCGACGCCCCTACGGTGTTCGCTGCAGCGGCTATCCATGAAACGTGACGCTGTGAGACACGGGGTCTCGCCCCGTCCGTATCCGGTTGCAGGGCGCGGTCGCATCCGGATAGCCAAAGGATATGCCGAACAGAAACCTCAGCTCGTCCGGAACCTCGAGAAACTCCCGCATGGTCTGCGCAAAGAAACCGAGCGATGTCTGCGGCACGCCCCCCAGGCCGCGCGCGGTGAGCGACAGCAGGAACGTCTGGGCATACATGCCGATGTCGCTGGCTACCCGCACGCTGTCGCCAAACGCGGGCATGAAGAGCAGCGCAACGTGCGGCGCATTGAAAAAGGAATAGTTCAGGGCAGCCGCTGCCTTGCGCGCCGCCTCGTCATCACGAGCCACCCCGATCGCCTCGTGATAGGACTGGCCCTGCTCGAAACTGCGCTCCTTGTAGCGGCCGTAGAAGGCCCCCGTGTCGAAGGAGAAGTCCGGGGTGAAGCGGCCTGCACCGATGGCTTCGTGAAGCGCCCGGGTGAGCTGGCGCAACTTGTCGCCCGAAACGATATGCACGTTCCACGGTTGCGTGTTGGCGTTGGATGGTGCGCGCCGGGCATCCTCCAGCACCTCGTGGATGATCGCCTCCGGAACCGGCCGGGAGAGGAAACTCCTGACCGATTTTCTTGCGCGAACGGTCTCCTGGAACGAGAGCGTGGTGTCGGTGTGCATCGCGTCGCCGCCTCGCAAAGCAGGTCTGTAGTCCACGTCACGTGCCCCCGTCAGCCGTTGACCATGCGCGCATGCTCGCTTTCACTCCATGGCTGGATGCCCCGGATGGTGTGTCTGCCCGTGCTGTTCTTGAGGATTGCCGCCGCCTTCTCCCGGGGGTTGAAGAACTGGCTATACCATCGTCGCCCGTGCCCGAAGGGTCCATCCGTCGGCAGCTGCAGGATTTGCAGGGCCGGCTTCTTGTTCAGCCAGACCTCGCCGTCGCGACGCAAGCCCTCGACGAGGAGGCCGGCGTAGGTGCGGCGAATCTGCTCGTCGGTGGCCGGATCGGTGTTTCCCGTGGGCGATCTGAGCATCGCGGCGGACATCACCCGGCACTCGCCATCGTTAACCGGGGTGATGCACAGCAGCTGTACGCCGTTGGCTTCGACGAACCTCGCCAGCATCAGGCCGGTTCCGTGGTAGGCGCCCACCGTGGTCATGGTCCTGAGTGCAGGTGAACGGTCCGCCCCGGATTCATGTCCGACACCGGACGAGTCACCCATGAGCACCTTGCTTTCCTCGGTCGATGAAAAGCCTTCGATCAGGGTTTCGCGCTGATGGTACAGGTGGCCATCCACCTCGTTTTCGTAGGCCTGCAGCTTTCCGGCACCGTGCAGGTACTCCAGGTGGGGGCCGTCCGACTCGTTGTCGAACACCTCGACGGGATGGTGCAGGTCGGCCACATGATCCAGGCCGTGCCAGCGCACGAATCGAGGGTCGTCCCACTCGGGAATCTCCGGCAGCGGAAAATCCGGCGCCTGGTCCTCGGGATCATGCCAGCAGAACACGATGCCCCAGCGCTCCTCCACCGGCCAGCTCTTTAGCCGCGCCTTTTCCGGAATGGGACCGTTGAAGTACGGTATGTGATCACAGCGACCGTCCGGACCAAAACGCCATGCGTGGAACGGGCAGCGAATGGAATCGCCTTCCAGGAAGGTGCCATTGAGTACCGTGGCTGAATTGCGGCACTTGCCGATGTGGGTTCCCATGTGGGGGCAGTAGGCGTCGAGCATCACCACCCGGCCGCTCTCGCCGCGGTAGAGCACCATGTCCTGGCCGAAGTAGTGGACGTTCAGCGGTGCGCGCGTGACCTGTTCGCCCTCGGCCACCGCAAACCAGCCCCGCGGGAAGGCATACTCACCAAGCTCGTACTCTGCTGACGTTGCCACCGGGACACCCCTCACATTCATGTTTTGCCGGGTCAGGGAGCGGCATGCTCGAGCGCGGGACCTGCTCTTTGCGCTGCATCACGACGAGCAACAGAATATCTATCGCGGGGGTATAGATCCAAGACAATAAATGGCGCTCAGCCATATCGAAATGATATGGCTGATACGGGATCGGTACTGTCCGGATTGGCTGGCCGTTCGCCTGATCAGGAATTCAGCAGGAACTCGATCAGCGCCTTCTGCGCGTGCAGGCGGTTCTCGGCCTCGTCCCAGATCACGGTGTCGGGCGCGTCCATCAGCTCGGCGCTGATTTCCTCGCCGCGGTGCGCGGGCAGGCAATGCAGGTAGATGGCGTCCGGCGCGGCGACATCGAGCAGGCGGCGGTCGAGCTGGTAGTTGGCGAAGGCCGCGGCGCGCTTCTCCTGCTCGGCTTCCTGCCCCATCGAGGCCCACACGTCGGTGGCGAGCAGGTGCGCGCCGCGAGCGGCCGCCAGCGGATCGCGCAACACGGTCACGCGGCCGGCGTTGGCGCGCACCAGGTCCGCGCGCGGCTCGTAGCCCTCGGGGCAGGCGATGCGCAGCTCGAAGTCGAACTGCCGTGCCGCGTTGATGTAGGACTGGCACATGTTGTTGCCGTCGCCGATCCAGGCCACCTGCTTGCCACGGATGCTGCCGCGGTGCTCGACGAAGGTCTGCATGTCCGCGAGCAGCTGGCAGGGGTGGAAGTCGTCGGTCAGGCCGTTGATCACCGGAACGCGCGAATATTCGGCGAAGCGCTGCACGATCGCATGCGCGAAGGTGCGGATCATCACGATATCGACCATCGAGGACAGCACGCGCGCGGTGTCCTCCACCGGTTCGCCGCGCCCGAGCTGCGTGTCGCGCGGCGACAGGAACAGCGCGTGGCCTCCGAGTTGCGTCATGCCGGCCTCGAAGGAGACGCGGGTGCGGGTCGAGGATTTCTCGAAGATCATGCCCATCACGCGGTTCGGCGCGATCGTGCCGCGGCCGGCGCCCTGCGGGTCGGCTTTCATCGCGATGGCGCGCGCGATCACGGTCTCGAGTTCCCGCGGGTCCAGGTCCAGCAGGGTCAGGAAATGTCTTGCCGTCATGGCGCGTACTTCCGGTGAAGGGTGCGAGGGGTCAGGCGGCGCTCTGTGCGCCACCGGCCTGGGCCGCGATCAGCGCGGCCAGCGTGTCGATGATCTGGTCGACCTCGGCCGCCTGGATGACCAGCGGCGGCAGCAGGCGGATCACGTTGTCGGAGGTGACGTTGATCAGCAGGCCCTGCTCCAGCGCCGCCTGCACCAGGTGGGCGCAGGGTTCGCGCAGCTCGATGCCGACCATCAGACCGCGGCCGCGCACCTCGACCACGCCCGGGATTCCCGCCAGGCGCGCGCGCAGCCCCTGCACCAGACGCTCACCCATGCGCACGGCGTTGGCGCAGAGCTCGTCGGCGACGAGGGTGTCGAGCACGGCCTGCGCCGCGGCACAGGCGAGCGGGTTGCCGCCGAAGGTGGAGCCGTGGTTGCCGGCATGGAACACGCCGGCGGCCCTGCCGCGTGCCAGGCAGGCGCCGATCGGGACACCATTGCCGAGGCCCTTCGCGGTGGTCAGCACGTCGGGCATGATCGCGGTGTGCTGGAACGCGAACATCGCGCCCGTGCGCCCGTTGCCCGTCTGCACCTCGTCGAGCATCAACAGCCAGCCGTGCTGGTCGCACAGCGCGCGCAGCCCCTCAAGGTAGCCCTCGGGCGCCATGCGGATGCCGGACTCGCCCTGGATCGGTTCCACCAGCACCGCGACGATGCTGCTGTTGTTGCGCGCGATGATCGCGAGCTCTTCGAGTTCACCGAAACGTGCGCGCACGAAGCCGCTCACCAGCGGCTCGAAGCCCGCCTGCACCTTGCGGCTGCCGGTGGCCGAGAGCGTGGCCAGCGTGCGGCCGTGGAAGGAATTCTCCATCACGATGATGGCGGGCTTCTCGATGTTCCTGCCGTGGCCGTACATGCGCGCGATCTTGATCGCGCACTCGTTGGCCTCGGCGCCGGAGTTGCCGAAGAACACGTTGTCCATGCCGCTCAGCGCGACGAGGCGGTCGGCGAGTTCGCGCTGGCGCGTGATGCCGTAGACGTTGGAGGTGTGCAGCAGGCGCGCGGCCTGCTCCTGGATGGCGCGCGTGACCGCCGGGTGCGCATGGCCGAGCCCGCAGACCGCGATGCCCGCCAGCGCGTCGAGATAACGCCGGCCTTCGGTGTCGTAGAGCCACACGCCCTCGCCGCGCTCGAAGCAGACCTCGAGCCGCTTGTAGGTGGGCATGATCGACGTCGGATCCATGGTGCGCCTCGTTTCCGGGTGGCCAAAACGCAAAGAGGCAGCCCTTGCTGCCCCCGTGAAAAGCGGCCGATGCTACCGGTGCGCTGCCGCGTACGCAAGGTTCGGTATGCGTACAAATCCGCAGATCCGGCGCTGCATCACGGGTCGCGGGGTAATTCCCGATTGCTTTACTGGGTTATAGCAGGGGAGTCGTGTAGACTTCCGGGCCGGTTCAACTTGCACACGAGGTGGATGCAGCACATGTCCGAGGACATCATGGAAATCATCAAGCAGCAGATCGAGGGCAACCCGATCATCCTGTACATGAAGGGCTCGCCCAACCAGCCGCAGTGCGGCTTCTCGGCGCGCGCGACACAGGTGCTGATGGCTTGCGGCGAGCGATTCGCCTACGTCGACATCCTCGCCAACCCGGAAATCCGCGCCAACCTGCCGGCCTACGGCAACTGGCCGACTTTTCCGCAGCTGTGGATCAACGGCGAACTGATCGGCGGCTCCGACATCATCGCCGAGATGTACGAGAAGGGTGAGCTGCTGCCGCTGGTCAAGGAAGCGGCGGCCAAAAACGCCTGATCCGCAGCTCCGGATTCATCCGGACGACTATCCGGCTAGCCGCTGGGATCCGCCGGCGGCCAGCCCAGTGCCTGCTGCCAGCGGTTCACGATCACGCAGAACAACTCCGCGGTCTTCTCGCAGTCGTAGCTGGCGCGGTGTGCCTTGCGCGTACTGAATTCGATGTTGGCCATCGCGCACGCCTTGGCCAGCACGGTCTGGCCGAAGGCCATGCCCGCCAGCGTCACGGTGTCGAAGGTGCTGAACGGGTGGAAGGGGTTGCGCTTGATCTGCTGGCGCTCGGCGGCGGCGAACAGGAAGCCGTGGTCGAAGAAGGCGTTGTGGCCCACGAGTATGGCGCGCTTGCAGCCGGCGGCGCGCACTGCATGGCGGATGTCCGAGAACAGGCTCCTGAGCGCCTCGCCCTCGTCGATGGCGCCGCGTTGCGGGTCGTAGGGATCGATGCCGGTGAAGTCGAGCGAGGCCTGTTCGATGTTCGCATCGGCGAAGGGCACGACGGCGTGGCTGAACGTGGGCCCGCACACCAGGTCGCCCGACTCGTTCATCTCCAGCGGCGTTGCCGCCACCTCCAGCAGCGCATCGGTGCGCGCATTGAAGCCGCCCGTCTCCACGTCCAGCACCACCGGCAGGTAGCCGCGGAATCGCGCCGCCATCAGCGTTTCGCCATTGCCCCCCGCTTCCGCTTCGAGCAGCCAGTCGTTGCGCTCGCGCTTCATCGTCAGGCCTCCGCAGCGCCGACGCGCCAGCTGATGGTTTCGCCCGCGCACATCGGGACCAGCGTGTCGTCGCCGAACGCCAGGCTCGCCGGCGCCTGCCACGACTCGCGGCGCAGCCGGATGCGCCGCGTGTTGCGTGGCAGGCCGTAGAAATCCGCGCCGTGGAGGCTCGCGAAGCCTTCCAGTCGAGCGAGCGCGCCCTCGGCCTCGAACACCGCCGCGTAGCTCTCCAGTGCGGCATGCGCGCTGTAGATGCCGGCGCAGCCGCTGGCGCACTCCTTGGTGGCGCGCGCATGGGGCGCGGAATCGGTGCCGAGGAAGAAGCGCGGCGAGCCGCCGGTGGCGGCGCGCACGAGGGCCCGCTGATGCGTGTTGCGCTTGAGCACCGGCAGGCAGAAGAAGTGCGGGCGGATCGAGCCGGCCAGCATGTGGTTGCGGTTGTAGAGCAGGTGGTGCGGCGTGATCGTGGCCGCGAGGTTCGGCGGACCCGCCTCCACGAAGGCCACGGCATCGGCCGTGGTGATGTGCTCGAACACGACCTTCAGCGCCGGGAAATCGCCCAGCAGCGGCGCGAGCACGGTATCGATGAACACCTTCTCGCGGTCGAACACATCGGTATCCGGGCTGGTGACCTCGCCGTGCACGAGCAGCGGCATGCCGAGGCGCTCCATCTCGGCCAGCACCGGGCGGCAGCGGCCGAGGTCGGTGACGCCGGCGTCGCTGTTGGTGGTGGCGCCGGCGGGGTAGAGCTTGACCGCGTGCACGCAGCCGCTGTCGCGGGCGCGGGCGATCTCGGCGGGGGGCGTGTTGTCGGTGAGGTACAGCGTCATCAGCGGCTCGAAGTCGCGGCTGACGGCAGGGTCGAGCGCCCCCAGGATGCGCGCGCGGTAGGCAAGTGCCTCCGCGGTCGCGGTTACCGGGGGCTTCAGGTTCGGCATCACGATGGCGCGCCGGAACACCCGCGCGGTGGCGTTGACCGTGAGTGCGAGCGCCGCTCCATCGCGCAGGTGCAGGTGCCAGTCGTCGGGTTGCAGTATCAGGAGTTCTTGCATCGGGGCGCAGCGGTCCGGTCGGAGGCCGCGATGCTAGCGGAAAAACCGTGGCAGAGGTACCGCGGTTGCCACCGCCGGGCCGCAGCGCGGGCCGTTCGGTTTATTTTTGCCGCTGGCGGCGATGGGATCGCGACGGCGGCGCGGCTAGAATGGCCGGCCCGTTTTTTGCGCAGCCCCTTCGAGCGGAGGTTCGACATGAGTTCAGTCAAGAAAGTGGTCCTGGCCTATTCCGGCGGCCTCGATACCTCGGTGATCGTGCGCTGGCTGCAGGAGACCTACCAGTGCGAGGTGGTGACCTTCACCGCCGACATCGGCCAGGGCGAGGAAGTCGAGCCGGCGCGCGAGAAGGCCAAGCTGCTCGGCGTGAAGGAGATCCACATCGAGGACCTGCGCGAGGAATTCGCGCGCGATTACGTGTTCCCGATGTTCCGCGCCAACGCGATCTACGAGGGCGAGTACCTGCTCGGCACCTCGATCGCGCGCCCGCTGATCGCCAAGCGACTGGTGGAGATCGCCCGCGATTGCGGCGCCGATGCCATCTCCCACGGCGCCACCGGCAAGGGCAACGACCAGGTGCGCTTCGAGCTCGGCGCCTA
>DAORUQ010000054.1:12300-17221 GCA_035433265.1 Pseudomonadales bacterium | reverse complement strand
CCTCGATGCGCTGCGTGCCGCCATGGCGCGCGAGCGTTGCCGCGAATTCGCGCGGCGCGCTGTCGCGCTCGCCCGGACTGACCAGGGCGTGCAGCCCCGCGCCGGCCTCCGCGAGGCGCCGCGCCCGGATCGCACAGCCGTCACGCCACGCGCCCGCGCCGCAGGCGCCCCAGTAGTCGAGGTCGCTGGCGGGCAGGTGGATCGCGCCGAAGCAGGGGTAACCGTCCTCGATCAGCGCGATGTTGACGCTGAACACATCGCTGCCACGCAGGAACTCGCGGGTGCCGTCGAGCGGATCCACCAACCAGAACCGCGCGGCCCCCGCGGTGTCCTGCGCGGCTTCCTCGCAGATCACGGGGAGCGCGGGATCGAGCGCGTGCAGTCGCGCGCCGATGATCGCCGATGCCGCGCGGTCGGCGGCGCTGACCAGGCTGCCGTCGGGCTTGCGGTCGGCGTCGGAGCCGGCACGGCGCAGGGGCAGGATCGCGGCGCCGGCCTCGCGTGCGGCCGCCAACACCGCCTCGCGCCAGCCCGAGGGCAGGCGGTTCAGGGAGCCTCCGCGGCCGCGAGGCGCTCGCGCGCAAGGAACAGTGCCGCGACCGCGTAGGCCTCGTTCAGCACGCCGCTGGCTTGAAGCTCGATCAGCTCGTCAAACGTGTGAACGCTCACTGTCAGTGGTTCCGGCTCGTCGCCCGGCAGGCGCTTCTCGAACAGGCCGCGGGCCAGCACGATGCTCATGCGGTTGCCCATGTAGGAGGGCGACAGCGAGAGCTCGGTCAGCAACTCCAGTTCATGGGCACCGAAGCCCACCTCCTCCATGAGCTCGCGGTTCGCGGCGTCGAGCATGGATTCCTCGGCATGCACGGCCCCCTTGGGAAAGGAGAGATAGTAATCGCCCACACCGGCACCGTATTCGCGCACCAGCAGCAGCCGGCCGTCGTCACGCACGGGCACCACCATGACGGCGCCATGGAAGCCGGGGTTAAGCCGCTCGTAGGTGCGCTCGACGCCGTTGCCGAAGCGCAGCCGCAGCTCCTCGACGTGGAACAGGCGGCTGTGGCTGACCCAGCGGGAGGCGAGTATTTCCGGCCCGGGATGGTCGCTCATGCGGGTGCCCGAAGGAGTATGACGCTCATGCGATGACACTATAGGCCATGCGCCGCGGCGCCGTCCCGGGCCGCGCGCGGTGACGCCCGCGCGCGTTGCCCGTAAACTGCGCCCCTGTCACGGAGGTGGATCATGGTCGACTGGAACGACATCGAAACCGTGCTGCTCGATATGGACGGCACGCTGCTCGACCTGCATTTCGACAACTTCTTCTGGCTCGAGCACCTGCCGCGCCGCTACGCCGAGATCTTCGACCGCAAGCAGGAGGAGGCGCGGCTCGAGCTGGTCGAACGCTTTCGCGCCGAGCAGGGCAACCTGAACTGGTATTGCATCGATTACTGGTCGCGCGAGCTCGGGCTCGACGTGCGCGCCATGAAGGAAGAGATGCGCCACCTGATCGCCGTGCGCCCGCACGTCGAGGATTTCCTGGCGCGCCTGCACGCGAGCCGCCGGCGCGTGCTGCTGGTCACCAACGCGCATCACAAGAGCCTCAGCCTGAAGCTGGAGCAGACCGGGCTGGAACGCTGGTTCGACGGCATCATCTGCTCGCACGACTTCAACCTGGCCAAGGAGCAGCCGGGCTTCTGGGCCGCACTGGCTTCGGTCGAGCCCTTCGAGCGCGAGCACACGCTGCTGATCGACGACAACCACGCGGTGCTGCAGTCGGCCCACGAGTACGGCATCCGCTACCTGCTGACGCTGCTGCAGCCCGACAGCAGGCGCGAGGCGCGTGCCGGCCTGTATTTCCCCGCGATACTGCACTTCGACGAGATCATGCCGGAGCTGGACGACGTCGATGTCTGAGGAGCGCGTGCGCCTCGACAAGTGGCTGTGGGCGGCGCGCTTCTTCCGCACCCGCAATCTCGCCAAGCAGGCCATCGAGGGCGGCAAGGTCTGGTACGACGGCGCCCGCACCAAGGTCTCGAAGGAGGTGCAGGTCGGTGCCGAGCTGCGCATCCGCCAGGGCTTCGACGAGAAGACCGTGACCGTGCGCGCGCTGTCCGAAGAGCGCCGCGGGGCGCCCGAGGCCGCCCTGCTCTACGAGGAGACCGCCGCCAGCCTCGCGGCGCGCACGGCCGGTGCGGACGAGCGCCGCCTGCAGCGTGCCGGCGATATCCTGCACGAGGGACGTCCCAGCAAGCGCGACCGCCGGCTCATCCACCAGTTCAAGGAACGCCACTCCGACTCATGAGCCCGCCCGATACCGATACCCTGCAACGGTTCCATTTCGAAACTGCCGCGGTGCGCGGCGAGCTGGTACGCCTCGGCCCCAGCCTGCGCGAGATCCTGGGCCAGCATTTCTACCCGGGGCCCGTGGCCGCGCTGCTCGGGGAGTCGCTCGCGGCCAGCGTGCTGCTGAGCTCCACGATCAAGTTCGCCGGATCCCTCAGCCTGCAGGCGAAGAGCGAGGGGCCGGTGTCCATCCTCTTCGGCGAATGCACCCACGACCGCCAGGTGCGCGGCTATGCGCGCGTGGCCGATGGTGCCGTGGGCGGCGGGCTGGACGAACTGCTGAGCCGCGGCACGCTGGCGATCACGATCACCCCGGCCGAAGGCCAGCGCTACCAGGGCATCGTGCCGCTCGACACGCCGCGCCTCGCGGGCTGCCTGGAGCACTACTTCACGCAGTCCGAGCAGCTCCCGACCTCGATCCTGCTCGCCTGCGACGGCGAACATGCCGCCGGCCTGCTGTTGCAGGCGTTGCCGGGGAGCGCCACGGCGGTCGACGACCAGGCGGCGCGCTGGGAACACTTGCACCAGCTGGCGTGCACCGTGAGCGACGCGGAGTTGCTGGGCGAGGCGTTCGAGACGCTGCTCTTTCACCTGTTCCACGAGGAGCGCGTGCGGGTGCAGGCGCCGGAGCCGGTACGCTTCGGCTGCCGCTGCTCCTCGAGCCGCGCGGGCGCAACGCTGCAGTCGCTCGGCGAGCCCGAGGCGCGGGCGATACTCGCCGAGCAGGGAACCATCCTGATCCACTGCGAGTTCTGCCAGCAGGAGTACCGCTTCGACGCCGCCGCGATCGACGCGATGTTCCACGTCGAGGTTCCCGCCGCGAAGCATTGACTTCCTTAACGGTTTCCTGAAGCCCGGGGTTTTTGCCATAATGCGCCTCCCCGCGCGCGGCCACCGTATGATCCGCGCCCGCCCGGGCCGGCGTAACAGCCGCCCAATCCATTGAGCAACATAGGATTTTCTGAATGGAGACTGCGACGATTTCGACCAGCACGTTGTACACGGACCTGAGCTCGGCGCTCCTGGTGGAGCACGCGATCCGTCGCAAGGAGGGTCACCTGGCCGACACCGGCGCACTGGTCGTGACGACCGGGCGGCGCACGGGGCGCTCGCCGGCCGACCGCTTCATCGTCGACGAGCCGAGCTCCAACGACGCCATCGACTGGGGCGCGATCAACCGCAAGTTCGACGCCGAGAAATTTAACGCGCTGTGGGATCGTGTGGTCGAGTTCAGCTCCGAGCACGACCGTTACGTGTCACACCTGCACGTGGGCGCCGACCTCGAGTATTACATCCCGATCCGCGTCACCACCGAGAACGCGTGGCAGAACCTGTTTGCGCGCAACATGTTCATCCGCCCCGAGAAATACAACCCGCGCGGCAAGGAGGAGTGGCAGGTACTCAATATCCCGTCGTTCCTCTGCGATCCCGAGCGTGACGGCACCAACAGCGACGGCGCGGTGATCATCAACTTCGCGCAGCGCAAGGTGCTGCTGGCCAACATGCGCTACGCAGGCGAAATGAAGAAGGCGATGTTCTCGGTGCAGAACTTCCTGCTGCCCGAGCGCGACGTGCTGCCAATGCACTGCGCCGCCAACGTGGGCCACGACGGCGACGTCGCGCTGTTCTTCGGTCTGTCGGGCACCGGCAAGACCACGCTGTCGGCCGACCCCGAGCGCTACCTGATCGGCGATGACGAGCACGGCTGGGCCGAGGGCGCGGTGTTCAATATCGAGGGCGGCTGTTACGCCAAGACCATCAACCTGAGCCGCAAGAACGAGCCGCTGATCTGGGACGCGATCCGCTTCGGTGCGATCGTCGAGAACGTGGTGACGCACGAGCATCACCGCATCGCGGATTACACCGACACGACCCTCACCGAGAACGGCCGCTGCTGCTATCCGCGCGAGCACATCGAGAAGCGCGCCGAGCGCATCGCCGCCGGCGAGCCGCGCGCCGTGATCTTCCTGACCTGCGACGTGACCGGCGTGCTGCCGCCGGTGTCGATCCTGTCCAAGGAAGCGGCCGCGTACCACTTCCTGAGCGGCTACACGGCGCTGGTCGGCTCCACCGAGATGGGTTCGGGCAGCGGCATCAAGTCGACGTTCTCGACCTGCTTCGGCGCGCCCTTCTTCCCGCGCCCGGCGCATGTCTACGCCGACCTGCTGATCCGTCGCATCGAAAAATTCGGCAGTCAGGTCTACCTGGTCAACACCGGCTGGACCGGCGGCTCGGGCGGCGTTGGCGGCGCGGGCTTCCGTTTCCCGATCCCGACCACGCGCGCGATCATCTCGGCAATCCAGAGCGGGGCGCTGGCGGGCGCACCCACGGAGCACCTGCCCGGGCTGAACCTGGACGTCCCGACGCATGTCGCGGGCGTCGAGGAGCACCTGCTGAACCCGCGCAACACCTGGGAAGACAAGGCCGCCTACGACGCGCAGATGCGCAACCTGATCGGCCAGTTCCAGCAGAACTTCCGCAAGTTCAGCGGCGTGTCGGAATCGATCATCGCGGCCGGTCCGCACATGCCGGAGTAAGCCGGCAACGGTGCACGAAAAAGGGGGCTTTCGCCCCCTTTTTT
>DAORUQ010000054.1:0-12200 GCA_035433265.1 Pseudomonadales bacterium | reverse complement strand
CGTTCAGCGGGTCTTGGCGATCACGTTGTCGGCGTACCAGCGCATCGTGGCGAGCTTCTCCTCCAGGGAGGTGTCGGGCTGCTTCTTGTAGACGTCGCGGAAGGCCACGATCACCTCGCCCACGCCGCGGTCCTCGAGCTGCTTGATGCCGTCCGGGGTATAGGCCGAGGCCCCCATGTTCTGGACCTCGAAAGGCTCCTTGTCGCGGCCGAACTCGGCGCGGAAGGCGTGCAGCTTCTTCAGGTATCCGTCGAGTTCCTCGAGCGAGGTGCCGGCGCTGATCCAGCCATCGCCGATGCGTGCCGCGCGCTTGAGCGCGGCATCCGCGTGTCCGCCGAGCAGGATCGGCACCGGCTGGCTCGGCACCGGACAGAGCTTTATGGGCTCCATTTCGAAGATCTGGCCCTTGTAGCCGAAGTAATCGCCCTTCATCAGGCCACGAATGATCTCGATCATCTCGTCCATGCGCTGACCGCGCTTCTCCCAGGGGATCTGGCAGGCCTCGAAGTCTTCCGGCCACGGGCTCAGGCCCACGCCGAGGGCGATGCGGTTGTTGCTGAGCACCGCGAGGCTGGAGAGCTGCTTGGCGACGATCGCCGGCTGGCGGATCGGCAGTTTCACCACCGAGGTGGTGATGCGGATCTTCGTTGTGACCGCGGCCGCCGCGGCCATCGCGATGAAAACCTCGAGGAAGGGCACGCCGTCGAGGAAGTCGCGGCTGCCGTCGTCGTTATAGGGATACTTGGCGTTGCTCTCCTTCGGGTAGCAGATGCTGTCGGGGAACGTGAAACTGTCGAAGCCGAGCTCCTCGGCCGCGCGCGCCAGCGGCAGGTACTGGTCGGGGGCGGGCATCGAGGCGTGATAGGCAAAACGCATGGGTAATCCTCTCTCGGGGGGCAGCGACCGCGTGGGCCGCTGGCACGTTGTGTTGTTGTGATTGTACGGCGCGGACACCGCACCGGTTCAGCCGGCATCACCTTAGCGCAACCGCGGGTGCCGGCGTTAGGCAAATCAGACCACAACGATGCTCATGCCGATTCACCCCTTCGAGCGAAGCCGGGCCTCAGAGCGCCGGGGGCAGCTGGGCCAGCAGCTTGCGCGTCATGCGGTCGAGCGCGGCCTGTAGCCGTGCACCCTGCGGTAGGTCACCGGGGAAGGACTGCCGGGCGCTACCCTCCCAGGCCAGCGCGCCGGTCGAGGACGGGAACAGCAGCACGGTGAGCGTGAGCTCGCGGTAGAAGGCCGCATCGGCGATGGTGTGGTCCATCGAGCCGGTGCCGTCGCCCGCGCCGCCGGCGCGCCAGCTGCGGCTGTAGTCGGAAGGCGAGTCCAGCCGGCGCGCATTGGCACCGACAACGTCGCTCAGGGTGTAGTCGATCCCGAGCGCGGGCTTGTACCCGGGCAGGGCCGGCGTGTAACCCCGGGCCTGCAGCGCGCCGGTGATGGCGGCGCGGACGGCCGAATCCATCGTGCGCGCCTCGGCCGAGGCGCGGGCGTCGGCCGCCAGCGGTGCGCGCAGGAAACCGAAGGCCTGCTGCGATCCGATGTCCGCCGCCGGATCCTGCACCTGGTGCGTCACGCGCAGGTCGGTACAGCCGCCGAGGCAGAGCAGCACGAGCAGCGCCCGCAGCGTGCGCTTACGCCGTGCGCGGCCTGCCGCTAGACTGGCGCCTGCCGTGCCCCGCCGCGCCAGCCAATGGCGCCGGCCGGGGCGTCCTGCCGTTTCAAGGATATCCACAGCGATGACTTCCTCCCGGATCCACACGACCCTGCCCGGCATCAGCCTGCGCCAGGCCGAACGCCCCGATGCCGCGCTGGTGCTCGATTTCATCCACAAGCTCGCCGCCTACGAGAAACTGTCCCACGAGGTCCAGGCCACGGTGGGTGACATCGAGGATGCGCTGTTCGGCGCCCGCCCGTTCGCCGAGGCGGCGATCGCGGAGCTCGATGCCGCGCCCGTCGGCTTCATTCTCTGGTTCCCCAATTACTCGACCTTCGTCGGCAAGCCCGGCATCCACATCGAGGACCTGTTCGTTTTGCCGCATGCGCGCGGGCGCGGCATAGGCAGGTGCCTGCTCGCATGGGCGGCCCGCGTGGCACAGGAGCGTGGCTGGGGGCGCGTGGAATGGTCGGTGCTCGACTGGAACGAGCCGGCGTTGCGTCTGTACCAATCTATCGGAGCCGAGGCCAAAACGGAATGGGTGCTGCAGCGCCTCGCCGGGGCGGCGCTGGTGCGGCTGGCCGGGCAATTTCCCGCGCGCGACTGAAGGCATTATGCTGTGGGCAATCCGAGGACCGCGGCCGCCCGCCGCGACACACCAAGCCACAAGGGAGGACTCATGCCGGACCAGCAGACGTTGCGCGCGCGCCTGATCGCCAAGCGCGATGAGCTCGAGGAAAGGGTGCGGCGCATCGACGCTGATCTGCGCAAGCGCGACGAGCCCCTGTCGGCCGATTTCGCGGAGCAGGTGGTCGAACAGGAAAACCTCGATGCGCTCTACGCCATCGAATCCGAGGGTCGTCTCGAACTGCAGAAGGTCGTGCACGCCCTGGCGCGCATGGATCGCGGCGAATATGCCGTGTGCAGCCGCTGCGGCGGCCCCATCGCGCCCGAGCGCCTCGCGGCCCTGTATTACGCCGATACCTGTATCGGTTGCGCCGACTGAGCAAGGAGCACAGAGCATGGCTGTCGAGACCCTGAAGGCCGATGCGCTGTCGCGCGCCACCGACGCGCAGGCGCTCGGGTTCCGCTCGACCGCGGAGCTGCCGGACGTGGATTCCGCGATGGGGCAGGACCGCGCGATCGCGGCGATCGAGTTCGGCGTGGGAATCCAGCGCGAGGGCTACAACCTCTACGTCGCCGGCCCGACCGGCATCGGCAAGCGCACGCTGGTCGACCAGCTGCTCGCGCGTCACGCGGGTGAGCGCGGCGAGGCGAGCGACTGGTGCTACGTCAACAACTTCGAGGATCCCTCGCGTCCGCGCGCGCTCGCCCTGCCGCCGGGCAAGGGCGTGCAGCTCAAGCGCGACATGGAGAAGCTGATAGAGCGCATGCTGGTCACGGTGCCCAACGTGTTCCGTGGCGACGAGTACCGCCGGCGCATCAGCGACATCCAGGAGGAATACCAGGAGCGCGAGGGCAAGCTCTTCGGCGAGCTCAACGACGAGGCGCGCGGCAAGGGCATGGTGGTGATCCGCACGCCGGGCGGCTACACCATAGGCCCGGTGCGCGAGGGCAAGCTGATGACGCCCGCGCAGTTCAACGACATGCCCAAGGAAGAGCAGGAGCTCGCCAAGAACGTCATCGAGGAGCTGAACCGCAGGCTCAAGTCGATCATCGAGAGCATCCACGACTGGCAGGAGGAGAGCACCGAGCGCGTCAAGGGCATCGACAACGAGTTCATCCACGACATCATCGACCCGATGCTGGCGGCGCTGAAGTCGCGCTATCAGATGTATCCGTCGGTGCTCGAGTTCCTCGGCGCGGCGCACCAGGACATGGCCGAGAACATCTGGGATTTCATGCCCAACGAGCAGCAGGAAGGCAGCACGCCGCTGCGCAAGAAGATCTTCGCGATGGAGCACCTGCGCTACCACGTGAACGTGCTGGTGGACCACGACGGCGCCGCCGACGTGCCGGTGCTCTACGAAGACAATCCCACGCTGCAGAACGTGATCGGGCGCATCGAGCACATCGCGCAGATGGGCACGCTGGTCACCAACTTCAGCCTGATCAAGCCCGGCGCGCTGCACCGTGCCAACGGCGGCTACCTGGTGCTGGATGCGCGCAAGGTGCTGATGAACTCCTTCGTGTGGGACGCGCTCAAGCGCGCCATCCGCTCGCGCGAGATCCGCATCGAATCGATCGAGCGCATCCTCAGCATGGTGTCGACCACCTCGCTCGAACCCGAGCCCATCCCGCTCGACGTGAAGATCGTGCTGGTAGGGGACCGCTACATCTATCACCTGCTGAAGGAATACGACCCGGAGTTCAGCCTGTATTTCAAGGTCAACGCGGATTTCAGCGACAGCATGGACCGCAGTCCCGAGGCCGTGGGGCTGTACGCGCGTGTCATCGCGACGCTGGCGCGGCGCGAAAAGGCACGGGCGCTCTCGGCCGGCGGCGTGGCCCGCGTGATCGACCAGTGCGCGCGCGACGCCGAGGACAGCCACAAGCTGTCGCTGCACCTGGGCGACCTGGTCGACCTGATCCTGCAGGCGGATTTCTGGGCCGCGCGCGAGAACATCGCGCTGATCGAGGCGCGCCACGTCGACCAGGCCATCGCGCAGCGGCGCTTTCGCAACAACCGCTACCAGGAGCTGCTGGCCGAGCAGATCCACAGGGGCGTGATGCTGCTCGCCACCGATGGCATGCAGGTCGGCCAGATCAACGGCCTGTCGGTGATCCAGCTCGGCGATTACGCCTTCGGCAGGCCCTCGCGCATCACCGCGACCGCGCGCCTCGGCGCGGGCAAGCTGATCGACATCGAGCGCGAGACCGAGCTCGGCGGGCCGCTGCATTCCAAGGGCGTGATGATCCTTTCCAGCTTCCTTGCCAGGCGCTACGCGCAGAGCCAGCCGCTCGCGCTGTCGGCGAGCATCGTGTTCGAGCAGTCTTACGGGCGCGTCGACGGCGACAGCGCCTCGATGGCCGAGCTGGTCGCGCTGCTGTCGGCGATCGCCGGCGTCCCGATCCGCCAGGATCTCGCGATGACCGGCTCGGTGAACCAGCTCGGCGAGATGCAGGCGATCGGCGGCGTGAACGAGAAGATCGAGGGTTTCTTCGACGTGTGCGCCGCGCGCGGGCTGAGCGGCACCCAGGGCGTGGTGATCCCGGCCTCGAACGTGCAGCACCTGATGCTGAAGCCGGAGGTGGTCGAGGCGTGCCGCGCGGGAAATTTCCACGTCCACGCCGCGAGCGCGGTCGATGACGTGATCGCGCTGCTGACCGGCATGCCGGCCGGCGCGATGCGGGAGGACGGCAGCTTCGAGACCGACTCGGTCAACGAGCGGGTGCGCGCGCGGCTGCATGAGCTGGCCGAGATCGGGCGCAAGCACTCCGGCAGCGGCGATGACAAGGCCGCGGGCAACGGCAAGCCATGAGCGCGCAGGACGGCGGGCAGAAGGCGAAGATCCGCCGCATCATGCTGGCGCTCGACGCGATGAACTGCGAGGCGGCGCTGATGGAGGCCGCGGCGCTGATCGCCGCCAAGCTCGAGGCCGAGCTCGACGCGCTGTTCGTCGAGGACGCGGATGTGTACGCCGTGGCGGACCTGCCGATCACGCACGAGATCTCGCTCGGTTCGGGGCGCGAGCGCGCGATCACCGGGTCCCACGTCGAGCAGGCGCTGCGCTGCCTGTCGCGGGAGGCCGAGCAGCGCTTCAGCGCGGTCACGCGGCGCAGCCGGGTAAAGGGCGAGTTCCAGGTCACGCGCGCGCGTCGCGGCGAGGCGCTGAGCGAGGCGTCGGCACGCGTCGAGCTGCTGCTGATGCAGCCGAGGGAGCGCACCATCGTGCGCGTGCGCATCCAGGAGACGCGCCCGCCGCGGGTGTTCGTGCTCTGCGGCGCCACGCCGGCCAGCACGCGCGCGCTCGAACTCGCCGCACGCCTCGCGCAGCAGGACCACCACGTGCTGGAGGTGATCGCCGCCGGCGAGGTCGACGCCGCGCAGCTCGCCGAGATCGGGAAGACCGGGCTGCGCGTCAATCTGCACCCGCATCCGGTCAATACCGACAGCCTGGAAATGCTGCGCGAGGTCGAGAACCGGCTCGGCAACATGGTGCTGATCGCCGGGGACCTGACACCGGCGAAGGACCGGCGCGCCGTGCTCGAGGAATTGTCGCACCTGCGCTGTCAGGTGCTGCTGGTGAACTGACCCCATATACCCGCACGCCGCGGCGGGTGAATATCCGCAAAGCGCTCTGCTACCATACGGCCACTGTTTCAGTGCCACCAACCGGAGAGAACGGACATGACGATCAAGGTAGGCGACCGCATCCCTTCCGTGAACCTGAAGACGATGGGCGAGAAAGGCCCCGAGAGCATCAGCACCGACGATATCTTCAACGGCAAGAAGGTCGTGCTGTTCTCGGTGCCGGGCGCGTTCACGCCCACCTGCAGCGCGGCGCACCTGCCGGGCTACGTGGTGAACGCGGACAAGATCAAGGCCAAGGGCGTGGACACCATCGCGTGCATGGCGGTGAACGATGCCTTCGTGATGGGCGCCTGGGGCAAGGCGCAGAACGCCGAGGAGCTGCTGATGCTGGCCGACGGCAACGCCGAGTTCGCCAAGGCGCTGGGGCTCACGCTGGACGGCAGCGGCTTCGGCATGGGCACGCGCTCGCAACGTTTCGCGCTGGTTGCCGAGAACGGCGTGGTCAAACACCTGGCGGTGGAGCCGGGCCCTGGCCTCGACGTGTCGGCCGCCGAAAAAATACTCGCCGTACTCTGAACCCGGAGCAACATCCATGAGCGCTCCCGTTCGTGCCGGCGATGCCCCCATCGCCGTCGAGGTCGAGGCAGGCAAGAGCTACTGGTGGTGCAGCTGCGGGCGTTCCGCCAAGCAGCCCTTCTGCGACGGCTCGCACAAGGACACCGGCTTCACGCCGCTGAAGTACGACGCCCCGGAGACGCGCACCGCGTACTTCTGCGCGTGCAAGGCGACGGCCAACAAGCCGCTCTGCGATGGAAGCCACAGCCGCACCTGAGGGCCCTCCCGGGCAGGCGACGGAAACCGTTTTCCGTTCCTGTCCGGTGTGCGAGGCCAGCTGCGGGCTGGCCGTGGCAGTGGACCGTGCCGCGAACCGCGTGGTGTCGGTGCGCGGCGACGCCGAGGACCATCGCTCGCGCGGCTACGTCTGCGCCAAGTCCCAGGTCGTCAAGGATCTCCACGAGGATCCCGCGCGCCTGCGTCGCCCCGTGCGGCGCACGGAGAACGGCTGGGAGGAAATGGAGTGGGAGGCCGCGCTGGCGCTGGTGGGCGAGCGCCTCGCGGCCATCCGCGCCGCGCACGGCAACAACGCCGTCGCGATGTACTACGGCAACCCGAACGGCCACAACTTCGGCGCCCAGATCTACACGCAGCTGTTCATCTCGCTGCTCGAGACGCAGCGTTTCTTTTCCGCCGGCTCGGTGGACCAGCAGCCGAAGAACCTGAGCTGCGAGCTGCTCTACGGCAGCGCGTGGACCTTCCCGATCCCCGATCTCGACCGCAGCGACTTCTTCGTCTGCATGGGCGCCAACCCGCTGGTCTCGCAGGGCAGCCTGATGTCGGCGCCGGACGCCGGTGGTCGCTTCGAGGCGCTGCGCGCGCGCGGCGGCGAGCTCGTCGTGATCGACCCGCGGCGCAGCGAGACCGCGGCAATCGCCGACTGGCACCTCTTCATCCGGCCCGGCACCGATGCGTTCCTGCTGTTCGCGCTGGTCAACCTGCTGTTCGCGAGTGATCGCGTGGACCTCGGCCATCTCGCCGGACGCATCGACGGGCTGGAGCGCCTGCGCGAGCTCGCCGCGCCGTTCACGCCCGAAGCGGTCGCCGGCATCACGGGTGTCGCGCCCGCGGACGTGCGCCGCCTGTGCGAGCGCTTCTGCGCGGCCGAACGCCCGGTGATCTACGGCCGCATCGGCCTGTGCACGCAGGAGTTCGGCACCCTGGCCTCGTGGCTGGTCGACGTGGTGAACCTGCTGCGCGGACGCCTCGACGCCGAGGGCGGGGCCATGTTCCCCCGTCCCGCGACGGGCCAAGGCGAGGACAGCGACTCGGTCGGCCAGCTATTGCGCGGGCGCTGGCGCTCGAAGGTGCGCGGCTTCCCCGAGTACATGTCGATGTTGCCGGCCACGCTGATGGCCGAGGAGCTGGCATGGGACGGCCCGGACCGCGCGCGCGCCCTGATCACGGTGGCGGGCAACCCGGTGCTCAGCGTGCCGAACGGCGACCGGCTGCGCGAGGCGATGGACGGGCTCGATTTCGTGGTCGCGCTCGACATCTACATCAACGAGACCACCAGCCGCGCCGACGTGATCCTGCCCTCGACGGTGCAGCTCGAGCACAGCAACTACGACTTCCTGTTCCAGAGCACCAGCGTGCGCAACTTCGCGCGCTACTCGCCGCGCGTGCTCACGCCCGAGCCCGGTGCGCGCGACCAGTGGCAGCTGATGCTGGAGATCTGCGGCCGCGTGAACGGGCTGACCGTGGAGCAGCTCGACGCGATGATCTTCGAGGGCCTGGCCGAGCGTGTCGGCGCGCGGCTTCCCGCGGTGGGGGCGGAGCGCGTCAAGGAGCTGGCCGGCACCGAGGCCGGCCCCGAGCGCCTGCTCGACATGATGCTGCGCGCCGGCCCCTACGGCGACGGTTTCGAGGGTGGCGAGGGGTTGACGCTGGCGCGCGTGAAGGCCGCCGAGCACGGTATCGATCTCGGCCCGCTGACGCCGGGGCGCCTGCCCGGCATCCTGCGCACCGAGGACAAGCGCATCCGGCTGCTGCACCCGCTGCTGGAGGAGGACCTCGGGCGCCTGCACGAACGGCTGCGCGCCGGAGCGCCGTCGGGGCTGCTGCTGATCGGGCGGCGCCACATCCGCGACATGAACACCTGGCTGCACAACCTGCCGCACTTCGTGCGCGGCAGGAACCGTTGCACGCTGCGCATGCATCCCGGGGACGCCGCCGCGCGCGGGCTTTCCGACGGCGCCACGGCGCTGGTGCGCTCCGCGGCGGCCGAGCGCGCGGTGCCGGTGGAGATCAGCGACGAGATGATGCCCGGTGTCGTGAGCCTGCCGCACGGCTTCGGACACCGCCACGCCGACACCGGCCAGCCACACGCGCAGGCGCATGCCGGCGTCAGCGCCAACGACCTGATCGGCGACGGTCTCGACCTCCCCTCGGGCACCAGCATCGTGAACGGCGTGCCGGTCGAGGTGCGGGCCGCGCCGTCATGAACGCGATTGTGCCGGACGCCGCCGCCGTGCAGCAGGCGCCGGCGCTGATCGACCGCTTCGGCCGCCGCGTCGATTACGTGCGGCTCTCGGTCACCGATCGCTGCGATTTCCGCTGCGTCTACTGCATGGGCGAGGATATGCAGTTCCTGCCCAGGCGCGAGATCCTCAGCCTCGAGGAACTGCTGGCCGCCGCCGAGGCTTTCGTCGCGCTCGGCGTCACCAAGATCCGCCTCACCGGCGGCGAACCGCTGGTGCGGCAGAACATCGTGTGGCTCGCCGGGCGCATCGCGGCGCTGCCGGGCCTGCGCGAGCTGGTGCTCACCACCAACGGCTCGCAATTGCCCCGGCTCGCCGCGCCGCTGCGCGAAGCCGGCGTGAAGCGCATCAACATCAGCCTCGACAGCCTCGATCGCGCCCGTTTCCGCCAGCTCACGCGCACCGGCGACCTGGGCACTGTGCTCGCCGGCATCGACGCGGCGCTCGCCGCCGGCTTCGAGCGCCTGAAGCTGAACAGCGTGATCCTGCGCGGGCGCAACGACGACGAGGTGCTGGCGCTGGTGGAATTCGCGCGCGCGCGCGATATCGACATCAGCTTCATCGAAGAGATGCCGCTCGGGCACATAGAGGAGCACGACCGCGCGACGAGCTTCTGCTCCAGCGCCGAACTGCGCGCGATCATCGAGACGCGCTACCCGCTCACGCCCTCGCTGGACAGCACCGGCGGCCCCTCGCGCTACTGGCGCATGGCCGACAGCGCGACGCGCGTGGGCTTCATCTCGCCGCACAGCCACAACTTCTGCCACCTGTGCAACCGCGTGCGCCTCACCGTCGAAGGGCGTCTGCTGCTCTGCCTCGGCAACGAGCACTCCGCGGACCTGCGCGCCGTGATGCGCGCGCGCCCCGGCGACCGCACTGCGCTGCGCGAGGCGATCGTGCAGGCGATGGACCTGAAGCCCGAGCGCCACCATTTCGCGCTCGACGGCGAGCCGCAGATCGTGCGGTTCATGAACACCACCGGCGGCTGACCGGCGCCGGCTTTTCGCGTAGGAGCGGGCCATGCCCGCGACCGCCCCTGTAGGTCGAGCTTCAGCCCGACGACGACACGGCGCAGAGGTGCGTGGCGAAGCCATGTCGCAAGGTATGTCCCGATGCCGGCTTGCGGATCTCTGCGGCGGTGCCGAGAGCGACCGCAGCAGCATCGTCACCCGATCCTTCCCGCCCTTGCCTTCGCGAACCAGGATCTCGTTACGAACGAAATCGACGTCCTTGATCCGCAGACGGACCTCTTCCATCAGGCGCATACCGGTACCGTAGAGCACGCGCAGCACCAGCGCCTCGAGCCAGGGCAGCTCCAGTCCCAGCACCTCGCGATAGGGAAACAGAAGAGCCGCAAGTGCCTGGTTCTGCGTGGAGGCGCTCAGCTCCCGATCGACGGCAAGGTGCGTCAGAAATCGCTCGACATGCGTTGCACCCATGTCACGCGGATGCCGCTTGTCGTGAAAGAGGATATAACGTTTAATCCAGCCAACATACGATTTCTCGGTGCGGATGGAATAATGCTTGAGCCGCAAGCGCTCCCGTACCTAGTCAAGGAGGCGGACGGGGGCAGTAGAGCCGTTTGGGAACTGGGGTATTTCGTTTCGCATAACATCCCTGCCTGAAAGCCAACCAATTTATTGGAGGGCGCATCATGTACCCACATCTGCGCTTAAACACCCTGGAGAGGCTGACATACACCATGGTGTCGAATTGAAGTTGGGCATCACTAGAGAGGTTACAGGAATGATCCCGCGACTTGTTCTTCTACTACTTGCTGCGATGCTTGCAGGTAACGCAACAGCTGATGACTTAGACGAATTGTGTGCCGCCGGCGGTTATTACTCCGGCGCACAGGATCGATTTATGAGCGGGGTAGCCACACATATCCTCCAGAAGAGAGGAGTGTTGGGAACATTACTATGCAGTTCACAATGGCAGATTGCTTTTCAGGTAGGTGAGCGTTTTTCAAAGACCGGTCAGTCCAATCCGGAAGACTCACCAGTTCTTCGTCATGTCACTGCGTTCAGTACAAAAGTATATTCGTCAGTCGCAAATGGGACGGGTTACTAATCGTATGCTTCCCAACAAATCGCTCCAGCCGACGTCAGTCTCGTCGCTCCGCTCCTCGCCTGCCGCGGCTGATCTCAATCGTTATGTGCCATGGAGGGTTCCGTGCGGCATTCATCTTGGAAGCTCTTGTTCTTGCTGGTCGTCCGACCGATAAGGTTCATTGAGCTGTCGGAGGAATATGTGCGTTGGGCCAACACGCCAGAGGGAATGGCGGCGAGTTCGGCTCGTAACGCCGGATCGCATTCGGCAAAGCAGGCTCGGGAAATTAGATCTGGATTGATCAAGTCTCTCGCATGGGTGTTGGCGGCAGTTTCCACTGGCTGGTGCGCCGGAATACTTCTGGGGGCTATTGGGGTGGAGTGTTCAAAGTCACTCTCGGAGTATTCGCAATACTTGGGTATCGGCGTACTTCTTTGGGCAACGCTGGGCAGAGGCGGGTGGCCGATGCAGACGCTTGAAGGAAACACGCCGCCAGAGCAAGTGGACCTTTTCGTTTATCAGCTGCTGTATGTACTAGGCTCGTTCTTCCTCGCAGTGTCGGCGAGCCTTGCGTATGGCACATAACA
The DNA here is from genome assembly GCA_035433265.1 of Pseudomonadales bacterium. GTDB lineage: Bacteria > Pseudomonadota > Gammaproteobacteria > Pseudomonadales > UBA5518 > UBA5518. Next base: position 590 of record DAORUQ010000054.1, on the reverse strand, counting down.
ATTCGCTGCAGACACGACGGCCCTGACGGGCCGCGGCCTGGGCTCAAGTGTTATGCATCATCAAGAATGACGCGCCATGCCTGATCGTCCGATTACAGAACTTTCTCCCGAGCAGCAGGACTTGTGGCAGCGGGTGAACGATCTGTGGTCTTTGTCGCTGGAGCGCAACGCCGAAAGAATTCGATCGACCCTTCATCCTCAGTATGTCGGCTGGGACATGAATCAACCGATAACCCACGACCGAGAGGCCGCTATCCGGGCCGTACTCGGTGATGCGCCGACCGTTACTGGCTACGAGCTTGTCCCGCTGAGCGTGCAGGTTTACGACCATACCGTCGGGATTGTGCACTACATGTATTCGGCATCAGTCGCTCCAAAGGACGCCGCGCCAGTCCGAATTGCCGGCAAGTGGTCTGAGGTCTATCTGCGCCAGGACTGCCAATGGGTAATGATCAGCGTCAGTGGGAGACCTGATCCGACGACAGAAAATTCCAGTGCGGTTGCATAGTCGGCCGCCGAGGCCCAACCCGGCAGTCGAGCGGACCTGCGCAAAGAGCCGCGCAGGCCGCTCAGTTCTACGTTATGCGTTA
>DAORUQ010000053.1:0-17263 GCA_035433265.1 Pseudomonadales bacterium | reverse complement strand
GAGTGATTCGGGCCCGAAGTCGATGTTATAGAGCGGCGTGCCGGTCTCGATCCGGGAATACCTCGATCTGCTGGGCGCGCTGCGCCAGCGCCTCGCATTTGCCGACATCGACGCGTTCTATTACCTGAGTCGCGCGGTGCTGGTGAAGGACGAGAAGTACTTCGACAAGTTCGACCGTGCGTTCGCGGCCTATTTCAAGGACATCGAGACGTTCGATGACCTCCTCGACGCGCTGATCCCGGACGAGTGGCTGCGCAAGGAATTCGAGAAGTTCCTCAGCGAGGAAGAGAAGGCGAAGATCCAGTCGCTGGGCGGCCTCGACAAGCTGATCGAGGAATTCAGGAAGCGTCTCGCCGAGCAGAAGGAGCGCCACCAGGGCGGCAACAAGTGGATCGGCACCGGCGGCACCTCGCCGTTCGGCTCCGGGGGCTACAACCCGGAAGGCATCCGCGTCGGTCCCGAGGGTGGCCAGGGACGCGCGGTCAAGGTCTGGGAGAAGCGCGAATTCAAGAACCTCGATGATTCCGTCGAACTGGGCACGCGCAACATCAAGCTCGCGCTCAGGCGGCTGCGCAAGTTCGCGCGCAGCGGCGCTGCCGATGAACTCGACATGCCCGACACCATCCGCTCCACCGCGAAGAACGCCGGCCTGCTCGAGCTGAAGATGGTGCCCGAGCGGCACAACACGGTGAAGGTGCTGCTGTTCTTCGACGTCGGCGGCTCCATGGACCCGCACGTGCGCACCTGCGAACAGCTGTTCTCGGCCGCGCGCACCGAGTTCAAGCACATGGAGTATTTCTACTTCCACAATTTCATCTACGACTCGGTGTGGCGCAACAACATGCGGCGCCAGAGCGAGAAGATCCCGACCATCGACATCCTCCACAAGTACCCGCACGACTACAAGGTGATCTTCGTCGGCGATGCCTCGATGTCACCCTACGAGATCCTTCAGCCCGGCGGCAGCATCGAGCACTGGAACGAGGAATCGGGCGAGCAGTGGATGCGTCGCGTCGCCGAGACCTACGCCAAGCTGGTCTGGCTGAACCCGGTCGCCGAGGCGCACTGGGAGTTCTCGCAATCGGTCGACATCACGCGGCGCCTGGTCGAGGACCGCATGTTCCCGATGACGCTCAAGGGCATGGAAGACGCGATGGGATACCTGAGCCGCTGACGGCCGGGCATTCAGCGCCCGAGCCGGGCGCGGAAGGCCACCAGCGCGGCGGTCACGGCCACGTTCAGCGATTCGACGCCGTTGGCCATCGGGATGCGCAGGTTCTCGTCGGCGAGTTCCCGCACCGCGGGGCTGACGCCAGCGGTCTCGCCGCCCAGCACGAACACCCGCGCCCTCTCGTCGAGGCGATCGAACAGGCTGAGGCGCGCGTGGCCGTCGAGGATGCTGATCTTCCAGCCGCCGCGGCGCAGTTGCGCCAGTGCCTCGGGCAGGCTGTCGCAGCGCAGCAGCGGCGCGTGGAACACCGTCCCCGCGCTCGACTTGATCACCAGGGGACAGATGTCGCAGCCACCACGGCGCGGCAGCACGATGCCCTGGCAGCCGCCGGCGGCCGCCGAGCGGATCAGCATGCCGAGGTTCTGCGGGTTGGTGACGCCATCGACCGCGAGCAGCGCGGCGCCCGGTTCGGGCGCCAGCGGCATCAGTTCGGCGAGCTGGCGGTAGCCCGGCGTGCGCACGTCGGCCGCGACCCCCTGGTCCTCGCGCGCGTGGCGCGAGATGCGGGCGAGCTCCGCGCGCTCGTGCCGCACGATTTCCGCCCCTTGCGCACGCGCGAGCGCCTCGATCTCCTCGAGCAGCGGGGCGGGCTTGTTGCTCTTCGCCAGGTGCAGTCGCTCGCAGGCAACACCTTCGGCCTGCAGCGCTTCGAGGACGGTCTTGCGGCCGTAGACCGTGAGGCAGCGCCCGAAGCGGGACTTGCGCTGCTGGTAGCGGTCCGTGGGGAGATCGGGCGGCGTTTTCATGGGCGGGATGCGCCGGTTGCAGGGCGCACGATGGCCGGCGCTCGATGCGCCGGCGCGCGGCCGGGGAGCGGGGGCTTCGCGATCAGTCCCGCCCCTGCATGCGCGCGATGTAGCGTTCGGCGCCGGCATTGGCCTGGTCGCGGGACGGGTAGGGTCCTTCCTGCGTCTTTTCGCGGGTGACGAAGAACCATTGTCCGTTGATCTGGCAGAAGCGGTCCGAGCGGAAGTTGAATGGATTTGGCTCGCCGGCCCGGCAGTACGTCATCGGTTTTCTGTCGTTGGGTGGTTTTCACTGGGTGAAGCAAGTTGCATGCCCGGCAACAAAACGACGTGATAATCATACGCTTCCTCCCGGAGGGTGCGTCGACGGCAGCCTGCAATGTAAAAAAAGTTGACAAAAATCAAGTCGATAGACGCCGGATGCGCCCTGCATCCCACTGCGCGCGCCGATCGGGAAACAACGCCCGGGCCGGACCCGGACCGGTGTGCAATGCGCCGTCGATCCCGCGCTGCCGTGGAACGCATGGCGGTCCTTCGCGGCGCGGCGCGGCAACCCCGGTCGTGCTCAGTCGTGCCAGCCGGGCGTCAGGCGCAAACCCTCGGCGAATTGCGTGCGGGGTGTCCAGCGCAGTGCGGCGGTGATCGCGTTGTTGTCGCAGACCCAGTCGGGGTGGCGCAGTTCGCGGAGCTTTTCCGGCGTCAGCATCGGCGAGCGTCCGAGCAGGCGGCCCAGCGCGCGGTTGCCGCGTGCGATCAGTTCCAGCGGCGCGCGCGGGATTTCCCAGGCGCGGATCTCGCGCCCGCAGGCCGCGCCCACGATCGCGCACAGCAGGGTCCAGTCATAGCCGCCGTCGTGGCCGTCGTGCAGGCTCCAGGTTGCCGTGGGCGTCGCGGGGGCGTCCAGCCAGGCTCGCGCGGCATGCGCGAGGTCGTCGACGAAAATCAGCGACAAACGGTCCGCGGCCCTGCCCGCGCAGGGCGCGCGCCCCGTGCGGGCCATGAAGCGGAACACCGGCAGCATCTCGCGATCGCCCGGACCGTAGACCGCCGGTGGGCGCAGGATCGTGACGGGACGCGCGGCGGCGCGCCTCAGCAGCAATTGCTCCGCGCGCTGCTTGCTGCCGGCGTAATGCGAGAGCGCGGGCTCGCGCGCTGCGAGCGACGAGAAGAAGAGCAGGCGGGCGTGTGGCGCGGCGGCGTCCATCGCGGCGAGCAGCGCGGCGCTGCCATCGACGTTGGCGGCGTCGAAGTCCGCGCGGGTAGCACCGCGCACGGCGCCGGCCAGATGCAGCACGGCGTCGGCGTCGCGCACCAGTGCGCGCAGCGCCTGCGGCGTGGCGAGGTCTCCGGGCACGATTTCCACGCCGGGTGCGAGCAGGTGACGCGCCGAGGCCGCGTCGCGCGCGAGCGCGCGCACGAGGTATTGCGGCGATTCCAGCAGGGAGGCGATGCGGCGACCGATGAACCCGGTCGCCCCGGTGATCGCGACGCGCACCTCAGGGCCGTGCCGGTGCGCGCTGCGGGCTCAGGCCGAGGCCTGTTTCAGCGACATGCCTTCGGCGATGGCGGCCACTTCGGCCAGGTCGTGCGAATCCATGAAGTTCTGCCGGGCCTTGGAGCGCGAAAGCTTGCCCGAGGAGGTGCGCGGCAGGGTGTGCGGCGGCACCAGTTCGACGTAGCAGTCGATGCCCATCTCGATACGCACCAGTCGCGTCAGGCGGTCGATCAGCGCGGCGCGGCGGTTGGCATTCGTCTCGCGGCATTGCACCACCAGCACGCAGACCTCGCGGCTCTCCGGGCCTGGCACCGAGAACGCGAGCGCGTCGCCGACGCGGGTCTCGTCCTGGTGCTCGGCGAGGTATTCCAGATCCTGCGGCCAGATGTTGCGGCCGTTGATGATGATCAGGTCTTTCTGGCGGCCGGTGATGACGAGGCTGCCCTCCACCGAGTAGCCGATGTCGCCCGTGTTGAGCCAGCCGTCCGCGCTGAGCGCTCCGCCAATGTCTTGCGGGGCGTTGAAGTAGCCCGACATCACGCTGGGGCCGCGCACGAATATCGTGCCGGTGTGCCGATCGGGCAGCAGGGCACCGCGCTCGTCGCGGATTTCCATCTCGTATTCCGGCAGCGGTTCGCCGCATTTCACGAACGCGCGCGTACGCCTCGATTCGTCGCCCTGCGCGACCGGCAGGGCCTTGCCGTTGTCGGCCAGTTCGTCGAGATCGATGCGATCGGTCTGGTAGCCGGTGAACAGCGGCGCGAAGCTGACGGCGAGCGAGCATTCCGCCATGCCGTAGCAGGCGAGGAAGGCGCGCGCGTCGAAGCCCGCGGGCGCCAGCGCCTCGGCGAAGCGGTCGAGCGTCTCCCAGCGGATCATCTCGGCGCCGATGCCGGCGACGCGCCAGTTGCTGAGGTCGTAGCGCGCGGCTTCGCCCTCGCGCAGGCGTCGCGCGCAGAGCTCGTAACCGAAGGAGGGGCTGAAGGATATCGTCGCCTTGGTCTGCGACATCAGGGCCAGCCACTGGCGCGGGCGCATCGCGAAATCGCGCGTGTCCATGTAGTCGACCGACATCTGCGAGGCCACGGGCACCAGAACCAGGCCGACCAGGCCCATGTCGTGGTAGAACGGCAGCCACGAGAAGCAGCGGTCGCCTTCGCCGATTTTCACGCCGTGCGCGATGATGCCCGACAGGTTGCTCATCACCGAGCGGTGCGTGATGATCACGCCGCGCGGGAAGCGGGTGCTGCCCGAGGTGTATTGCAGGTACGAGACATCGTCGGGCCCGATGGCCGGCAACGCGTCGGGGCTCTCGGGCAGGGCGTCGAATTCCGCCGGTTCGCCGATCATGCGCAGTTCGAGGCCCTCGGTCGCCTCGACCACGAAGGGCATGAAGGCCTCCGAGGCGATCGTGACTGCCGCGCCGCTGTTCTCGATCAGGCCGCGCAGCTGCGAGACGAAGCTCTGGTGTCCACCGAGATTGATGGTCGCGGGCAGGGCGACAGGAATCAGCCCGGCATACTGGCAGGCGAAGAACACGCGCAGGAAATCGGGGTGCGTTTCCGCCACCATCGCAACCCGGTCACCCTTTACCAGGCCGAGCCCCGTGAACTTGCGCGCCAGCACCAGGCACTGCGCCCGCAGATCCGTATAGGACAGCGTGGCGTACAACTGGCCGCGACCGCTGTAGAAGTTGGTTCCGGTCGCCCCGTCTGCGGCGTAGTCGAGTGCCTCCGCCAGCGTCGTGAAGTCAGCCCCGCGGAACGGCAGGGAATGTCTGGTAGGTGTGGATTCGGTGTGCAAAACGTTACCTTTCCCTTGTTGTTTGCCATCACGAAGGCCGCCGCCCCGGATGCTCCGGAATACGACCTCGCGCTACTCCCCGTCCCCGCCGTCCGCCACGCATTGGCGGGACTCATCTGGAGCCGTTGACCACCCTCTTATTCTTCGTTGGGATCGCCGCCAAATCAACCTGCATCGAGTGGTACTATTTGGCCGCGAAAGGCCCGTTTCGAGCTTCCACCTTAGCAGCTAATTATCGGATTTCAATGAAGAAAATCCACGAGGCCGACGCGCCGCACAGGTGAATAGTGACGTTGCGCGGGCCGCTCACAGGAGCGGCCTGTATACTGCGCGGCGATTCCCGCGGGCAGGGTCCCGGAGGCGCCAGCAGCACATGTCCATGCATCCCCCGATCACCGTGCAGGCGGCCGACTCCGCCGGCCTCAGGCGCGAGTTCCTGCGCCTGCCGCATCAGCTGTACCTGAACGACCCGCACTGGGTTGCGCCGCTGGAAGTGGAGTTGCGCGAGCGCCTGTGGGGGGGGAATCCCTTCCTGCAGCATGCGAGCGCGCAGGCCTGGGTGGCGTATGCGCAGGGGCGGGCGGTGGGCCGGATCAGCGCCCAGTTCGACCGGCTGCAGCAGGAATACCACGACGACATGAGCGGATCCTTCGGCCTGATCGAGGCCGAGGACGACCCCGCGGTGGTCGCGGCACTGCTGGACACGGCGAGCGCGTGGCTGCGCGCGCACGGCGCCCGTCGCGTGCGCGGGCCGCTGAACCTCTCGGTCAACGAGGAGTGCGGGCTGCTGGTGGAGGGTTTCGACACACCGCCCTCGATCATGATGGGGCACGCGCGTCCGTACTACGACGCCCTGCTGCGAGGCTGCGGGCTGGCGCCGGCGCGCGACCTGCTCGCTTACCGCGTCGCGCCCGATTTCGAGGCGCCGCGGGTCATGCGCCGGCTCGCGGAGTCGCTTTCCGGCCAGGTGCGCGTGCGCCCGATGATCCGCCGCGACAAGGCGCACGAGCTGGGGATCCTGCGCGACATCTTCAACGACGCCTGGTCGCAGAACTACGGCTTCGTGCCGTTCACGGTGGAGGAGTTCAACGACGTCGGCAAGCTGATGACGCTGCTGCTGCCGGACGATTACGTGCAGATCGCCGAGGTCGACGGCGAGCCGGCCGCGTTCATCGTGGCGATGCCGAACATAAACGAAGTGACCGCCGGGCTGCGCGGGCGCCTGCTGCCGCTGGGCTGGCTGCGCCTGCTGTGGGGGCTGAAGGTGCGTCACCCGCAGAGCGCGCGGGTGCCCCTGATGGGCGTGCGCAAGAAGTTCCAGCAGTCGCGGCTCGGTCCGGGCCTGGCCTTCATGGTGATCGACGCGGTGCGCAAGGGCTTGTGCGCGCGCGGCGTGCGCGAAGTCGAGCTGTCGTGGATACTCGAGGACAATTCCGGCATGCGCAGCATCATCGAGGCCATCGGCGGCCAGGTGTACAAGCGCTACCGCATCTACGAGAAGGCGATATAGCCCATGAACGGGAACGACAGGAACAGGCCATTCGCCGCGCTGGTGCTCGCGGGCGACCGTTCGAGCAGCGACCCGCTGGTCGCGGCGTCCGGGCGTGGCTGCAAGGCGCTGGTGGAGATCGACGGCACGCCGATGATCCTGCGGGTGCTGGATGCGCTCGGGCATTCGGCTGAGGTGGGGGAGATCACGATCTGCGGTCCGTCGCGGGAAAGCATCGCGACCGAGGCGCGCCTGCAGCACCTGATCGCGGAGCAGCGCATCGGCTGGCAACCGCCGCAGGCCACGCCCAGCACCAGCGCCTGGCAGGCACTGGCGGCGACGCCGTCCGCCACGCCGGTGCTGCTCACCACCGCGGACCATCCGCTGCTGCGCAGCGACATCATCGATCACTTCTGCCGCGAGGCGCTCGCTACGGGGGCCGACGCCGTGGTCGGTCTCGCGCCCTACGCCCTGGTGCGCGAGCTGTTCCCGGCCATGCGCAAGACGGTGCTGCGCTTCAGCGACGACGAGTACTGCGGCTGCAACCTGTTCGCGTTCCTCACGCCGGCCGGCCGGCAGATGGCCGAACGCTGGCGCGCGGTCGAGGCCGAGCGCAAGTCGCCGCTCAAGGTGATGAAAATGCTGGGCTGGCTCTCGGTGCTGCGCTACCGCTTCGGCTGGTTGTCGCTGGCGGGCGCCGAGCGCGCGCTGTCGCGGCGCATGGGGCTCAGGCTGGCTGCGGTGAGGATGCCCTTCGGTGACGCGGCGGTGGACGTCGATTCGCTGTCGGATCACGAACTGGTGCAGCAGCGCCTGCGCGCGCTGCGCGGCGCGGCCTGATCGCGGGACTCAGCGCGACGCGTCGTTGCGCAGCGCGAAGCTCGCGAGCTCGCGGCCGGCGAAGGCGCGCGTGGCGGCGTCGAAGCGTCGCGCGCTGACCCGCACCCGCCATGACGCGCCGTCGCGGATGATGTCGTAGAGATTGTATTCCGCGGGGTAATTCGACAGCACGCCGGCGGCGGAAGCCGAGGGAATGCCGAATACCGGGATCTCGCTGCCCGGGATGCGGATCACGCTCTGGAGCGCGCGGTGACGATGGCCGTGCAGCACCATGTCCACGGGATGACGCGCGAGCAGCGCGCACAGCGCGGGCGCATCCACCAGGCGCTTGCGCCATTTCTCCTCGCCCGGCACGGGCGGATGGTGCAGCACCAGCACGCGCAGCAGTCCGCTGCCGCGCAGGCGTTCGAGGATAGCCGCGAGACGCTCGATCTGGCGCTTGCCGAGACGGCCGGTCGCCATGAACGGAGGCGAGGGCACCGCGCTGTCGAGACCGATGAATGCCAGCGGTCCGCGCACCCGCAGCAGCGGAAACAGCTGCTCCGCCCCGTGCTCCGCGCTGCCGTCATCCGAGCTCATGTAGCTGCTCCACAGCCCGAGCGACTCCGCCCAGGGCGTGCGCACATAGCGGTCGTGATTGCCCGGAACCACGGTCACCGCCTCGGCCGGTCCCAGCTGGCGCAGCCAGTCGCTCGCCTCGCGGAATTCCCCGGGCAGGGCGATGTGCGTGAGATCGCCGCTGACGACCGTGTGACCGGGCGCGATCGCGTGCAGGTCGGCACTCAGCGCAGCGAGCATCTCGGGCCGGTGTTCGTGGCGGCGCCGGCGCCGCCACGACAGGTAGCCGAGCACGCGCTTGCTCGCCAGCTGGCTCCAGCGCACGCCGGAGAGATCCGAGAGGTGCGGGTCGGAGATCTGCGCGAAGCGGAACGCCGGGGCGTCCGCGGCGGCCTCGCTCACGCGCCGGTCCGCAGCGTGGCGAAGGCAGCGATGATGCGATCGACCTGGTCGTCGCTGTGCGCGGCGCTGACGCTGCAGCGCAGCAGGCTGAACGCAGAGGGCGAGGCCGGCGGCACCACGAGGTTCACGTAAATGCCCTGCTCCAGCAGCTGCGGCCACCAGCGCAGCGCGGTCTCGCGGTCCTCGATCCGCACCGCGACCACGGGGCTGGCTTGCGGTCCCAGCGTGAAGCCGAGCCCTTGCAGTCCCGCATAGAGCCGCTCGGCATTGTGCCACAGCCGCGTGCGCAGCTGCGGGCGCTCCTGCATGAGGCGCAGCGCCACGCGCGTCGAGGCGATCACGGCCGGGGAGGGCGAGGCAGTGAAGATGTAGGAACGGATCGAGAAGCGGATCGCTTCCAGCTGCGCATGGTTGCTCACGCAGTAGCCGCCGATGGAACCGAGACTCTTGCTGAAGGTGCCGACCACGAAGTCCACGGCCTCCTCCACGCCAGCGGCCTCGGCGAGACCGCGGCCGCGCTCGCCCAGCACACCCAGCGAATGCGCCTCGTCGACCATCAGGCAGAAATCGTACTGCTTCTTCAACTGCGCAATTTCCGCCAGCGGCGCGATGTCGCCCAGCATGCTGTAGAGGCCCTCGAGGATCACCAGCGTGTTCGCGGCCCGCTCGCCGAGGCGTGCCAGCTTGCGCTCGAGGTTTTCGACATCGTTGTGGCGAAAGCGGATGATCTCGGCGCCGCCGAGGCGCACGCCGTCGTAGATGCTGGCGTGGCTGTCGGCGTCGAGCATCACCACGTCGCCGCTGCCGGCGAGCGTCGCGCCCATGCCCATGGTCGCGCTGAAGCCGGTCGAGAACACGATTGCGTGGCGCCGGCCATAGAAGGCCGCGAGCTCGCGCTCCAGCGCAACGTGCTCGGCGAAGGTGCCGTTGGCCATGCGCGACCCGGTGGTGCCGGTGCCCTGTTCGGCCAGCGCGCGCTGGGCCGCCGCGATGCACTCCGGATCGAAGGTGAGGCCGAGGTAGTTGTTGGTGCCCGCGAGGATCACGCGACGCCCGTCGACGATCGCCTCGGTGGGCGAGAGGATCTTCTCGGTGACGGCGCCGAAGGGCCGGATGCCGAGCCCGTCGAGCTCGGCGCGCACGCCGGCCATCGCCTGGAATTTATCGAGGAGTTTCATGACGTGGACAACCTCGTGATTTCCCGCGCCAGGTCGCTCACGGTATGGATGCCTGACAGCGAGTTCAGCGGAAACGAGATGTCGAACTCGTCCTCGACCTGCTCGATGACTTCCATCACATCGATCGAGGACAGGCCGAGCTCGCCAGCGAGGTCGCTGGCCTCGGTGATCGTGGTCTTGGCCTTGCCGAGGGCGCCGAGAATTTCCAGCACCCGCGCCAGGCAGGGTTCGTAACGTGCCATCGTGCGTTTTCCCGAGTCGATGCGCCCAGTTGCGCCTTCGCCCCGGATTATACTGAGCCGGCCGCGGGACGCATCCTCCCGCATTCTCCCTAATGTTGGTGATTTTCAGACCCGTGCCCGAACCGAACACGAATACACCGCCGCGCGTGTGGGTGATCGCCGCCTACCGCGCCGGCGAGCAGAGCCAGCTCCTCGCGCTCGCCGAGGCGCTCGGCTGGCCGTTCGAGGTCAAGCAGCTGCGCCATCGCTGGCAGGGCGCGCTGTTCAACCTCGTGCGCGGTACCGGGCTTATGGGCATCGACGTGGCGGCGTCCTCGGCGCTCGTCGCGCCGTGGCCGGACGTGGTGATCGCCGCCGGCATGCGCAACGAGCCCGTGTGCCGCTGGATCCGCAGGGCATCGGGCGGCATGACGCGCATCGTGCACATCGGGCGGCCGTGGGCGGATGCGCACAATTTCGACCTCGTGATCACCACGCCGCAGTACCGCTTGCCCGAGGATCCGCGCGTGCTGCAGAACACGCTGACGCTGCATCGCGTCACGCCGCAGCGCCTCGCGGCGGCGCGCGAGCAGCACGGCGCGAGGCTCGCGGCGTTGCCCTCGCCGCGCATTGCGGTGATCGTGGGCGGCCCCAGCGGGCCCTATGCCTTCGGGCCGCGCGCCGGGGCGCGGCTCGGGCGCCAGGCATCGCGGCTGGCCGAGGCGCTCGGCGGCAGCCTGATGATCACCACCAGCGCGCGCACGCCGCGCGCGGCGCTCGCCGCACTGCGCGCCAGCATCAGCGCGGCGCACGAGCTCTACGAATGGAAGGCCGGGGATGCGCAGAATCCCTACTTCGCGTATCTCGCCTGCGCCGAGCGCCTGATCGTCACCTTCGACAGCATCTCGATGCTGTCCGAGGCCTGCGCCACCGGGCGTCCCGTCTACATGTTCGATCTCGCGCGCGAGCACGGCGCGGGCGCACCGCAGGGCGCTGCCGACCGCAGCCTGCGTTCGCTGGGCTATGCCCTGCTGATGCGCTTCGGTCCGCGCCGGCTCGGTCGCGACATCGGCCTGGTGCACGAGCAACTGCTGCGCGACGGGCGCGCCGCCTGGCTGGGCGAGCCGGGCGAGCCGCGCCCCGGCGCGGCCGGCGCTGACATCGAGCGCGCGGTGGCGCGCGTGAAGGCGTTGCTGGCTTAGGGGGATTGCCGCACGGCGCGGCCGCTCTCGAGCCGGTACACGCGATCGGCGATGTCGACCAGGCCGGACTCGTGGGTGATGGTGAGGATGGTCAGCGACCCGCGCAGGCGCTCCAGCGTCTGGCGCACGGCTTCGGCGCTCTCCGCGTCGAGGGCGCTGGTGGCTTCGTCGAGTATCAGCAACTGGGGACGGCGCACGAGCGCGCGCGCGATCACGATACGCTGGCGCTGTCCGCCCGAGAGCCGCCCGCCGCGCTCGCCGACGTTGCTGTGCATGCCCTCGGGCAGCGCGCTCACGAAGTCCCAGGCACCAGCGGCGCGCAGCGCGTGCTCGATATCGGCTTGCGACAGCTCGCTGTCGCCGAGACTCACGTTGTGCGCGATGCTCTCGTGCAACAGCAGGGTTTCCTGGGGCACGTAGCCGATGGAGCGCCGCCACTGCTTGATGTCCATCGAATCGAGGGGGGTGCCGTCCAGCGTGATGCGGCCCGCGTCGGGCCGGATCAGGCCGATCAGCAGGTCCACTACCGTGGTCTTTCCGGCGCCCGAGGGACCGATCAGGGTCACCAGCTCGCCGGCCGGGATCTCGAGGCTGAGGTCGTCGAGCACGCGCCGCTCGTCGTAGGCGAAGCAGACCCCTTCCATGCACAGCCGCGTGGCGAGCACGGGACGCTCGCCGCCGCGCAGCTCCTCTTCCTCGGCCTGCGCCTCGGCGATGGTGCGCTGCATCGACCAGTAGGCGCTCTCGCTCAGCGTCATCTTCTGGTACTGCTTCTGCACCTTGCCCAGAAGCGCCACCATCTGCCCGACCACCACCACCAGCACCATCACCGTGGCGAAGGGCATCGCGAATTTCGCCAGCGCCACGTAGATGCCGCCGGCGATGATCAGCGCGAACAGGAATTCCTGCGTCGATTCCAGCAGTGCGCTGCCGAGCGCCTGGCGCTCCAGGGCGCGGTTCAGTCGCGTGGTCTCCATCGACAGCACCGCGTCCGCGAGATGCTCGCGGCCCATGCCCTTCAGCGGCTTCACCGAGCCCAGCGTGTCGGTCATCGTGGCCATCAGTGACAGCAGCACCGAGGTCTGCTTGCGGCCCGCCTTCTTGGTGATGCGCACCAGCGAGTGCGAAAGGCCGATGATCACGGCACCGGCGACGATGCCGGTGAGAGTCGCCCGCCACGACACCGCGATCGCCACGGCGCCGTAGACCACCGCCTGGGCGAGGAAGGTGAGGGCGGTGGCGCCGTTGACGAAGGATTCGGAGGCGCGCGCGGCCTCGGTGGCGAGCGCGTTGGTCAGCTTGCCCACGGGCTGGCCGAGAAAATACTCCCAGCGGCTGCGCATGATCGCGCGCAGCAGCTCGAGGCGAAGATCCGTTGCCAGGCGAGCCGCGGTGTACCCGACCTGGCGCTTGGCGAACAGCAGCAGCAGGCTCTTGCAGCCGATCGCGAACACCACGATGAGCAGCATGTTGCCGAGACTTGGCGCGATGCCCAGTACGCCCAGCGCGCCGCGCACGGACTGCGAGAACTCGTTGTCGCTGGCGGGCGCGGCCTGCCCCTGTCCCTCCATCGCCATGTTCAGCAGCGGCAGCAGCACCGAGAGCCCGACGCCCTCGGCGAGTCCCGCCACCGAAAGCGCCAGCAGCGTGAAGAACGTCTGCCAGGGATAGGCGCGGTAGAAGCTCAGCATCAGTCGCATCGTGAATCCTCGGGCGGATCAGCGCGGGCCGCGCGTGATCCGGGCAACGACGGCGGCCGCCAGCACCACCAGGCAGATCGGGATCAGCACCACGACGGACTGCCCCAGGCCCAGCAACTGTCCGCCGGTATGGAATATCTGGGTCAAAAGATAGAAGCCGACACCGATCACGGCGCCGGACAGCACGCGCCAGCCGAAGGCGGCGCTGCGCGTGGTGCCGAAGCCCACGCCGATAACGACGGACAGCAATACCATCGCGGCAAAGGAAAACGGCAGCATGGCCTTCTGCCAGAAGGCCATGCGCACCTGGCCGTCGTCCGCGCCGCTTTGCTCCAGGTGGTTGGCATAGGCGTAGAGCGCGCGCGGCGACATCGCTGCCAGCGACTGCCCCAGCGCCGGCAGCTCCGCGGCGGACCAGAACGGCCCGAGCTCCAGCGAGGGCAGGTTCCGGGTGCTGACCCTGCCGTCCTGCCATTCCTTGAACTGCACGTCGATCAGCTTCCACTCGCGCTCGCCGACGAGCTCCGCGCCGCGCGCGTCGATCGCGCGAAGCAGTTCATTGTCCGGTCCGAACTCGTACAGAGAGATCTGCTCCGGGATGTGTCCGGCGCGCAGGTTGCGCACGTTGAAGAAGCGGTTGCCGCTCTTCGACCACAGCCCCTGGCCGTCGAGCAGGTCGAGGTTGCCGCTGCGCCGTACCATGCGCTCGGTTTCGGCTCGCTGGTGCATGTCGGCAACGAGGAATTCCCCGGCAAAACCCAGCGCGAGCATCATGGCGAGCGTGGGGACCGCGCAGATCTGCAGCAGTTGGCGCAGCGAGAATCCGGCGCCACGGATCACGACGAGCTCGCTGTTGCGCGTGAGGGTGGCGAACGCGAGGATGGTACCGAGCGCCGCGATCACGGGCGAGAGCTCGAGGACGCGCTGTGGCGTGGTCAGCAACACGTAATGCAGCGCGTGCGCGAGGCGGTAGCGCTCGCTCAGGTTGTCGATCTCGTCGACCAGCGCGAGCAGGCCGAACAGCGCGGTCAGCACGAGGAACACGATGAACCAGCCGCGCGCGAGCTGCCCGGCCAGAAAGCGGCGGATGATCATCGGCGCCATCCCCGTCGCCGCAGTCCCGGCATCAGCATCAGCAGCACCAGCAGCGCGACCGGCGGCACATACGCGAGCAGCAAGCCCGGGAACGGCGGGATGTCGCCGTTCTCGAGCGCGTTGCGCACGACGCCCGAGACGGAGAACACCAGCAGGTAGACGGCGACGGCGACCGCGAAGATGCCGGTGCGCGACTGGCGCGGGCTGGCGCGGCTGAGCGGCACGGCCAGCAGCGCCAGCACCAGCGTCGCCAGCGGCGTGGTCAGCCGCCATTGGTACTCGGCAATGTCCTTGGGCTGATCGGAGTCACCCAGCGTGCCGGTGGCCACGGCCTTGCGCCGGAACTTGCTGATGCGCTCCTCCTCGGGCAGGCGGACCAGGAAGCTGTTGAAGCGCATGTCGATGTCGCGCGTGCCACCGCGCTCGAGCAGGTAGGCGTGGCCGTCGAAGAATTCCACCGAGCGCGAGCCCTCCTCGTCCATGGCGTGGATGCGCGCGCGCTCGGCCGAGATGACCTGCGAGCGCTGCTCGCGCTCGACCTGCAGGAACACGCCGCGCATCTCGTCGGCTTCGACGTCGACCTCGCGCGCATAGAGCACGTAGCCGCCGTTGCCGACGTCGGTGAACGTGCCGGCGCGGATGTTCGAGAGGTCGAAGCGGCTGATGGTCTGCTGCTCCAGCGCGTAGGTCCTCGCGTAGGCCCAGGGTCGCGCGAATACCGACAGCAGCGCCACCGCGATGGCGCACAACAGGCCCAGCTTGCCGACCGCGCGCAGGATGCTGGCCTCGCTGACGCCGGCCGCGCTGAGCGCGGCCATCTCGGAGTCACGGTAGAGGCGCCCGATCGCGAACAGGATGGCCAGGAACAGCGTGGTGGGGACCAGTACTTCCATCGCGATCAGCGTGTTCAGGAAGATGAGTTGGGCCACGACGTGCGCGGCGATCTCGCCAGAGGCCGCTTCGGAGAGCTTCACCGCCGCGCTGAACGCGATGAACACGGCCGCCAGAATCGCCAGGCCGGCCGCGAAGGGGCGGACGATCTCCGAGGTGATGTAGCGCTCGATAAGCATGCGGGTGGCTGATGTCCGTGGTCACAGTCCGTGGATGATGCCGCAGCACCGGCTTGCGCGAGCAGGAGAGGCTCGACGGGGTCGGCGGTCGCGCGCCTCGGGCAGCGTTGCTATTGTAATGCAGCGGATCGGGGCTGGCACGACGAAGGAAGGGAATATCCCGGGGTGAACGAAGACAACGCGCATTCGAGCCTGACGCCGCGCGTCTGGCTGCTGCTCGGCCACAAGGCGGGCGACAACAACCAGGTGCTGGCGCTGGCCGAAGCACTCGCGTGGCCGTGGGAGGAGAAGCGAATCGTCTACCGACCGTGGGAACTGCTGGCCAACCGGCTGCTCGGCGTGACGCTGTGCGGCATCGATCGCGGCGCCTCGAGCGCGCTGCAGCCGCCGTGGCCGGATCTGGTGATCAGTTCCGGGCGGCGCAACGAGCCGGTGGGCCGGTGGATCCGCAGACAGGCGCCGGGCGTGCGGCTCGTGCACGTCGGCAGGCCGTGGGCGCCGCTGGATGTATTCGACCTGATCGTCACCACGCCCCAGTACAGCCTGCCGCTCCGCCCCAACGTGCTCGAGAACGAGCTGCCGATGCATCGCCTGCGCCGGGAGCGGCTCGCGACCGAGGCGCAACGCTGGCGCGCGCGCCTTGCGCCGCTCGCGGTGCCGCGCATTGCGGTGTTGCTCGGGGGCAACAGCGGCGCCTATGTCTTCACGCCGGAGAAGGCGCGCCGGCTCGGGCGGCTGGTCAACGGACTGGCGCGTTCGCAGCACGGTTCGGTGCTGGTGACAGACAGCGCGCGCACGCCGCCCGGCGTGACCGATGCGTTCCTCGCCGAGCTCGACGTCGCCGTGCATTGCCATCGTTGGGGCGCAGCGCGCGAGGACAATCCCTACCTGGGCTATCTCGGCCTTGCGGAGCAGTTCGTGGTCACGGCCGACAGCATGTCGATGATCGCCGAGGCGTTGTTTGCCGCGAAGCCGCTGTTCCTGTTCAGCCTCGAAGACGGTCCGCACTGGTGGAAGCGCCGCTACAACTACCGCTTCAACGCCCTGGCGCACCGGCTGGCGATGGCCATCGGGCCGCGTCGCATGCGTCGCGACACCGGACGGATAATCGGGCGCCTAGTGGCGGACGGGCGCGCGAGCTGGCTGGGCGAGGGCAAGGCGGCGATGAGCGCGCGCGACCCGGTCGATGAGGCAGAACGCGCTGCGGCGGCCGTCGCGGCGCTGTTCAGGGCGAACGGCGCCTGAACTGCCGCCGCGCCCTCAGGCGGCCTTCTGCGCGACGCCGGAGAGCGGGTGGCGCGGCGCCGGCGGCAGGTCGGGCGTGCTCTTCAGCACCTCGATGGCATCGTGGCGCACGTGGTTCAGGCGCATTTCCTCGCGCAGGAAGCTCTCGGTCACCATGCCGTTGTCGAGGCATTCCTTGAGTAGGCCGAAGAAGAAGTTCTGCTGGTTGATGTCGGGGTGCTTGCGGTAGTGCCCCATCAGGCCGTACTCGCCGAACAGGTGACGGCGCGCCTTCATCAGCCATGCCGCCGGCGGGAACAGGCGGAAGCGCTCGGCGATGCGGAAGTCCACCGGCAAGCCGGTCTTCCACGGCTGGGTGCGACGGCGCGTGGTGTGCAGCATCTTCGTGGCGGGCGTGAGCTTGTCGAAGTCGTTCCACTCGTGCTCGAGCAGGCCGACCGTCCCTTCCGGTTCGCTCTTCAGGCAGATCCAGTCCATGTAGTCGAAGGTGAAGTCGAACATCCGGTTGAAGCGCTCTTGCACCTTCCAGTGCTGCAGTTTCGCGCAGTCGAGCAGCATCACGCTGGTGGCGAGGCACTTGTCGATCAGGCCCTTGGTGCCCGAGCGCGGGCGGCACATCACGGCCTTGCCTTGCATGTCGCGCGAGAACAGTTCCCACACGTCCGCGCAGGCGAACACGTCCGGGTCGATCACGACGGCGCGGCCCTGGAATCCCATCAGTTCGGGCGGCATGAAACGCGTCAGCGTGAAGGACTGCAGGTCGTCGTTCAGCCACACGCGCTTGACGCCGTCGCGCAGGTAGGTCTGGCCCTCGCGCGCGTCGAAGTAGGGGTAGTCTTTCTTCTCGATGATCTTCACATCGAACTGGTCGTTATGGGTCGAGTAACGGCGCAGCGCGTGTTGCGCCACGATCGCGCCGGTGATCTGCTTGTGATTGGTCTGGATGAAAACGCAGTTCTGCATGGTCCGGTCCTCCGTTCAGGTTGGA
>DAORUQ010000052.1:15151-17442 GCA_035433265.1 Pseudomonadales bacterium | reverse complement strand
CGGCTCGACCACGAATGCATGTTGCAGCGCCCGCCGCGACGGTAGTTCGCCTCGAGATCGGCCAGGTGCGCCTGCGCCACGCGCATGAGCGAGGCCGACAGCGGCAGCGGGGCCAGGCCCTTGCTCGTGCGGTAGTGATTCACGGCGTCGGCGATGGCGTCATGCGGTGACGGCGCGGGTGAGGCGTTCGCGCTCGCCGAGGCGAGGACTGCGAGCAACGGTGCGATGAAGAGACGAACGCGGCGCATGTATAGAGGGTCCTGTGATGTGGTGGGGAAATGGTGCGTCCCCGGGCGGCCGTTCCACAACTTGCATTCTCGCAGCGCGCTCGGCACTCTGACCGACTGCGTTCGCCGCGATGCGGTGCGCACGAATGAAAACAAAATAGCGCATTTCCTCCGAAACGCGCACGAACCTCGGGAGACTCGCTTGCGTAACCGTATCACCACATCGGCCGTCGTGCTGGCGAGCGCGCTGCTCGCGGCCTGTGAGCGCAACACCGCGGTGGAGTATGCACCGGGTCCGGTGGCTGAATGGGGCGCCTACGGCGCCGCGCCGGGCGGCGGGCATTACTCCGCGGCCGACCAGATCACGCGCGACAACGTGCATGCACTGGAGCAGGCCTGGGTGTACCGCAGCGGCGACATGCGCGAGCCGGGTCCCGGTGAAATCGGCGGGCAGAAGATGCCGATGCTGCCCGGCAGCAGCTGGCAGATGACACCGATCCTGGTCGGCGACACGCTGTACGGCTGCAGCGCTTTCAACCGGTTGTTCGCGCTCGATCCTTCGACCGGCACCGAGAAATGGAGCTACGACCCGGGTGTCGATGTGAGCCAGGAGATCATGGTGAACTGCCGCGGCGTCAGCAGCTGGCAGGCCGAAACACCGACGGGCGCGGCCTGCGACCACCGCATCATCATGGGCACGCTCGATGGCCGGCTCGTTGCAGTCGACGCCAGGGACGGCAAGCCGTGCGCGGACTTCGGCGGCAAGGGCCAGGTGAGCCTGCACGAGGGGCTGGGCGAGTTTGCCGAGCAGGAATACTCGGTGACCTCGCCGCCGGCGATCCTCGGAGACCGGATCATCACCGGCGCCATGGTGCTCGACCGCACGCACAACCACATGCCGAGCGGCGTGGTGCGCGCCTACAACGTGCGCACCGGCGCGCTCGAGTGGTACTGGGACCCGATCCCGCCCGGACAGCAGCCGGAGTTCGACGCCCAGGGCAAGCCGCTGTACCGTCGCGGCACCACCAATGTGTGGTCGGTGATCTCCGTCGATCCCGAGCGCCAGCTGGTGTTCCTGCCCACCGGTAATACTTCGACCGATTTCTTCGGCGGCTTGCGCGACAACATGGATTACTACTCCAGCTCGGTGGTCGCCCTGAAGGGCGATACCGGGGAGCTCGCCTGGCACTTCCAGATGGTGCACCACGACATCTGGGACTACGACACCCCGGCGCAACCCACGCTGTTCGAGCTCGAGCGCGACGGCAGGACCATCCCGGCGCTGGCGCAGCCGACCAAGATGGGACACCTGTTCATCCTGAACCGCGAAACCGGCGAGCCGCTGTTCCCGGTCGAGGAACGCCCGGTGCCGCAGGACTGGGAAGTGGCCGGTGAATACCTCGCGCCGACGCAGCCCTTCCCGGTAAAGCCGGCACCGCTGCACCCGGCTGGCCTGACGCCGGACGACGCCTGGGGGCTCACCTTCTGGGACCGCGGTGCCTGCCGCAAGCAGCTCGAGGCGCTGCGCAACGAAGGCATCTTCACGCCGCCTTCGCTGCAGGGTTCGGCTTTCTTCCCCAGCGATTTCGGCGGCAACAACTGGGGCACGCCGGCGATCGATCCCGGGCGCAAGCTGATCATCCTGAACACCATGTTCATGCCCTCGATGGTGCAGCTGATCCCGCGCGAGCAGTGCAAGCTCGATGCGGGCGACGTGTTCACCGCGCCGCAGCTCGAAACACCGTACTGCCTGCGGGTGAAGCCGCTGCTGTCGCCGCTGGGTGCGCCGTGCATCGCTCCGCCCTGGGGCACGCTCACCGCCATCGATTTCACCACCGGCGACAAGCGCTGGGAGGTGCCGCTCGGCAACCTCGAGGAAATGGCGCCGTGGCCGCTGTCGCGGCTGATCAAGGGCGCGCCCAACATCGGCGGCCCCAGCGTGACCGCCGGCGGCCTGACGTTCATCGCGTCCACGCCCGACTACTACCTGCGAGCCTTCGACAGCGAGACCGGCGAGGAGTTGTGGAAGGCCAAGCTGCCCACCGGGGGGCACGCCACGCCGAC
>DAORUQ010000052.1:0-15051 GCA_035433265.1 Pseudomonadales bacterium | reverse complement strand
ACGTACTGGCCGATGACCGGACAGGAAGCCATTCCCGCGTCCATTGCCCCGCTGGTGACCAAGGACGATTACATGGTCACCATCTATCGGGGGATTCACGATCAGGTCGCCAAGGGCGTACCGCTGAAAGGCCTCTTCGCCGAGGCTCTCGGACGGGTGGGCGGCGTCAACAAGGGCAAGGGCGGCTCGCCCCACATCTCCGATCCCGCCTCCGGTTCCATGGTGACCACTGCCATTGTCGGTGCGGGCGCCCCCATCGCCAACGGCCTGGCCCTGGCCAGCAAGATGCGCGGCACCCGGGCGGTGACCATTGTCAACTTCGGCGACGGTGCCACCAGCATCGGCGCGATCCACGAAGCCATGAACCTTGCTGGCGCCTGGAAGTTGCCCGTCATTTTCCTTTGCCAGAACAACCAGATAGGTGAATACACGCCGATCCCCGACTACACCGCCGGCGAGAATTTCCACTGCCGCGCCGACGCCCTGGGCTTCAAGGGCGTCAAGCTCGACGGCAACGATCCGGTGGCTTTCCACAACGGCATGAAATCCATCATCGAGGACGTGCGCAGCGGCAAGGGCCCGGTGTTCGTCGAAGCGGTCACCCTGCGCCTGGGGCCCCATGCCGGTGTGGGCTGGTCCCACCTGCTCAAAGGTGACGCACTGGCGGCGGCAAAGGAAGCCTGGCCCGTCCCCGCCACCCGCAAGCTGTTGCTGGAAAAAGGAATCTGTACCGAGGAGGAACTCGCCGCGATCGACAATGCCGCCAGTGCCGAAGTGCAGGAAGCGATCGAGTGGGCGCTGGGCAGTGAAGTAACCGGCGAAGACGAGATGTTGCTGGACGTCTATGGCGATCCGGGCGTGGTACCGCGTCGCGGCCAGCGCGACAAGCGCGCGGCGGAGGCACCCCACACCGGTGAGACCCGCCAGATGGCCATGTTCGAGGCGGTACAGGATGCCCTCGACCTGGCGTTGCAGCTCGATGACGGCGTGTTTTGCCTCGGCGAGGATATCGGCGATGACCCGGGCGGTGTTTTCAAGTGTTTCAAGGGCATGCAGAGCAAGTGGGGCGAGCGCATCAGGCCGACACCCATCGCCGAGCAGGCCATCATCGGTGCCGCTACCGGTGCAGCCCTGCTGGGCATGCGCCCGGTCGCCGAGATCATGTTCGCCGATTTTGTCGGCGTCTGTATGGACCAGATCACCAACCACGCCGCCAAGCAGCGCTACATGTCCGGTGCCACCACCCATGTGCCCATGACCGTGCGCATGATTGCCGGCGGCGGCATCGGTGGCTTCGGTGCCCAGCACTCCCAGTCCACCGAGGCCATGCTGCTGCACAACCCCGGCCTGAAGATCGTTTACCCCAGCACCCCCACCGAAGCCAAGGGCCTGCTGCTGAGCTGTATCTTCGACGAGGATCCCTGCATCCAGTTCGAATCCATGATGCTGACCTATGCCCTGAAGGAGGAAGTACCGGTAGGGGACTACCGTATCCCGTTGGGTGTGGCCAAGGTCAAGCGCGAAGGTACCGACGTCACCCTGATCACCTATGGCTGGCAGGTGATGCAGTGCCTGAAGGCGGCGGAAGAACTGGCGAAGGAAGGTATCAGCGCCGAGGTGATCGACCTGCGCACCCTGCTGCCGCTGGATTACGACCGCATCCTGACGTCAGTGGAGAAAACCGGTCGCGCGCTGGTGGTTCATGCCGCCACGGAATTCTGTGGTCTGGGCTCGGAAATCGCCAGCACCATCAACGAGGCGCTGTTCCACAAGCTCAAGGCACCGGCCTCCAGGTTCGGTGCTGCCTACGCACCGATTGCCTACTCCAGGATCATTGAAACCGCGCAGATTCCGCACGCCGGAACCATCGCCGCGCGCGTTCGCGAACTTTTCAAATAGCGCTCCAGGGAATACATATGCCGACGACATTGACCATACCAAAGCTCCAGATGTCCACCACCGAGGGAACCCTGACGGAATGGCTGGTGGAAGACGGAGCACCGGTGACGGCCGGGCAGGCCATCTATGCACTGGAAACCGACAAGTCGGTCCAGGAGATCGAAGCGCCGGAGTCGGGCAGGCTGATCCAGAAAGCAGCGGCGGGAGAAACCTACCCGGTCGGCACGGAGATCGGTGAGATTGTCGCCTGACACCGTCGACCGCCCGGGGCACGCTACGCCGGGCGGTCGCGGTGAGCGTGCCGCGGGCGTAACGTCCCGCTAGAGCACCTCAGGACACCGCGCGGATACGCTGGCTGTCCTCAGGCGCGGCGTTCGCGTAGAACTGGCTGAACCAGCGCCGGAATTGCGCGATCGGGCCGTCGCCGTCGCAGAGAATGGGGTTGGGCTGGAAGATCTTGTGCTCCCAGATCGGCATGTCCTGCTCGACCTGGCGCGAGATCTCGTCGGTCAGCGCCTTGGCCATCATCTGTTGCGTGGCGTTCATGTCCTTGCGCTGGATGAAGCAGAAGCGCAGGTGCATGGTCTCGCTGTCGATCGGCGTCGGCAGGCCGAGCTGGATCGTGTCGAACAGCCCCATGAAGCGCTGCAGGGTCTGGCCGGGGCCGAAGTTGGCGGTCTCGAGCAGGCTGTCGCGCCAGCGCGTGCCGGTGCGGTCGATGTTGCCGTGCTCGTCCATGTCGGGCGTCTTGCCGACGTAGCGCGCGAAGCGCTTGTGGGCCTCGTGCGTGATTTCCCCGCGCGGGATGTCCTTCGAGCTGTGCACGTACACGAAGTGTGCCCCGTCGGCGGCGTTCTCGGCGGCCTCCTGGATCGGGGCGCCGAACTTCCACTCGTAGACGCGGTACTCCGTCCAGTCGGGGTGACCGACCTCCGGGACCGTCTCGACCTCGAAGGCGGGCGCGATGCGCTCCGGGTGATACCAGGCCCAGATGATCTGGTTGCGCTCGACCACGGGGTAGGAAAACACGGTCTGCTTGCCGTCGGCGCGCGGTGGCATGTTCTTCGCGTAGGGGATGTGCTTGCACACGCCCTCGCCGTTGAACTCCCAGGCGTGGAAGGGGCAGGCGATGTGCTCGCCCTTCACCTTGCCGCCGTGGCCGAGGTGTGCGCCAAGGTGCGGGCAGAAGGCGTCGAGCAGCCGTGCCTCGCCGCCCTCGGTGCGGAACAGCACCAGCTCCTTGCCGAAGTAGTGCAGCGGCTTGACCTCGCCGGCCGCGAGCTCGCGCGACAGGCTGATCGCGTACCAGCCGAAGGGAACGGGAAAATCGTAACGCTTGCCCATGGTCGGTCTCCCGGGTGTCATTGCGTGGCGGTGTTGAAGTCGGCGCGCTTCGGCCCGATGCGCGCGGCGATGGGTGCCAGCGCAGCACGGTCGAAGCCGTAGAAGTCGATCGCGTTGTCGCCCAGCATCGCGGCGATGTCCGCGTCCGGCAGCCCCGAGAAGGTCGACTGCAGGTGCGCCCTGGTCTTCGGCCAGGAGCCCTCCGGATGCGGGTAGTCGCTGCCCCACATCAGCTGCTTCAGGCCGATCTCGTGGCGCATCTCGGCGTCGGAGCGTGGCATGCACGACTGGCCGATCGCGACATTGCGGCGGAAGTACTCGCTCGGCGAGATCGACAGGTGGCCCATGAAGTTGCCGAGCTTCGCCGAGAACTGCACGTCGTGGTAGTTGTGATCGAGCAGCCGGATGTAGGGCGGCAGCATCCAGCCGCAGCCGGTCTCGGTGAAGCTGGCCTTGAGTTTCGGGTAGCGCTCGAACACGCCGCCCCAGATCAGGAAGGTGAGCGGGCGGTAGGTCCACCACAGCACTTCCGAGACGTAGATGCCCATCGCGCCCACGTAGTCCGGGTCGTGCGCCGTCGGCCAGCCGGGGCCGAAGAACTCCTCGCTGGGCGCGGCGCCCGAGTGGAAGCAGACCACGACGCCCAGCGACTCGCAGGCTTCCCAGAACGGGTCGTAGCGGCGGTGGTGGTAGTGCGGGAACGGCCCCGTCATGTTCGGGATCATCGCACCGCGCAGGCCGCTCGCGTGAATGCTGCGCACCTCGCGCACGGCCTCCTCCACGTCCCACAGCAGCGGTATCGCCGCGACGCCGAAGTGCCGCGCCGGATCCTGCGCGCACAACTCGGCGAGCCAGCGATTGTGGGCGCGCGCGCCGGCCCACTGCAGTTCGGGCACGATATCCTTGGTCGGCAGGCTCAGGCCCGCGCCGAAGGGCGGCGTGTTCATCTCGGTGATGCCGTCGGGGAAGATGATTTCCCCGGCGATGCCGTCGCCGTCGAGCATGCGGAGGCGCTCGGCGTGGTCCCAGGCGCCGGTGAGCTGCTGCTCGATGCCCTCGCGCCACTGGTCGTTGATTTCCTGGATCAGGAAGGCCTTCTCGGCCGCCTTGATCTTCTCCACCTGCAGCGGGTACGCGTGGTCGAAGGTCTCGCGGTACTGCGGATCGAGGTAATCGCGATAGCGCTCGCCGGGCAGGCCGGCGTGGCAGTCGGACGAAATGACGATGTAGCGGTCCATTCACGGTGCTCCTGATGCTGTCGGTGGGCATTCATGCCGAGACTTGATCCCGGCGTGCTGCCGTGGGTCGGCATTCATGCCGACATGATCTCGGCGGGTTCAGCCCACCGAGGCCGCGACCGGATTCTGCAGCGTGCGGATCGATTCCACGCGGGCGAGGAACTTGGCCAGCGACTCCTCGGTGCGCGGACAGATCCAGAACGTGTCCGCCAGGATGCCGGCCACCGCGGCTTCGGCGACCTCGTCGGGATGCGTGGTCTTCAGCTCCATGCCGTGTTGCTGCATCAGGCGGCGCATGTCCTCCACCGAGCGGATACCGGAGGACTTCGGCGTGCCCGTGTCGAAGCTCTCGGGTCGCACCCGATCGGAATCGAACAGCCCGGTGTCGACCACGTGGGGCCCGGGGAACAGCGCGTGCACGCTGACCGGGCTCTTCATCGCGACGCTCTGGTAGTAGAGGTTCTCGGTGATCGCCTGCACCGCTGCCTTGGTGGCGGTATAGATCGGCGCGTCGGGCAGCACCACGAAGGCTCCGTTGCCGGAGCCGGTGACCGTGAAGTGCGATTTGCGCTCCTGCGCGACCAGGCGCGGCAGGAAGGCGTTGATGGTGTTCACCACGCCCCATACATTGACCCCGAAGCACCACTGCCAGTCCTTCATCGAGTAGGTCCACATCGGTCCCGCCTCGCCGGCGCCGATGCCCGCGTTGGCGAACACCATGTCGATGCGGCCGTGCTCGTTCATGGCGTACCCGGCCAGCGCCTCGCAGTCGGCGCCGGCGGTGACGTCGCAGCGCCGTGTCAGCAGGCCGATCCCCATCGCGCTCGCGTCGCGCTCGAGCGCATCCATCGCGTTCCTGTCGACATCGGCCGCGACTACCCGCGCGCCGCGCCGTCCGAGCGCAAAGGCAAGCGAGCGGCCCACCCCGCTCGCTCCACCGGTGATGACCGCGACCTGGCCTGCGAATTCCTGCATGAGCGCCGTCCTTCTGTTGACAGGCGACCCATTATTGGGATGGTCGCACCGAGGGCAAGTGAATCATCGGTAAGGCGGCCGGGTTCACACGGGGTCGAGCACCACCACGGGAATCTCGCGCGAGGTTGCGGCCTGGTACTTCTCGTACGGGTGGTAGATCCCGACGAGCTGCTGCCACAGCGCGGCGCGTTCCGCGCCGGTGGCGGTGCGCGCGCGGGCCCCGAAGCGATCGGCCTTCACCTGCACTTCGACTTCCGGGTTGGCCTGGAGGTTCAGGTACCAGGCCGGGTGTTGCGGCGCACCGCCCTTGGAGGCGATCACGACGTAGCTGTTGCCGGTGCGCCCGTAGATCAGCGGCAGCGTCAACGGCTTGCCGGACTTGCGGCCCGTCGTGGTCAGCACCAGCGTGGGCACCAGGCCGGTGCCGCCGGCCAGCGTGGCGTCCCACAGGTGCCCGTCCTCGCCGTTGCTGGCGAGGTAGCGCTGCAGGTGATCCTTGATCCAGTCGGGCAGTTGCGCGGAAATGCGTGGGTCGGTCATGGCACGGCTCCTGGGTGACGGGGGCCACTAGACTGCCACGCGCCGGGTGCCGGCGCGAGCCGATCGTGTTCCGGGTTAACATGGCGCGATCCACAGCAGTACGGAATTGCACCGATGCCTGCGAATGCCAGCGAAAAGATGCGCGGCCTGGTCTATCCCTGGGGCGCACACGCGGCACCCGAGCCCGGCACGCCGGTGCAGGTCGCCGAGGGCGTGTGGTGGCTGCGCTTCCCGATGCCGATGGCGCTCGACCACATCAACCTGTGGCTGCTCGAGGACCGCGACGGCTGGACCATCGTCGATACCTGCCTCGACATCGACACGGCGCGCGCGCTGTGGGAATCGCTGTTCGGCGGTTTCATGGGCGGCAAGCCGGTGAAGCGCGTGATCTGCACGCACCTGCACCCGGATCACGTCGGGCTCGCCGGCTGGCTGACGCGGCGCTTCGACTGCGAGCTGTGGATGTCGCGCGAGGAGTTCCTGATGTGCCACACGCTGGCCGACGACACCGGCCGCCCGGCCCCCGAGGTCGCGATCCGCTTCTACCGCGCGGCCGGTTACGACGAGCTGGCGCTCGACAACTACCGCGCCCGCTTCGGTATGTTCGGCTCGCACATCTCGCCGCTGCCTGAAAGTTTTCGCCGCCTGGTCGATGGCGAGACCATCGAGATCAACGAGCGCTACTGGCAGGTGATCGTGGGCAGCGGCCACTCGCCGGAGCACGCCGCGCTGTATTGCCCGGCGCTGAAGGTCCTGATCGCCGGCGACCAGGTGCTGCCGCGCATCACCCCGAACGTCAGCGTGTTTCCCACGGAGCCCAAGGGCGATCCGTTGAAGGAATGGCTGTTCTCGAGCGCGCGCATCCGCGCCAGGCTGCCCGACAACGTACTGGTGCTGCCCGCGCACCAGGCGCCGTTCCTCGGCTTGCACGTGCGCCTGACGCAGATCATCGAGTCGCACGAGCGCGGGCTCGCGATCCTGTTCGAGGCCCTTGCCGAGCCCAGGCGCGCGGTGGACTGCTCCCGCGTGCTGTTCCGCCGCGAGCTCAGCAACGACATGCTCTACATGGCCACCGGCGAGACGCTGGCGCATCTGAACTGCCTGATCGGCCGGCGCATGATCCGCCGCGAGCGCGACGCCGCGGGCGTCGACTGGTACGTGCAGACGCCCGATGCGCTGGGGCCTGAGTCCTGACCCTTCCGCTGGCAACGAATCTCCCGAATAATGGCCCGCCTGCATTATCCCCCCGAGCACAACAGGAGATTTCCATGATCAGCTATGTCACCGTCGGCACCAATGACCTTCCCCGCGCCAGCGCCTTCTTCGACGCGCTCCTCGGCGAGATGGGCGCCGCGCGCGTCATGGTGATGGACCGCATGGTCATCTGGGGGGCCAAGCCCGGCGCGCCGATGCTCGCGGTCTGCACACCCTACGACGGCAAGCCCGCCAGCGCGGGCAACGGCACCATGGTCGCAATCGATGCCGGCAGCCGCGAGACCGTCGACAAACTGCACGCGAAGGCGCTGGCGCTCGGGGGCAGTGACGAAGGCGCGCCGGGACCGCGCGGCGACTCGCTGTACGGCGGTTATTTCCGCGACCTCGACGGCAACAAGTTCTTCGCCTGTGTCTTCGGCTGAAGTGCCGATGCCCACGGTGTAGCGCCGTCATGGGCGAGGTGATCGACTTGCGCAGGCCCGAGCGGCACAGGGGCAAGACCCTGTGCCTGAACGGCCATCACAAGTGGAAGACCTGGAAGGAAAAGCAGTTCGACGTCCGTGCCGGCAAGCTGGTCACGGTATACCGTTGCGAGCGCTGTGGCGCGCAGCAGGTCAAGGCCCTGTAGGTCCGCATTCATGCGGACATTGTCCGGCTGAAGCCGGACCCACGGGTTCAGCGGCCCTGCCCCGCCCGTACCCACTCCAGGAAACGCTGCACGCCGTCGATGGCGTGCTCGGTGCGCGGCGAGTGCATGATGTCGAAGGCATGCTCCGCGCCCTGCAGTTCGACGTACGCCACCGGGTTGCGCGACACTTCGCGCAGGTGGCGAGCGAACAGGCGCGCGTCGGCAACCGGTGCCAGGCTGTCGCGCGAACCGTGCAGCACCATGAACGGCGGGGCGTCGGCGTGGACCTGCGTGACCGGCGAGGCCAGCTCCCACAGCGCCGGGTTCTGCTCGGGCGTGGCGTGCAGCACGCGTTCGCCGAGAAACTCGAGGAATTTCGCGCTCGACGGGCGTGCGCCGGAGCGGTTCAGGAAATCGTAGACCCCGTAGAACGGCACGCAGGCCTGCACCGAGGTATCGACGCCCTCGTTACCGGGCTGCAGGTCGGGCCGGTTTTCCGTCAGCCCCATCAGCGCCGTCAGGTGGCCGCCCGCCGAGCCGCCGGTGACCGCGACGAAGTCCGGGTTCATGCCATACGCGCGTCCGTGGGTGCGGATCCACGCCAGTGCCGCCTTGCAGTCCTGCAGGTGGGTGGGGAAACCGACGCTGGGGCTCAGGCGGTAGTTCGCCGCCACGCAGATCCAGCCACTGCCCGCCATGCGGTACATCAGCGGCAGCGCCTGCTCTTCCTTGGCGCCGATCATCCAGGCGCCGCCGTGGATCTGCAGCAGCACCGGGCAGCCCTCGGGCGGAATCACCGAGGGACGGTAGATGTCGAGGCGCTGGCGGATGCCGCCCTGCGCGTAGGCGACGTTGCGGATGACCTCGACGCCGGGGCGCTGCATTGCGAAGGGCCGGCGCCAGTCGGCGAAGCGGACCACGCTGCGCAGTCCGCGGCAGGCGGCTGCCGGGATACGCGCGCGGTAGTCGCGGCCCAGCGCCTGGATCAGCGCGCTTTCCACCGTGGTACCGCTGTCCAGACCCAGCCAGATGCTGCGCAGCAGGCCGAGCCACGAGATCGCCAGCACCAGCAGCGCGATGACGCCGAGCGTGGACGCGAGCGCGCCGCCGGCCACGCATGCCAGCGCCAGCACCGCCTGGAGCGGCAGCCAGAGCCAGGCGAGCTCGGTCGAGAGCAGCGCGAAGGCGAACACGAACCACGGCAGCATGCTGTCGGGGAAAGTGCGCGGCACGAAGACGGTGATCATGGCGAACACGTTGAAGAGCGCGAGCAGCGCCAGCAGCACATCCATCGGCATCGGCTCCCGGGATCTGGATTGGGGCGCGCAGTCGCTGCCGCGCACGACTATCACTATAGCCCGATAGCAATGGCTGCGTGAGCGGCGGCCGAACGAGGCTCAGTCGTCACGGTTCTCGATGCGACGGCGGTAGCGCTCGCGATCACTCTCGCTCATGCTCTCCCAGCGTCGGCGCAGGTCCTCGCGCTGGTCTGGCGACATGCTGCGGTAGCGCTCCTCGGCCTGGCGCAGCCGCTGCTGCTGCTCGCCCGGAAGCGCGCGAAAGCTTTGCTGGCGCTGTTCCAGCCGCCGGCGCTGCTCCGCGCCCGGGTCTTCGCGGCGCGGCGACTGCGCCGGCTGGGCGGACCGGTTGCGCTCCGCGCGCCGGGCTTGCCCGTCATCTGCCGAGCGCCATTGCGAGCGCTCGCGGGCGTCCTGCCCGTTGCTGCTGTCGCGCCCGCGCTGCTCGTCGTGCGCTCGCTGCTTGCCGCCACCGCGCTCGCGGGCCTGGCCCTTGTCGTCGTTGCGCGCGAGCCGCATCGGGCCCGCGTCGTGTCCGCGCGCCTGCGCCTGCTCCGGCGCGGCGGTCATCGTGCCCGCGGCGAGCGCCAGGGCGCAGACGAGCACGATGGCCTTGCGCGCGCACCGCTCAGCCATGGTTGCCCATTTCCGATTCGGAGAGCCACATGTAGAAATCCAGGTCCTCGTAGAACTGCGGATCCTCCGCCATCGGTTCGCCGCCGGCACGGGTGGGCGCTCGCAGTTGCTCCTGCGCCGGTATCAGCACGGCGACCGCCACCGCCACCGCCAGCGCCGCGCCGCCGAGTGCCGGCGCGTGCAGGCGCCACCACGGCGCCGCGGGTGTCGCCAGTGCCGCGCGCCGGGCGGCACCCAGGCGCGTCAGCGTGGTGCCGTCGAGCGTGTTTTCCTCGGCGCGCAGGGTCGCGCGCGCATCCTCCTCGAAGCTGTTCATGCGTGATGCTCTCCGAGTCTTTCCCTCAACGTGTGCACGGCGCGCGAATAATGTGTCTTCACGCTGCCCTCGGTGCAACCCATGGCGGTGGCCGTTTCCGCGGTCGACAGGCCTTCCCAGCAACGCAGCATGAACGCCTGCTGCTGGCGCTGCGGCAGCGCGGCCACCGCAGCCATCAGGGCCTCGGCGGTCTCGTTGCTGGCGACGATACGGCCCGGATCGAGGGCCGCGGGATCCGCGATGCGCTCCAGCGGATCCGGTGTCTCGTCGTCGTCGCGCCGCTCCAGCCACCCGAACAGCCGCGAACCGATCGCGCGGCGCCGTCTCGTATCGGTGATGCGGTTGTGCAGCATGCGGTAGAACAAGGGTCGCCACTCCGCGGGCGGCTTGTTCGCGTAACGCTGCACCAGCCGCATCATGGTGTCCTGCATCGCGTCGAGTGCGTCGTCGTCGTTGCCCAGCGCCAGGCGCGCCATCAGGAAACCCCGACGCTCGATCGAGCGCAGGAAGGCTTCGATATCCATCGCCCCCGTCGCGTTGCCGTCCGCGCCATCGCCGCCAGCGCGCATCAGCATCCCGTCGCCCGGCGCTCAGTGACCGCTGGTGTGATGGATGATCTCGCCGAGCACGATCGCTCCGCCGATCCACTTGATGAGGTCGTGATCATGATCCCCCCGGTGACGACGGGGCTCATCATAGTGGACATACACCGGGCGCGGCGAATACGCCCCGTAGTAGACCCGTGGTGGCGGCACCTCGACATAGCGCTCGTAGCGCACCATGCGTACCGGCTCGCGGTAATGGTAACCGTGTTGCCGGTGGCCGTGCTTGTGGCCACGACCGTCGCCCAGCGCCGGCGCGGCGCCGAGGGCGGCGCCCAGCACAAGAACGGTGATCAGCTTGCTGCGCATCGGTCTCTCCTTGCCCGGTGATGAACCGTATTGCTGCAGAAAACGCCTGCGGGCAGGATCGGTTGACAGCGCGGGGCATTGCGGCGGGTCGTCGCGGCGCGCACCATGCCGGCATAGGGCGGCGGCAGGAGGTAAGGATGGGCGATGCGGGTCGGGACAAGGGGCAGCAGCAAGTGTTCGCCAGCGCGATGGAGTGCGAGCGCGCGTTCTACCAGGCGTTCACCGCGCGCGATCTTTCGGCCATGGAAGCCGTGTGGGCGGACGAGGAGCCGAGCTGCATCCACCCCGGCGGCGCGCTGCTGCGCACGCGCGACGAGGTCCTGGACAGCTGGGCGGCCATTTTCGACGGCGCCATCGCACCGCAGTTGCGCGTGCACGTGGTGAGCCGCGTCAGCGAGGGCGGGCTCGCGGTGCACCTGGTGCGGGAACAGATCTCGCACGGCGAGCACACCAGCCATGTGCTGGCCACCAACGTGTTCCGCCGCTTCGACGAGGGCTGGCGGATGATCGCGCATCACGGCTCGGTACCGCCGCCCAAGCGCGATCCGGCCGCGGCTCCGCGCTTACTGCACTGAGAAGCGCTCAGCGCATCGCGCGGAAACAGGCGCGCAACTCGCCCACGAACAGTTGGGGCTGTTCGAAGGCCGCGAAATGGCCGCCGCGCTCGAGCTCGTTCCAGTGCACCAGCCGGGCGAAGCGCTTCTCGGCCCAGCGCCGCGAGGTGCGGAAGATCTCCTTCGGGAAGATGCTCGCGCCGACCGGGATCGTGATCGGCGCCATGCTCGGCGTGTTGAAGCTCTCCCAGTAGAGCCGCGCCGACGAGGCAGCGGAGTCCGTCAGCCAGTACATCATCACGTTGTCGAGCAGTTCGTCGCGCGTGAGCGCATTCTCGGGATGCCTCGCCTCGCCCTCGCCGCAGTCGGTCCAGGCCCGGAACTTCTCCAGGATCCACGCGGCCTGCCCGGCCGGCGAGTCGGCGAGCCCGTAGCCCAGCGTCTGCGGCCGCGTGCTCTGCTGCTTGGAGTAGCCGGACTCGTTCTCGTAATAGTCCTGCATGGCGGCCAGCGCAGCCTGTTCGCTCGCGCTCAGATCGCTCATCGTGTCGGGGTCGGGCGCGACCAGCGGCATGTTCAGGTGGATGCCGCGGCAATGCGCGGTTTCGGTCATCGCGATGCTGCTGGTCACCATCGAGCCCCAGTCCCCGCCCTGCGCCACGTAGCTTGCGTAGCCCAGGCGTTGCATCAGCTCACCCCAGGCGCGGCCGATGCGTTCGACGCCCCAGCCCCTGGCGGGCGGCTTGTCGGAGAAGCCGTAGCCCGGAAGCGCGGGGCACACGACGTGGAAGGCATCCTTCGCCTCGCCGCCGTGGCGGGTGGGGTCGGTGAGCGCCTCGATCACGTTGAGGAATTCGATGACCGAGCCCGGCCAGCCGTGCGTCATCACCAGCGGCAGCGCGTCGGCGTGCGGCGAGCGGACGTGCAGGAAATGGATGCCGAGGCCGTCGATCCGGGTGCGGAACTGCGGGAAGGCGTTGAGGCGCTTCGCCACGCGTTGCATGTCGTACTGCGTGGCCCAGTAGGTGCAAACCTCCTGCATGTACGCGAGCGGTATGCCCTGGCTCCAGTCGCCCGTGGTCTCGGCGTCCGGCCAGCGCGTGGCCGCGAGGCGCCGGCGCAGGTCCTCGATCCCGGCGCTCCCGATCTCGACCTTGAAAGGGATGATGGCGTCCGACATGTTCCGGTCTCCTGTTGCCATGGCTGGTGTTTGTGCCGAAGCCTACCCGAGGCCGGCCCGGCTTGTCGTTACAGCCGTGCAACCTGGAGGATCGCATGGCTCGGGGCTGAGCTCGCATCGGCGTCGAAGACGAGGGCGGCATGGCCTGTGCCAGACCGTGCGCCGCAGGGATGCGGCGCTCGAGCGTACAGGGACGTATTTACAGCGTGTCTGGCACAGGCCATGCCGCCCTCGTCCCCACTGGCTGCCTTGCGCGATTGTAATCAGCCGTGAATCGCGCACGGGCGGATAATGTCGCGCACAGGCATTGCACCGGAGCACGCGCCATGACGCACCGTATCAACCCGGCCGGCGAACCGATCACCGACGACGACGCAACGATCGCGGCGGCGCTCGAGCAGGCGAGCGTCCCCTGCCTGATGATGTCGATGATCCACATGACCGGTGACGCGAGCCTGCTCGACGGCGACATCCGCCCGGTGCTGGCCTTCCTGAACGACATGCAGTGCGCGATGCCCGCCGTGCAGCAGGCCGAGCTGCGCCGCCGCGCGCTGGAGGTGATCAAGGCCTACCGCGACCGCGGCTGCACGCTGCCGCCGGCGCCGGATACCGGCACGCTGCAACGCATGATGAGCTTCCTGGTCGCCGGCGAGGTGCCCGCGGCCTACGTGCCGATGATGCTCGAGGAGATGGAGCTCGACGGGCGCGACGCACGCGAGGTCTCGCTGGCGCACATCCCGCAGCAGGCGCGCGAGGCGCTGCCGGTGCTGATCATCGGCGCCGGCATGTCCGGGATCCTCGCGGGCATCCGCCTGCAGGAGGAAGGCGTTCCCTACGTGATCATCGAGAAGAACCACGGCGTGGGCGGCACCTGGTACGAGAACACCTATCCGGGCTGCCGCGTCGACGTGGGCAACCACCTCTACTGCTATTCCTTCGAGCCCAACCTTGACTGGCAGGAGTTCTTCGCGCGCCAGCCCGAGCTGCGGCGTTACTTCGAGAACACCGCGCGCAAGTACGGGGTGGAGCCGCACATCCGCTTCGACACCGAGGTGCAGGCGGCGGACTTCGACGAGGCGAGCGGCGAATGGCGCGTGCGCGTGCGCGCCAAGGACGGCGCGACGCAGACGCTGCGCGCGCGCGTGCTGATCAGTGGCGTGGGCCAGCTGAACCGCCCGAAGCTGCCGGACATCGAGGGGCTCGAGCGCTTCCGCGGGCCGGCCTTCCATTCGGCGTGCTGGGACCACTCCGTGAGTCTCGCGGGCAAGCGCGTCGCGGTGATAGGCACCGGCGCCAGCGCCTTCCAGCTCGTGCCCGAGATCGCGAAGGAGGCCGCGCAGGTCTACACGTTCCAGCGCACGCCGCAATGGATGTTCCCGAACCCGGATTACCACCGCGCCGTGTCCGAGGGGGCGAGCTGGTGCTTCCGTCACCTGCCCTACTACGGGCGCTGGTACCGCTTCCTGCTGTTCTGGCCCGCCACCGACGGCACCTGGGAAGGCACCTTCGTCGATCCGCAGTGGCCGCACCAGGAGCGTTCGATCAACGCGATCAACGAATTCACGCGCGAGATGTTCACGGACTGGATCCGCCAGCAGTGTGGCGAGGACGAGGCGCTGTTCGAGCGCGTGCTGCCCAGGTACCCGCCGCTGGCGCGCCGCACCCTGCAGGACAACGGTTCCTGGTTGCAGGCGCTGCGCCGCGACAACGTGCAGCTGGTCGACCGCGAGGTGGTTGCCCTGACGGAAACGGCGGTGCGCACCGCGGACGGCAGCGAGTTCGAGGCCGACGTCGTGGTCTACGCGACGGGCTTCCATGCCAACCGCTACCTGTGGCCGATGGAGATCACCGGCCGCAACGGCGTGAAGCTGGGCGAGCAGTGGGGCGACGATCCGGCTGCCTACCTCGGTATCACGGTGCCCGACTTCCCGAACCTGTTCGTGATGTACGGCCCGGCCACGAACCTCGCCGCCAGTGGCAGCCTGATCTTCCACGGCGAGTGCCAGGCGCGCTATATCATGGGGTGCATCAGGGCCATGCTCGAGCGCGATGCGAAGACGCTGCAGGTGCGCCGCGAGGTGCACGACGCGTACAACCGGCGTCTCGAGGAAACGTTGGCGCGCACCGTCTGGTCGCACCCCGCCGTGGCGCACAGCTGGTACCGCAACAGCAAGGGCCGCGTGACCGTGCTCTCGCCGTGGAAGCTGCTCGACTACTGGACCTGGACGCGCGAGCCGAAGCTGGACGAATACGAGCTCGCGTAGGTCCGGCTTCAGCCGGACATTACATCTGTCCGGCTGAAGCCGGACCTACATGT
>DAORUQ010000051.1:0-17648 GCA_035433265.1 Pseudomonadales bacterium | reverse complement strand
CCTGCGTGGTCGACACGATCTCGCGTTTCTTTCCCGCCTGAAGGCTTTGTAATCGCGGGGTGGCGGAGGCGTTGCGTAGAATGGCGCGATCTCCCGACGCAGGTCCGGTTTAAACCGGACAACCGTCCGCATGAATGCGGACCCACATCATGTCCGCATGAATGCGAACCTACGAGAGCCACTGCCATGACCGCGCCCGACTATCGCCTGATCGACTGCGACAACCACTACTACGAGGCCGACGACTGCTTCACGCGCCACATCGAGCCGCGCTTTCGCGAGCGCACGGTGTGGGTGGATCGCAGCCGCGCCGACGGCATCGGCGTGATGATGCTCGGCTCCAAGCGCCTGCAATTCTTCAGCGCCGCGGTGGGCGACCACGTCGCACCTCCCGGCGCGATGGTCGAATTCCTGCGCGGCGACACCGAGGAGGGCGGCGCGGTGAACCTGAACCCGGTCGCGGCGCAGGATTTCCCGCAGTTCATCGAGCGCGGCGCGCGGCTGGTCGAGATGGACCGCCAGGGCGTCGAGGCCGCGGTGCAGATTCCCACGCTCGGCGTCGGTGTCGAGTGGCAGATGCGCGCCGATCCCGACTTCCACGAGGTGCTCTACCCGAGCATCCGCAGCTTCAACCGCTGGCTGGCCGCGGACTGGGGCTGGGGCGGCGACGGGCGCATCTTCTGCACCGCGCTGATGTCGCTCGCGGACCTGCCGCACGCGCTCGAGGAGCTCGAGCGCCTGATCGCCGAGGGCGTGCGCCTGGTGCTGCTCACCACGGGACCGGTCAACGGCCGCTCGCCGGCGGATCCGTATTTCGACCCGTTCTGGGCGCGCGTGCAGGAGGCCGGGCTGGTGGTGGTGTTCCACATCGGTGCCACCGGTTTCAACGCGATGCAGGCCGCGCCCTGGGGCGAGCCCGCGAACCCGCCCTCGCACCGCTTCACACCGTTCAACACCTTCGTCGGCATGGGTGAGCGCACCATCATCGACCAGATCGCGGCGCTGGTCTTCCACAACCTCCCGGACCGCTTCCCGGGGTTGCGCATGTTGATCGTGGAGTACGGTGCGGCCTGGCTGCCGCACCTGCTGAAGACGCTCGACAAGATCTACCGGCTCGGCGACCACCGTTCGCGCTGGGCCTTCGGCAAGCCGTCGCTGAAGCCGAGCGAAACCTTCCAGCGGCAGTTCCGCATCGTGCCCTTCTTCGAGGACGACATCGCCGCCGTGGCGCGCGCGGCCGGCGTGCAATGCGTGCTCCACGGCTCGGATTACCCGCACCCAGAGGGCCTGCATGCCTCCGCCGACATGCTGCGCGAGCTCGGTTCCTTCAGCGCCGCCGAGCAGCGGCGCATCATGCGCGGCAATGCCGCCGAGCTGCTGGGACTGGCACCCTGAGGCGCTTGCCCCTGCGCGGCGCGCGCGGCATCGCTGGACTAGACTGTCGTAGGTTCGACTTCAGTCGAACAGGTGCCAGGATCCCGGCCAATGTCGGGCTGAAGCCCGACCTGCATGCAGGTCGGCATTCATGCCGACAGTCGCGGTGGATACGGCAAGGCGGCGGGTTCGGCTGCGCCGTACCCTTGTCGGGCTGAAGCCCGAC
The DNA here is from genome assembly GCA_035433265.1 of Pseudomonadales bacterium. Classification (GTDB taxonomy): domain Bacteria; phylum Pseudomonadota; class Gammaproteobacteria; order Pseudomonadales; family UBA5518; genus UBA5518. The sequence goes on along the minus strand of DAORUQ010000051.1, from coordinate 16,048 downwards.
CTACGGAGGCGGGAGGAACTGGCCATGGCCATTTGGCTGCTGAAGACCGAGCCGGCCGAATGCAGCCTCGATGACATCCGCGCCGCCGCCGGCGGCGTGATGCGCTGGGACGGCATCCGCAATTACCAGGCACGCAACCTGCTGCGCGACGCGGTGCGCGTGGGCGACCTGTGCCTCGTCTACCATTCGGGCATCCGCGAGCCGGCGCTGGTCGGCAGCGCCGAGGTGCTGCGCGCGGCGTATCCGGATCCGGCGCAGTTCGACGCCGCGAGCCCGCTGCACGATCCGGCGGCGAAGGCTGCAAGCCCGCGCTGGTTCTGCATCGATATCCGCTACCGCGAGCACTTCCCGCGCCCGCTCACGCTGGGCGCCATCAAGGCGACGCCGGCGCTGGCCGCGATGGTGCTGCTGCGCCAGGGGCGGCTGTCGGTGCAGCCCGTGACCGACGCCGAGTGGCGCGTGATCGCGGCGCTGGCCGGATTGGCGCCGGCGTGAGCACCGCGCTGATCCTCTCCGGTGGCGGCGCGCGCGCGGCCTACCAGGTCGGCGTGCTGCGCGGCGTGATGGAAATCCACGGCCGCGAGCAGCTGCCCTTCGACGTGATCTGCGGCACCTCGGCCGGGGCGATCAACGCGGTGTTCATGGCCGCCAACGCGCATCGTCCGCGCGAGGGCGTCGAGCGCCTGTACCGCGCCTGGCGGGGCATCAGCGCCGGCGATGTCTACGACCATGGCTGGGCGGCCGTGCTCGGCAACCTGTGGCGCATCGCGCGATCGCCGTTCAGCCGCGACGGACGCGCCACGCCCGGCGCGTTGCTCGACAATGCCCCGCTGCGGCTGATGCTGCGCAACTGGCTCGATTTCGACGCCGTCCGGCGCAACCTCGCCGAGGGCGTGCTGCGCACGCTCTGCATCACCGCGATGGATTACGGCAGCGGCAGCTCGGTGGCCTTCTTCGAGGGCGGCTCCACCGCGCCGTGGAACCGGCTCTACCGCCGCGGCGAGCGCGCCGCGATCGCGCTGGAGCACGTGATGGCCTCGGCGGCGATCCCGGTGCTGTTCCCGGCCGAGGGCATCGGCGGGAGCTATTTCGGTGACGGCGCGCTGCGCCAGCTGCATCCGCTCAGCCCGGCGCTGAAGTTCGGCGCGACACGGCTGTTCGTGATCGGCGTGTCGGCGCCGTTCGCGCCGCCGCCCGGCATGACCGAGCGTCGCCGCCCCGGCATCGGGCAGATGGCCGCGCACCTGCTGAACCGAGAGTTCATCGACAACCTCGGCGCGGACATCGAGCAGGCGCGGCATTTCAACGAGGTGGGCAGGGCGCTCTCGCCGCCCGATCGCCAGCGCCACGGCATGCAGCCCATCGAGACGCTGGTGATCACACCGTCGGCGCACTTCAACGAGATCGCCGCGCAGTACCTGCACAAGCAGCCGCGCACGATCCGGCTGCTGCTGCGCCTGCTGGGGACCACGTCTCGCGGCGCCGGCGCGAGTTTCGCCAGTTACCTGATGTTCGACAGCGGCTTCTGCGCGCGCCTGATGGACATGGGCTACCGCGACGTGATGGCCGAGCGCGGGCGCGTGCAGGAATTCCTGGACGCGCCGGCGCAGGAGCTCAGTCGCCTCCCGTCAGCGAGTTGAGGCGCTCGAGCGCATCCACGTATTCCTCCATCAGCCGCTGCACCACGCCGCGCGCGGTCTCGACGTGCCTGATCTGCCCGACTACCTGGCCGATGGGGTGGAACGCCACCTTGCGCGTGTCGCCCTGCGCGACGTAGCGATGGGTGCGGCGGATCGCGTCGGCGGTGACCAGGCCCTGCAGCGGCATGCCGAGCGGCTTGGGGTTTTCCGGTTGCGCCCAGGCGTCGGTCCAGTCGTTGCGCAGCATGCGGCAGGGCTTGCCGGTCCACGACGGCGAGCGCACGGTGTCCTCGCTGGTGGCGGCGAAATAGCATTCCTTCTCCTCGGGTTCGGCGGCGGCTTCCGCGACGCTCAGCCACAGCGAACCGGCCCACACGCCCTCGGCGCCCATCGCGAGTGCCGCGGCCACCTGCCGGCCGTTGCCGATCCCGCCCGCCGCGAGCACCGGCGTGGGCGCCACCGCGTCGATGATCTGCGGCCACAGCACGATCGAGCCCACCTCGCCGGTGTGGCCGCCGCCCTCGGAGCCCTGCGCGATGATGATGTCCACACCGTTGGCCTTGTGCTGCTTCGCCTGCTTGACCTTGCCGCACAGCGCGGCGACCAGTCGTCCGCTGGCATGGATGCGGTCGATGATCTCCTTTGGCGGCGTGCCCAGCGCGTTGGCGATCAGCTTGACCTTCGGGCGCGTGAGCGCCTCCTCCAGCAGCGGGGTCGCGGTGGCCTCGGTCCAGCCCAGCAATCCCATCCTGTCGTCCTTGTCGGGCCACTCGGGCACGCCGTGATCGCGCAGCAGTTTCGCGGCGAACTCGTGGTGTTCCGGCGGCACCATGGCCTCGAGCTGTCGTTCCAGCTCCGCGGGATCCACGCTGCCCATGCCCTCGTATTTCTGCGGGATCACGATGTCGACCGCGTACGGCTTGTCGCCGATGTGCGCGTCGATCCAGTCGAGCTCCTCGCGCAACTGCTCCGGCGTGAAGCCCACGGCGCCCAGCACGCCGAGGCCGCCGGCCTTGCTGACGGCCACGACGACGTCGCGGCAGTGGGTGAAGGCGAAGACGGGGAGGTCGATCCCGAGGCGGTCACAGAGCGAAGTGCGCATGGCGGCTTACCACTGGTTATTGCGAAGGCGCCAATCATGGCTCCTGCAGCGAGGCGCAGGCAATGCAAATGCGGGTCAACGGTCCGTGTCCAAAGCGATCAGGCGCCGTCCCCGGCGGTTGCCGCTCGGCGGGGGCAGCCCCTACACTGCTCGCCCCATAACCCGAAGGATTCGTGCCATGGCATCGACGTTGACCCGGCGGCTGGCCCTGCTCGCCATTGCCGCACTGCTGGCGGCGTGCGCCGGCCTTTCCGGGCGCATCGAGAACCCGCGCGTCACCGTCACCTCGCTGCGGGTGCTGCCGGCCGAGGGCGTGGAGCAGCGCGTCGAGGTGGGGCTGCGCCTGCTGAATCCCAACGGTTTCGATCTCGACGCCAAGGGCCTGGTGATCAGCCTGGGGATCAACGACGTGCCGCTGCTCAACGGCGCGACCGCCGACGTGCCGCGCGTACCGGCCTATGGCGAGGCCGAGGCGACGGTGCTGCTGTCGGTCAACCTGATGAGCGGGCTGCGCCTGGTGAGCCGCCTGATGCAGCACCCGGAAGATGCGCTGCAGTACCGCCTGGAGGCGCGCCTCGATCTGCGCAGCCCGATGTGGAAGCGCCTCACGCTGATGGAGCAGGGCGAGATCTCGCCGCGCCCGCCGGCATCGGTCCACGACAGCAACAAGGAGAAGACATTTTGAGCACTGCGAACACCTTCGGCGCCACGACCACCACCGACGACGTGCTGGCCGGCACGGATCTGCGCGGCACCCGCGTGCTGGTCACCGGCGCCTCGGGCGGCATCGGGCTCGAGACGGCGCGCGCGCTGGCCGCGCACGGTGCGGCGGTGACGCTCGCGGCGCGCGACGCGGCAAAGCTCGAGCGCGCCGCGCGCGACATCGCCGCGCGCACCGGCAATGCCGACGTCGACTGGCTGCAGATCGATCTCGCCTCGTTCGCGAGCGTGCGCGAGGCGGTGCGCACCTATGCGGGCCGGCACGATCGCCTGGGCGTGCTGGTGAACAATGCCGGCGTGATGGCGAGCCCGCTGATGCGTTCGGCCGATGGCCACGAGATGCAGTTCGCCGTATGCCACCTCGGGCATTTCCTGCTCACCTGCCTGCTGGTGCCGCTGCTCGAGCGCGGCGCGCCGGCGCGCGTGGTGAACCTGAGCTCCGGCGGCCACAAGCTGGGCGGCGTGGACTTCGACGATCCGGATTTCCGCGCGCGTCCTTACGACAAGTGGGTCGCGTACGGCCAGGCCAAGACCGCCAACATCCTGTTCTCGGTGGAGCTCACGCGCCGCCTGTCCGGCTGCGGGATCACGTCGAATGCCGTGCACCCGGGGGCGATCGGTACCACCGACCTCGCCCGCTACCTCGAGCCGACGGACTTCGCCGAGATGATGCGGCGCACGAAGTTCAGCGACCGCATTCCGTTCAAGTCGATGGAGGCGGGTGCGGCGACGTCGGTGTGGGCGGCCACGGCCCCGGAGCTCGCGGGGCGTGGCGGGCTCTATCTCGAGGATTGCCACGTGGCCGCGGTGAGCGACGATCTTGACAACGGCCAGGACGGCTACCGCAGCTATGCGAGCGATCCGGCCGCGGCGCGGCGCCTGTGGGCGCTGTCGGAGCAGGCGGTCGGCGAGCATTTCGCGTGGGGCGGCGATGACTGAGGAGATGTTGTTCGGCGCGCTGCTGGCACTGGCGGCGTGGCTGTACTACGACGGCATGCGCGTGCGCGAGCAGGCGCTGCGCGTGGGCCGTGACTACTGCCGCAACGTGGGGCTGCAGATGCTCGATGAAACCGTGAGCCGCCAGCGCATAGGGCTGGCGCGCGACGGCGGCGGGCAGGTGCGTATCCGGCGCAACTACGGCTTCGAATTCACCAGCGACGGCGAGCGCCGCTACCACGGCGAGATCACGATGCTCGGCATGAGCGTGCAGGGCGTGCAGGTGGAGCTGCACCGCATCCTGCACTGATGTCGTGGGTCCGTTGCAGGAGCGCGCCATGCGCGCGATATCGCGGCCATGGGCCGCTCCTACGCCCTGATCGTCGCGTTGTCGCCGGTTGCCAAAGCGTTTTGTGACACCCTCTGAAGCCGAACCTACAGGCGGGTGTGCTCGCGCTCGGGCGAGGCGTAGAGCAGGCAGTCGCTCAGCGCGATCTGCGGGTTGGTGGTCACCATGAACAGCCGCAGCTTCTGCGACGGGTAGAGCCGCCCGTCGCGGGCCGTGAAGTACTGCGCCAGCACGTCCTCGCCGCGGGCGTTGCGCACGCGCAGCGCCGCGGTGCCGCGCTCCCCCAGCCAGCCGATGGGCGTATCGGGGCCGGCGCCGCCGAAGTTGCAGTGCTCCAGCGCCGGCGCCACGGTGAAGTCCATGCCCGGCAGCGGCTCGTCGCAGTAGGCGATGCTGGCGCCGGGCTCCAGCTCCAGCCGCACCGGGTGGTGGTAGACATCGAGGCGGCGCTCGCCGGCCAGCGTGCCCATCACGTCCTCGTCCATCAGGTAGCGCTCCAGCCCCTCGCGCGCGATGCGGTCCGCCACCGGGTCGCGCGCGCCGCCGCATTCCACCGTGACGGCGGGGCAGGGCGAGCCGCTGATCTCCATCAGGGAGCCGAGCCTCAGGTCGGTGACGATCAAATGGCTGCAGAAGCGCGAGACGATGGCCTCGTGCGCCAGGTCCTCGTGCGGCACCACGCCGAAGGCCGGACCGAAGCCGGAGGTGTTGTGCAGGTCCAGCAGGCATTCCGGGCGGTGCTGTTGCAGCAATTCCAGGAAGTGTCCGGCGATGTGGCCGGGCGCATCGTCGAAGGGCGGACGAAAGCAGCGGTTCTGGTCGCGCTGCCCCGGCATGAAGCGGTGGCGGAACGCTTCCTCGTGCAGCGCCGTGTGCACCGAGGCCACCAGGCAGAGCAGGTTGGTGCGCGGGCGCCGCCCGCCGAGCAGCCACTGGTGGATCGCGCGCGCGCCCGAGGGCTCGTTGCCGTGCAGCAGGGTTGCCATCGCCCGCGTGCGCTCGCGCTCCTCGCCGTCGAGCACGATCAGCGTGGGACCGCCGAGCTTGCGCAGGAAGGCGAGGAAATCGGCCGGGATCCGTGCCGGCTCCGGATTGCGCAGGAACTGTATCGGTCGCTTCATTCGATGTCCGGCCATTCGGCCACGGGAGTGTTACCGAGTGCGTGGCGGGCGTAGTGCCCGACGAGCAGCGACAGGGCGCGCGATCGCCCGTGCCGCGCTTCCAGCCTGGCGAGCTGGGCGAGCTGCCAGGTGGCACCGTTCGTGCGCCGTTCGAGCCGCGTGCGCATGATGCCCAGGTAATGCGCCGATTCCGCGTCGTGCACCCCGAGCAGGCGCAGCCCGCGCGCGGCGACGGGCAGCAGTTCGCGCGCGATATCGGTCGCGTTGCGCCGCGCCAGCGTGCCGTGTGCGTCCGGCCACAGCAGCGTGGCATCGAGGCCATGCTCCGCGGCGCGGTAGAAATTGCTCTCGGCGATGGCGAAGGGGATGCCCGGCAGCCAGTCGTCGATGCGATCGCGCAGCCCGCGCGCCAGGCCGAGCGCGAACGCGGCATTGGCCATCATGTCGGCAGCGCTGGGGCCCGCCGGCAACGCGCGCAGCTCGATGCGCAGATGACCGCCGTGCGCGGGATCGTAGACCGGGCGGTTCCAGGGCCACAGCGTGCCGTGGTGCAGGCGCAGTTCGTCCAGCGCGGGGATGCGCTGCGCGCGCAGGCGCGAGAGCGCATTCTCGCGCGAGCAGATCGGCAGCAGCGGCTCGTGCAGGTGCACCGCGGCGGAGAACAGTTCGTACGCGCCCTCGCGCACCCAGCCGGTGCCGAAATGCACCCGCGGCGGCAGGTGCAGGGCGCGGCTGTCGCGGTCGCGCCCGTCGACCGCGAGCTTGAACAGCGGCACGCGCGTCTCCTGCCAGGTGCGCCGCCCGAGCAGCAGCGGCGAGTTGCAGGCGCTTGCCAGCACCACGGGCGTCACCAGCTGGATCGCGTTGAAGCTGCGCGCGAATTCCCGCGGTGGCACGCGGTAGTGGATCTGCAGCGAGGTGTTGGCGCCCTCGAGCGTCACGTCCTCGACCACCAGTCGCAGCGGTTCCGGGCCGCCGATGCGGATCGCGAACCGCTCGCCACGCGAGCGCGCCAGCGCACCCGCCAGCGCCTGGTAGCGCAGCTGCGGGGTCATCGCGTGCGGGCCGAAATCGCGTGCGCGCAACGTTGGCAGGATGCCGATCGGGATCACGCGTGCCTGCGCGGGGGCCGCGGCCGCGTTCACGCGCGCCAGGGCATCGCCGATCTGCGCCTCGATGCGCGAAAAGGGGCGTCCGGTGGCCGCGACCGGCGTCAGGTTGTACTCCAGGTTGAAGCGGTTCAGCTCCAGCGTGAGCCGTGGATCGCCGCTGCGCGCGAGGATCTCGAGGTTCACCGGCTTAGGGCGCCCGCGGGCGTCGATGATGAAGAGCTCGACCTCGGCGCCTATGCTCGAGGGCCCCGCCCCGAAGCCGGGCTGCGCCAGCAGGCTCTTCAGTGCGTCGAGGTTCTGGCGCAGCTTGCGGGCGAAGTTCGCGTGATCGCGCGCCGAGAAATCCGTGCGGTCGATCGCTATCCCCAAGCTTCAGCTCCAGCGCGAGTGTGGCGAGAACTGCGTGCGCAGGAATTCCATCTGGTCGCCGCGGATACGGTCGCTGTTGATCAGCGCCAGCCACTCGGCCGTGTTGGGCTGGTAGGGCACCGCGAGCATCTCCATGCCGGCTTCCTCGGGCAGGCGATTGCCCTTGCGCTGGTTGCAGCGCTTGCAGGCCGCCACCACGTTGCGCCAGTGGTCGCGGCCGCCGCGCGATTTCGGCAGCACGTGGTCGCGCGTCAGTTCGCGTTCGCCGAAACGCACGCCGCAGTACATGCACAGGTGCAGGTCGCGGCGGAACAGCGCGCGGTTGGTCAGCGGCGGCACCAGGCGCGGCTTGCACGACACGTGGCCGGCGCAGGCGATGATGCTGTGCAGCGCGATCGATGATTGCAGGCCGGTGAGGCGCGACATGCCGCCGAAAACGGTGCGCACCTGGTCGCCCAGCGTCCACGCCACCATGTCGCGCGCGTAGAGACAGGTTGCTTCCTGCCAGCTCAGCCATTCGACGGGCTGGCCGGCGACATTGAGGCGCAGGATCCGGGGGTTCAGCATGTGCCTCCCCGCTGCGCAGTTCGAGGGTTCACGGTAGGGAAAAGCCGTCTCCTCCTGCTGGGGCGTTGCGCTGGTGTCAACGCCGGGTGCGAATTACAGTAAACCCATCACGGTCGCCCGATCAACAGCTGCGACGACACGATCCTGCCAATGCTGCAGGTTTCAGCGTCCGCGCGGGGAGTTACAGCTTCATGACGATGCCCTCGACGATGCGCGCGATGGTGCTGCACGCCCCCGGCGAGCCGCTGCGCGCCGAGATGCGCACCGTGCCGGCACCGGGGCCCGAGGGCGTCCTGCTGCGGGTGCTGGCCTGCGGCATCTGCCGCACCGATCTGCACGTGGTGGATGGCGAGCTGCGCGAGCCGCGCCTGCCGCTGGTGCCGGGGCACCAGATCGTCGGCGAGGTCGTGGCCCGCGGCGATCGCGTCAAGGGCTTCGCCGTCGGCGAGCGCATCGGCGTGCCGTGGCTCGGCGGCAGCTGCGGCGACTGCGACTTCTGCCGCGCCGGCGAGGAGAACCTCTGCGACGGCGCGGTCTATACCGGCTACCAGGTCGATGGCGGCTTCGCGCAGTACTGCGTGGCCGACGCGCGCTACTGCTTTGCCATCCCGCCCGGCTTCGATGCCGTCCAGGCCGCCCCGTTGCTGTGCGCCGGCCTGATCGGTTATCGCAGTTATCGTCCCGCGCGCGCGGCGCGGCGCATCGGCTTCTACGGCTTCGGGGCCGCGGCCCACATCCTGGTGCAGGTGGCGCGCCACCACGGGCAGGAGGTCTATGCGTTCACGCGCCCGGGCGATCAAGAGGCGCAGGATTTCGCGCGCCGCCTCGGCGCGGTGTGGGCGGGCGACAGCAGCGCGCCGGCGCCGGTCGCGCTCGATGCGGCCATCATCTTCGCGCCCGAGGGCGAGCTGGTGCCGCGGGCGCTGCGCGCGGTGCGCAAGGGCGGGCGCGTGATCTGTGCCGGGATCCACATGAGCGACATTCCGTCATTCGCGTATGCCGATCTGTGGGGCGAGCGCCACATCGAGTCGGTCGCGAACCTCACGCGCCGCGACGGCGAGGAGTTCCTGCCGCTGGCGGCCGCGCTGCCGGTGCGCACCGAGGTGCATCGCTACGCGCTCGCCGACGTGAACCGGGCGCTCGACGATCTGCGCGCCGGGCGCTTCACCGGGGCGGCGGTGGTGATTCCCTGACCATCCGCGCGACCTGCCGCCCGAGCGCGCGCGCCGTGGTCCACTTGCCGCCGTAGATGCTGAGCACGCGGTCCTGGCGCGCCAGCGCGTACTCGCGGCTGGCGCGACCCGGGTCACCCTCGAAATGCAGCAACGGGCGCACGCCGGCGAACACCTCGGCGACGTCGGCGCGCGTCTTCGCCGCGCGGAAATAGTGGTTGCGGGCCGCGAGCAGGTAGTCGATTTCCGCCTCGCTCGCCGCGATCGGCTCCTCGCGCGACTGTGCCACCTCGGTGGTGCCCACCAGGGTGCGCCCCTGCCAGGGCAGCACGAAGAAGATGCGCTTCTCGCCCGGGACCTGCAGCAGGCAGGCCTGCGCGAGCGGTTCGTCGAACACGATATGCGAGCCGCGCACCCAGTCGATGCCGTGGGCCGGTTGCAGCCCGGAGTCGCGCAACAGCACCTCGGCCCAGGGGCCGGCCGCGTTCACCACCAGGTCGAAGCGCTGCTCGCCGGTTGCGAGCCGCACGCCGCCACCCGCATCGATCCCCAGCACCGGCGCGTGCTCGCGGATCACCACGCCGCGCGAGCGCGCCACGCCGGCCAGCCATAACCCGAGCGCGCGATCGTCCATGCGGCCGTCGAAGAAGTAGAAGCCCCCGCGCAGCCCGTCGGGCTGCAGTTGCGGATTCAGGCGCGCGAACTCGCGCGCGCCCAGCCACTGCGATCGACCGAGACCCTGCCTGCCGGCCAGCAGGCCGTAGAGCGCGAGGCCGGCGCCGAGCAGCAGCGGTGAGCGCGACACGCCGGCATACACCGGCAGCGCGAGGCGCAGCGGCTGTGCGTGCTGCGGGCAGTCCGCGAGCCAGCGCGAGCGTTCGCCCAGCGCCTCGCGCACCAGGCGCAGCTCGCCGGTCTCGAGGTAGCGCAGGCCGCCGTGCAGCAGCTTCGAGGAGCGGCTGCTGGTCTCGCCCATCAGTTCGCCGCGCTCGAACAGTTCGACGCGGTGCCCCTCGGCCGCGAGCTCGGTCGCGCTGCTGATGCCATTGATGCCGCCGCCGATCACGGCGATGTCCAGATTGCCCCGCATGCCTGCCCCGGATGTCCGCGTCGTGGATGTGGCGGGCCGATGGTGATTCGCGGCGCAAAAAAAAGCCACCCCGGGGGGTGGCTTTGAGCGGGTTGTGAGACCGTGAACGGGGATCAGGCTGCCTTGTTGACGCGAGCCGTCAACTTCTTGACCGCCTTGGTGAACTTCGTGACGCGGGTTTCGATCGGCGCCGGAATCTCGAGCTTGTTGACGCGCTTGCGCAGGTCCTTGGTCAGGTCCTTCTGCACCTTGTCGAGGTCCTGTTGCACGCGCTCGCCGCGCTTGACCAGGTCGCTCCATTTCTTCGGAGCCACCTTGCGCGCCTTGGTCACGCGGGTGTTCACCTCGTCGTAGACCTTGCCGCAGATGCCGAGTTGCACGTAGGCAACTTCCTTCGCGGTCTCGGAGGCCTTCTTCAGCGAGATTGCCGGCTTCGCCTTGCTCGCGGCAGTGGCCTTGCGCTTGTAGGCGCGCTTCGGTGCCGCGGCCTTCGTAGCGGCGCTCTTGCGTGCCGCGGGCTTGCTCGTTGCCGCCGCCTTGGCACGGCGCACGACGCGACGGGCCGCCGGCTTCACGGTTTCTTCGATGATGTTCGCTGCGTCTTGAGCCATGGTGATTCTCCTGTGGCTGGAATCGGGGATTAGCCGTGAACCCTTGTGTTCACGATGGCGCCAGAGTAGTCCTCGGGATTAGAAAGCTCATACTAGAAAACAGCGTCGCTTGCCGCGTCTGAGCACATGGATGGACCGCGCGGCGCCGGCGCCATTACCATGCCCCGGCAGCGAACTTTCGAAGTTTTCCGGGAAACCGCCAGTGGCCGAACTCTATCTCGTCAGGCACGCCCAGGCCTCGTTTCACAGTGCCGATTACGATTGCCTCTCCGCGCTGGGCGAGCGCCAGTCGCGCTGGCTCGGCGAATACTTCGCCTCGCGCGACATCCGCTTCGACGTGCTGGTCACGGGCACCCTGCGCCGCCATCGCCAGACGCTGGCGGGAATACTCGAGGGCATGGAACTCGATACGGGCGGTGATGCGATCGAGCTGCCCGGGCTCGACGAGTACGATTTCCGCGCCCTGGTCGCGGCCTTCGCCGTCGCGCACCCCGACGATGCCCGCGTGGCGGCCTGGCGTGCCGAGCCGGCCACGAAGCCCGCGTTCTACCGGCTGCTGAAACTGGCGATGCTGGCCTGGGCCGCCGGGGAGCTGCCGGGCCCCCTGCCCGAGACCTGGGGCGATTTCATGCGGCGCACTACGGACGCCGCCGCCGCGCTGCAGGCGCTGACGGCGCGGGGCGCGCGCCTGCTCGCGATCAGTTCCGGCGGCGCGATGTCCGCGCTGCTGGGGGGCCGGCTCGGGCTCTCGCCCGCGCACATCGCCGACCTGAACATGCAGGTGCGTAACACCTCGGTGTCGCATTTTCACCTCAACCGCGAGCGCTTCCTGCTGTCGAGCTGGAACGCCGTGCCGCATCTCGAGCGCGCCGGGCGCGAGGATGCGATAACCTATGGCTGAACCCGGGCAGCGCTACAAGGATTCTGATGACATGAGCAAGGCGGCACCGACGGATTTGCCCGTGGAGAAACTGGGCGCGTGGCTGGAACAGGCGGTGGGGGATTTTCACGGCCTGCACACGGCGCGCAAGTTCGCCGGCGGGCAGTCGAACCCGACCTTCCTGCTCGAGGCCGACAGCGGACGCTACGTGCTGCGGCGCAAGCCCCCCGGCGCGCTGCTGGCCTCGGCGCACGCGGTGGACCGCGAGTATCGCGTGCTGCGCGCGCTGGCACCCACCGATGTGCCGGTGCCGCGTGCGCTCGCGCTGTGCGACGACGACACCGTGATCGGCAGCATGTTCTACGTGATGGAGTTCCTCGACGGGCGCATCCTGTGGGAGCCCACGCTGCCCGAGCTCGATGCCGCGCGACGCGCGCGCGTCTACGACGAGATGAACCGCGTGCTGGTAGCGCTGCACAGCGTCGATGTGGGGGCGGTGGGCCTCGCAGACTACGGCCAGCCGGGCAACTACTACGCGCGCCAGCTCAACCGCTGGACGAAGCAGTACCGCGCCGCCGAGACCGAGCGCATCGAGGCCATGGAGGCGCTGATGACGTGGCTCGCCGGGCGCCTGCCGGCGGACGACGGGCGCGTGGTGCTGGTGCACGGCGACTACCGCCTCGACAACCTGATGTTCGACGCCACCGAAGACCGCATCGTCGCGGTGCTCGACTGGGAGCTCTCGACGCTGGGCCACCCCTTCGCCGATCTCGCCTTCCAGTGCATGCAGTGGCGCCTGCCTCATGGCGCGGCCGCGCTGCGCGGGCTGGGCGGCGTGGACCGCGCGGCGCTCGGCATCCCGAGGGAGGAGGAGTACGTCGCGCGCTACTGCGCCGCGATGGGTATCGGGGCGATACCGGACTGGACCTTCTATCTCGCGATCAGCTTCTTTCGCCTCGCGGCGATCTGCCAGGGCGTGTACAAGCGCGGCATCGACGGCAACGCCTCCAGCACCGAGGCGCTGCGCTTTGGCGAGGCGGCGCGGATGATCGCTTCGGCCGGTGCCAGCGTACTCGATTGACATCCATGCGTCGTCCAGACGCCGATCCGGAATCCGCACCATGAGCACAACCCCGGCAATCCCGATGCCCGCCGACCCGTTGCCCGGGCGCGCCGAGCCCATGACCGTGCCGCCGCTGCACTTCGTGAACGGCGCGCGCATCGTGCCGCCGTTCCCGCCCGGACTGGAACTGGCCGAGTTCGCGCTCGGCTGCTTCTGGGGCGCCGAGCGTCGCTTCTGGCAGCAGCCCGGCGTCTACTCGACCGCGGTGGGCTATTGCGCGGGGCTCACGCCGAACCCCAGCTACCGCGAGGTGTGCTCCGGGCGCACCGGGCACACCGAGGCGGTGCTGGTGGTCTTCGATCCGGCGCGCACGAGCTACCCCGAGCTGCTGCGCGTGTTCTGGGAGAGCCACGACCCCACCCAGGGCATGCGCCAGGGCAACGACATCGGCACCCAGTACCGCTCGGGTATCTACACGCATTCCGGGGAGCAGCTGCGCCTCGCGCTGGCCTCGCGCGATGCGTACCAGCAGGTGTTGCGCGCCGCGGGATTCGGCCCGGTCACCACGGAGATCCGCGCCGCGGGGCCGTTCTACTACGCCGAGGAATACCACCAGCAGTACCTGGCCAAGAACCCCGGGGGTTACTGCGGCATCGGTGGCACGGGGGTGGCCTGCCCGGTGGGGGCTGCATCTGGGGCCTGATGTGGGCCTGATGTGGGTCCGGTTTTAACCGGACATTCGTCCGGATGAATCCGGACCCACAGGGGGAGCTTGTCCGGATGAATCCGGACCCACGGGACGGGCGGTTTACCGTGCGGGGTGCGGCCCGTATAATGCCGCGCCTTCAGTAAACAAGCCCTTGCGGAGTTGCCATGCTGCGGGTCCAGGAAGAAGCGCTCACCTTTGACGACGTGCTGCTGGTGCCCGGCGAATCGGAAGTCGTGGCGAAGGACGTCAAGCTACAGACACGCCTGACCCGCGATATCACCCTCAACATTCCCCTGATGTCGGCGGCCATGGACACGGTCACCGAGTCCAAGCTCGCGATCGCGATTGCCCAGGAAGGCGGCATCGGCATCGTGCACAAGAACATGACGCCCGAGCAGCAGGCCGAAGAGGTCCGCGCCGTGAAGCGTTTCGAGAGCGGCGTGGTGCGAGAGCCGGTCACCATCGACTCCTCGCGTTCCATCCGCGACCTGATCCGCCTGACCATCGAGCGCAATTTTTCCGGCGTGCCGGTGCTCAACCGCAAGCGCGAGCTGGTCGGAATCGTCACCAGCCGCGACGTGCGCTTCGCGACCAACCTCGACGAGCCGGTCTCCTCGATCATGACGCGCAAGCGCGAACTGGTGACGGTGCTCGAGGGTACCGACCTCGCCGACGTGAAGAAACTGCTGCACCGCCACCGCATCGAGAAGGTGCTGGTGGTCGATGACGCGTTTCGCCTGCGCGGCATGATCACCGCCAAGGACATCTTCAAGGCCGAGCGCTATCCCAACGCCTGCAAGGACGCCGACGGGCGCCTGCGTGTCGGCGCGGCGGTCGGTGTGGGCGGCGGCGCCGCCGACGAGCGCGTGGTGCGCCTGATCGAGGCGGGCGTCGACGTGCTGGTGGTGGATACCGCGCACGGGCATTCGCGCAACGTGCGCGACACCGTGCGCAGCATCAAGAGCCGGTATCCGCAGGTGCAGGTGATCGCGGGCAACATCGCCACGGCGGAAGCCGCGAAATACCTGCTCGATGCCGGCGTCGACGGCGTGAAGGTGGGCATCGGTCCCGGTTCGATCTGCACCACGCGCATCGTGACCGGTATCGGGGTGCCGCAGATCACCGCGGTCGCCAACGTGGCGGCGGTGCTCGAGGGCACCGGCGTGCCGCTGATCGCCGACGGCGGCATCCGCTTCTCGGGCGACCTCGCCAAGGCGGTGGCGGCCGGCGCGCACGTGATCATGGTCGGCAGCATGCTCGCCGGCACCGAGGAGGCGCCGGGCGAGATCGAGCTCTACCAGGGCCGCAGCTACAAGGCCTACCGCGGCATGGGCTCGCTGGGCGCGATGGCCAAGGGTTCCAGCGACCGCTATTTCCAGAACGCCGCCGAGGGCGTCGAGAAGCTGGTGCCCGAAGGCATCGAGGGACGCGTGCCCTACAAGGGTCCGATCTCGGCCATCGTGCACCAGTTGATGGGCGGCCTGCGCGCGGCGATGGGCTACACCGGCAGCCCCGACATCGAGACCATGCGCACGCGGCCGCGCTTCGTGCGCATCACCTCGGCGGGCGTCAACGAGAGCCACGTGCACGACGTCAGCATCACCAAGGAAGCGCCCAACTACCCGGTGCGCTGACAGGCCCGAATTTGCAGGAGCGCGCCATGCGCGCGATGTCGCGGCCATGGGCCGCTCCTACAGGGGTTGCGACGATGCCAGATGTAGGAGCGGGCCATGCCCGCGACCGCAACTGATTTCCCGCGGGGCCGAGCAGGCCCCGCGCTTGTTTCCGGCACGGAGAAAATGACCGCGATGAACACCGATATCCACGCCCAGCGCATCCTGATTCTCGACTTCGGCTCGCAGTACACGCAGCTCATCGCGCGGCGTGTGCGCGAGCTCGGCGTCTACTGCGAGATCTACAGCTGGCGCACCCCCGCCGCCGCGATCAAGGCGTTCCGCCCCAGCGGCGTGATCCTCTCCGGCGGCCCGGAATCGGTCACCGGCAAGAGCACCCCGCGCGTGCCCGCGGCGCTGTTCAACATGGGCATTCCGCTGCTCGGCATCTGCTACGGCATGCAGGCGATGGCCGCACAGCTCGGCGGGCGCGTCGAGCCCTCGAACCGGCGCGAGTTCGGCTACGCGCAGGTGCGCGTCACGGCCTCCAGCCGCCTGCTCGACGGCATCAGCGACCACGTCGACGAGGAAGGCGCGGCGCGCCTGGACGTGTGGATGAGCCACGGCGACAAGGTCGTGGCGCTGCCGCCGGGCTTCGAGCTGCTCGCGGCCACCGACAGCGCGCCGGTCGCGGCGATGTGCGACGAGTCGCGTGGTTTCTACGGCATCCAGTTCCACCCCGAGGTCACGCACACGCACCAGGGCGGGCGCATCCTCGAGCATTTCGTGCGCGGCATCTGCGGCTGCGAGGGGCTGTGGACGCCGGGCAGCATCATCGACGACGCGATCGCCTCGATCCGCAAGACCGTGGGCAAGGACAAGGTGCTGCTCGGGCTCTCCGGCGGCGTCGATTCCTCGGTGGTCGCCGCACTGCTCGCGCGCGCCATCGGCGACCAGCTCACCTGCGTGTTCGTCGACCACGGCCTGCTGCGCC
>DAORUQ010000050.1:0-17704 GCA_035433265.1 Pseudomonadales bacterium | reverse complement strand
ATGCTGCCGTCCTTCAGGTGACCGGTCACGAAGCGCACCGACTGCGCGTGGTCGCGGTGCGTGAGCGGAATGCCCGCATAGGCCGCGCAACCCGAGGCGGCGGTGATGCCCGGCACCACCTGGAACGGAATCCCGGCTTCGGCCAGGTGCTCGATCTCCTCGCCGCCGCGCCCGAAGATGAACGGATCGCCGCCCTTGAGGCGCAGCACGCGCCGGCCGCGGCGCGCGTGTTCGGCCAGCAGTTCGTTGATGTCAGGCTGCGCCACCGCGTGCTCGCCACGGCGCTTGCCGACGTAGACGCGCTCGGCCTCGCGGCGCACCAGCGCGAGCACCGGCGCGCTGACCAGGCGGTCGTAGAACACGACGTCCGCCTGCTGCATCAGGCGCAGGGCGCGGAAACTGAGCAGGTCCGGATCGCCGGGCCCGGCGCCGACCAGGAACACCTCGCCACGCGGCGCGCCGTCGAGCGCCGCCACCTCCTCCTGCAGCAGACGCTCCGCGCCGGCCTCGTCGCCCGCCAGCACGCGCTCTGCCACCGCCCCCTCGAGCAGCCGCTCCCAGGCGCGCAGGCGCAGGCCGGGATCGGGCACGCGCTCGCGCAGCCAGCCGCGCTTGGCGCCGAGGTAATCCGCGAGCCGGCCGAGCCCTGCGGGCAGCATGGCCTCGAGGCGCGCGCGCAGGCTGCGCGCCAGCACCGGGACGCGCCCGCCCGTGGAGAAGGCGACGATCACCGGCGAACGGTCGACCACCGCGGGCAGGATGAACGTGCAGAGCTCGGGACGGTCGGCCACGTTGACCGGCACGCCGCGCGCGCCGGCCTCGCGGTGAACCGCCGCGTCGACCTCGGGCACGCCGGTGGCCACGATCACCAGCGCAGCGCCCGAGAGGTGCCGCGGGGCGAAGGGCACGGCGTCGCAGCTGCCGCCATGGCTTTCGGCCAGTTCCACGAGCGCTGGCTGTATGGCCGGCGCCACCACGCGCGGCAGCGCGCCGGCCTGCACCAGCAGCTCGGCCTTGCGCAGCGCCACCTTGCCGCCGCCGACGACGAGCGCGTCGCGCCCACGCACGTCGAGAAAGACCGGCAGGTAGTCCATGGCGGGCCTCAGGGGTTCAGGATCGAGGCCGCACCGTTCATCCAGGGTCGCAGCACCGCCGGCACGGTGACGCTGCCGTCGGCGTTCTGGCAGTTCTCCAGGATCGCGACCAGCGTGCGGCCGACCGCGAGCCCGGAACCGTTTAGCGTGTGCAGCAGCTCGGGCTTGCCGGTCTCGGGATTGCGCCAGCGCGCCAGCATGCGCCGCGCCTGGAAATCACCCATGTTGCTGCACGAGGAGATCTCGCGGTACTTGTCCTGCCCGGGGAGCCACACCTCGAGGTCGTAGGTCTTGCGCGCCGCGAAACCCATGTCGCCGCCGCAGAGCACGATCTTGCGGTACGGCAGCCCGAGGCGGCGCAGCACCGCCTCCGCGTGCCCGGTGAGTTCCTCCAGCGCGGCGGCGGATTGATCGGGGCGCACCAGCTGCACCAGCTCGACCTTCTCGAACTGGTGCTGGCGGATCATGCCGCGCTGGTCCTTGCCGTAGCTGCCCGCCTCGCTGCGAAAACACGGCGTGTGACAGACCATGCGCCGCGGCAGCGCGGCGGCGTCCTCGACGATGGCATCGCGCGCGAGGTTGGTTACCGGCACCTCGGCCGTCGGGATCAGGTAGTAGCCCTCGTCGATGCCGAGGCGGAACAGGTCCTCGGCGAACTTCGGCAGCTGGCCGGTGCCGAAGAGCGCATCGGCGTTGACCATGTAGGGCACGTTCAGCTCCTCGTAGCCGTGCTCGGCGGTGTGCAGGTCCAGCATGAACTGGATCAGCGCGCGGTGCAGCCGAGCGATCTCGCCGCGCAGCACCACGAAGCGCGAACCGGTCAGCCGCGCGCCGGCATCGAAATCCATCGCCGCCCCGCGCGCGCCGAGATCGACGTGGTCGCGCACCGGGAAATCGAAGACGCGCGGCGTGCCCCAGCGCAGGACCTCGACGTTGTGCTCCTCGGACGCACCCTCGGGCACGTCGGCATCGGGCAGGTTCGGGATCGCCGCGAGGAAGGCATCGAGCTCGGCGTGGATGACCTCGCCCTCCTCGCGCACGCGCTCCAGCGCGCTGTTGATCTCCGCCATCTCCTGCCCGGCGCGCGCCTTGGCCTCGTCGACCGGCACGCCCTCGCGCACCAGCTCGCCGATGCGCCTGGACGCCTGGTTGCGCGCCGCCTGCAGGCCCTGGGACTCCACGTCGCAACCCTTGCGCCGCTCCTCGAGCGCGCGGTACTGCGCGATATCCAGCGTGAAGCGCTTGCGCGCGAGCGCCCGCGCGACGTCCTCGGCATCCTGGCGCAAGGTCTTTGCATCGATCATTCCGCAATCCTCAAGGGGTCCACAGCAGGCGCGCGAGCACGATACCCGCCCACGCCCCGCCCACACACAAGCACACGCTGCCCAGCATATAGCCGAGCGCCTGCACCACGAAACCGTTCTCGATCAGCGTCACCGACTCCAGCGAGAAGGTGGAAAAGGTGGTGTACGCGCCGAGAAAGCCCACCATCGCGATGCTGCGCCAGTCGGCATGCATCACGGCGCGCTCGGCGATCAGCACGTACAGCACGCCTATCGCCAGCGAGCCGCTGACGTTGATCGCCAGCGTCGCGAACGGAAAGCGCGAGGGCCACAGCAGGTGAACCAGGTTCGCGGCACCGAAGCGCGCCAGCGCGCCCAGCGCGCCGCCCAGCGCGATGAAGAGCATGTTGCGCAGCAGGTCGGTCATCGCTCCCCCTCAGCCCTTGCGCGGACGGCTCGCGCCCGGATAGCGCTGGCGCGGGCTCTGCGCATCGCGCGCGCGCTGGCTGTCGAGCTTATCGGCGATCTGCTTCTCCAGGCCGCGCGGCACCGGGTGATAGTAGCGCCGCGTGGCGAGCTCGGGCGGAAAGTAATTCTCGCCGGCCGCGTAGGCGTCTTCCTCGTCGTGGGCGTAGCGGTACTCGCCGCCGAAGCCCATTTCCTTCATCAGGCGCGTCGGCGCGTTGCGCAGGTGCAACGGCACCTCGTAGCTCGGCGACTGCTGCACCTCGGCGCGCGCGGCGCCGAAAGCCGTGTAGACCGCGTTGCTCTTCGGCGCGCAGGCGAGGTAGGCCAGCGCCTGCGCGATCGCGAGCTCGCCCTCCGGGCTGCCGAGGCGCTCCTGCGTGTCCCAGGCCGCCAGTGCCATCGTCAGGCCGCGCGGATCGGCATTGCCGATGTCCTCGGTGGCCATGCGCACCACGCGCCGCGCGATGTAGAGGGGGTCGCAGCCGCCGTCGAGCATGCGCGCCAGCCAGTACAGCGTCGCATCGGGCGAGCCGCCGCGCACCGCCTTGTGCAGCGCCGAGATCTGGTCGTAGAAGATGTCGCCGCCCTTGTCGAAGCGCCGCGGATCGCCGCCCAGCACCTCGCGCAGCACCGCGTCGTCGATCACCCCGGCGCCGGCGAGATCCGCCGCGATCTCCAGCAGGTTCAGCGCGCGGCGCGCATCGCCGTCGGCCGCGCGCGCGATGCGCCCGAGCTCGAGCGGCTCCACGGCCAGGCCGCGTGCGCGCAACGGCTCGTCGTTCACCAGCGCGTGCGCCAGCACCGCCTCGATCGCCTCCTCGCTCATGGGGCGCAGACGGTAGACGCGCGCGCGCGAGAGCAGCGCGCCGTTCAGTTCGAAGGACGGGTTCTCGGTGGTGGCGCCGATGAAGATCACGGTGCCGTCCTCGACGAACGGCAGGAAGGCGTCCTGCTGGGTCTTGTTGAAGCGGTGCACCTCGTCGACGAACAGGATGCTGCGCCGCCCGCTCGCGGCGCGCTCGGCGCGCGCCCCGTCGATGGCCGCGCGGATCTCCTTCACGCCGGAAAGCACCGCGGAAATGCTCTGGAAGTGCGCGCCGGTGGTCTCGGCGAGCATGCGCGCCAGCGAGGTCTTGCCGACGCCGGGCGGCCCCCACAGGATCATCGAGTGCACGACGCCCGAGCGGATCGCGTTGCTGAGCGGCTTGTCCGGGCCGAGCAGGTGCTCCTGGCCGAAGAAGTCTTCCGGGCGCCGGGGCCGCATGCGCGCCGCGAGCGGCACGTAGGGCGCGGTCGCGGCCGGATCAGTCATCGTGCAGCTCGTCGACCCCGGGTGGAGCCTCGAAGCGGAAGGTGGCGTCATCGACGGCGCCCGCGGGCTGCACCTCCGAGAACTCCACCTCGGTGCGCTGGCCCAGGCCGTCGGCGATCACCAGTTGCTCCAGCACCCCGGCGCGAAACTGCACGGCCAGCGCGGCGAACAGCCCGCCCGGCTCGCGCGGCAGCAGGTCGAAGCGTTCCTTGCCGGCAGGCGCCGCGGCGCTGCGGATCTCGAACTGCTTTTCGACCGCGGCGATCTCGCCGCTGAGCAGCAGCGAGGGCACCTGGTCGGCACGACGGTCGAGCGGGCGTACCACCACCTGCGCGAGGTCGGCGTCGTACTGCCACACGGTCGCGCCGTCGCTGACCACGAGCTGCTCGAACGGCTCGGTGGTTTCCCAGCGAAAGCGCCCCGGGTGCGCGAGCAGCACGCGCCCGCTGCTCTCCTGCATCACTTCGCCGCCCTCGTCGATCAGGCGCTGCGAGAACCCGGCCTCGATGCGCTGCATGCCGGCGAGCAGTGCGCCGAGGCGCGTGGCGGCGGCGCTGTCGGCCAGCGCGTGGGAACACAGCAAGACGAGCGCTGCGAGAGCGGCAATTCGCGACACGGGAACACCTGCAGTGGGTCAGTGGGCGGGCGGCGGGGGGGCCAGAACTTCACGGCTGCCGTTGCTGTTCATGGCGCTGACCACGCCCGCGGCCTCCATGGCCTCGATCATCCGGGCGGCGCGATTGTAGCCGATCCGCAGCTTGCGCTGAACCGCCGAGATCGAGGCCTTGCGGCTCTCGGTCACGAAGCGCACCGCCTCGTCGTAGAGGCCGTCGCCCTCGGGATCCTCGCTGGCCTCCCCGGGGAGCAGCGCCAGCGGCGAGGAGGCGCTCTCCTCGAGGATGCCATCGATGTAGTTGGGGCTCGAGTTCGCGCGCAGGTTCGCCACCACGCGGTGCACCTCGGCGTCGGAGACGAAGGCGCCGTGGACACGGATCGGCACGCCGCTGCCGGGCGGCAGGTACAGCATGTCGCCGTGCCCGAGCAGCTGCTCGGCCCCGCCCTGGTCGAGGATGGTGCGCGAATCGATCTTCGAGGAGACCTGGAAGGCCATGCGCGTCGGGATGTTGGCCTTGATCAGGCCGGTGATCACGTCGACCGAGGGGCGCTGGGTGGCGAGGACCAGGTGGATGCCGGCGGCGCGCGCCTTTTGCGCGATGCGCGCGATCAACTCCTCGACCTTCTTGCCGACGATCATCATCATGTCGGCGAATTCGTCGATCACCACCACGATCGCGGGCAGCGCCTCCAGCGTCGGGGGCGTGGCGAGCTGCTCCTCCTCGGTGATGAACACCATGGGGTCGGGCGTCCAGAACGGATCGGCGATCGGCTCGCCGGCCTCGATGGCATCCAGCACCTTGCGGTTGAAACCCGCGAGATTGCGCACGCCCATCGCCGCCATCAGCTTGTAGCGGCGCTCCATCTCCGCCACGCACCAGCGCAGCCCGTTGGCGGCGTCCTTCATGTCCGTGATCACGGGGGTCAGCAGGTGCGGGATGCCCTCGTAGACCGAGAGCTCCAGCATCTTCGGGTCGACCATGATCAGGCGCACGTCCGCGGGCGTCGACTTGTACAGCAGCGAGAGCAGCATCGCGTTGACGCCCACCGACTTGCCCGAACCGGTGGTGCCCGCGACCAGCAGGTGCGGCATGCGCGCCAGATCGACCACCATCGGCTCGCCCGAGATGTCGTAGCCGAGCGCGAGCGTCAGCGGCGACTTCGAGGCCTCGTAGGCGCGCGAGGCGAGCACGTCGCCGAGCAGCACCGTCTCGCGGTCCTCGTTGGGGATCTCGATGCCGACCACCGACTTGCCCGGGATCACCTCGACCACGCGCACGCTGATCACCGCGAGCGAGCGCGCGAGGTCCTTGACCAGGTTGCTGATGCGGCTGACCTTCACGCCGGGCGCGGGCTGGATCTCGAAGCGCGTGATCACCGGCCCCGGCAGTACCGAGACCACCTTGGCCTCGACACCGAAATCGCGCAGCTTGATCTCGAGCAGCCGCGACATCGCCTCGAGCGCCTCGGCCGAGAAGCCGCGCTGTTTGCTCCTGTCGGCCATGTCGAGCAGGCCGAGCGGCGGCAGCGTCGTGCCGGCGGCGCTGAACAGGGCACCCTGCTTTTCGCGCTGCAGGCGCTCGCCCTGCGATTCCTTGCGTTTTTCGGGCAGGCGGATCTCCGGCGTCGTGCGGCTCTGCGGTGCGTCGCTCATTTCCGGCGTCACGCGCATCCCGGGCGTGGCCGGCAGGTCCATCGGCACATCGTCCAGCACCGGTTCGCGCCGGGCGCGGCGCCTGCGCGGACTACTTTCTTCCAGTTCATCGGCCGTGAGCTCGCGCGCAACGGCTGCAACCCCGGGACTCGACCCGGGCTGGTCGTCCTGCTCGCCCGCGGGCTCCCCGCGCGGCATGCGCGCGATCGCCGCGCCGGCCAGCGGGGCCAGGCGCCCCAGCGCCGCCAGCGTGAGCCGGCCGGTGGTTTCGAGCAGCCGCCCCCACGACAGGTCGGTAAAGATGGTGACGCCGAACAGCAGCAGGGCGACCATCAGCAACTGGCTGCCCGGCAGGCCGAAGGCGCGCTGGCACACCTGCGCCAGGGTTTCGCCGAGCATGCCGCCGATGCCGAAAGGCAGCAGCGTGGTCGCGCTGCCCTTGATCGCCAGCAGACCGGTGCCGGCGAGCACCACCAGCACAAAGCCGACACTGCGGATCGATACCAGCAGCCAGTCGAACACGAAGGGCGACTGGCGGTCGCGCACCAGCGCCCAGGCGCGGAAACCGAGCAGCACCGGGAACAGGTAGGCGACGTAGCCGAACAGCGAGAGCAGCACGTCGGCAATCCACGCGCCCGCGGAGCCCGCGGAGTTGCTGATCCCGGCGCCGTTGCCGGTGCTCGACCAGCCCGGATCGCCGACGCTGTAGGTGCCGATGGCGAGCAGCAGGTACGCCGCCAGCGCGACCCAGGCGATCATCAGCCCCTCGCGCAAGCCGTGCTGCAGAATGGGGGGCAGCGTCCTTGCGGCTACCGTCGATGCGCCTCGTGTCCTGGCCAAGCTCTCTGGTCCTCTGCGGGCCTCCGCGCGCGGAGGCCATCCTGTGAAACCGCGGTCGTTGCGGGTAGACTGCGCCCCGCCCGCCGCAGCGGAACCACACCGTAGTATAGGCGCATTTCGGCGCCCTGCCCCGACCGCCCCGGCACCCGACAACTGCGTAAATTCCCGGAGGAACCGCTCACCATGGCCGACAGCATCCATCACCGCCTGATCATCCTGGGCTCGGGCCCGGCCGGCTACACGGCCGCCGTCTATGCCGCGCGCGCGAACCTCGCGCCGGCGCTGATCACGGGCATCCAGCAGGGCGGACAATTGATGACGACCACTGAGGTCGAGAACTGGCCGGGTGGCCACGCGCACCTGCAGGGCCCCGAGTTGATGGAGGCGATGCGCGAGCACGTCACGCGCTTCGAGGCCACGCTGATCGCCGACCACATCGCGAGCGCCGATCTCGCGGCGCGACCGATCGTGCTGCGTGGCGACTCCGGCACCTACACCTGCGATGCG
Organism: Pseudomonadales bacterium; assembly: GCA_035433265.1. Taxonomy (GTDB): domain Bacteria; phylum Pseudomonadota; class Gammaproteobacteria; order Pseudomonadales; family UBA5518; genus UBA5518. The sequence goes on along the minus strand of DAORUQ010000050.1, from coordinate 9,931 downwards.
CTGATCATCGCCACCGGCGCCTCGGCGCGCTATCTCGGCCTGCCCTCGGAGGAAAAGTTCCTCGGGCGCGGCGTCAGCGCGTGCGCGACCTGCGACGGTTTCTTCTACCGCGGCAAGACGGTCGCCGTGATCGGCGGCGGCAATACCGCGGTCGAGGAGGCGCTGTACCTGTCGAACCTCGCGGCAAAGGTCTACGTGGTGCATCGCCGCGACGCGCTGCGCTCGGAGAAGATCCTGCAGCAGCGCCTGCTGGCGCGCGCGACGGAAGGCAAGGTCGAGATGCTGTGGAACCACACGCTCGACGAGGTGCTGGGCGATGCCACGGGCGTCACCGGCATGCGCATCCGCGCCACCGCGGACGGCGCGACGCGCGAGGTCGCGCTCGACGGCGTCTTCGTCGCCATCGGCCACTCGCCGAACACGGAGATGTTCGCCGGCCAGCTCGAGATGCACAACGGCTACATCCGCACCCGCAGCGGTCTCGAGGGCAACGCCACGGCGACCAGCGTCGCGGGCGTGTTCGCCGCCGGCGACGTGGCCGACCACGTCTACCGCCAGGCGATCACCTCGGCCGGTTTCGGCTGCATGGCGGCACTGGACGCGGAAAAGTACCTCGACTCGCAGTAGCGCGGCCGATGTCCTCCATTGCCTGGCTCACGGCGGACGTGGAGGCCTTTCCGCCGCTGGCGCGCGCGCTCGCCGAGCCCGACGGCCTGCTCGCGGCGGGCGGTGACCTCAGCCCCGCGCGCCTCATCGCCGCCTACCGCCGCGGTATCTTCCCGTGGTACGAGGAGCCCGAGCCCATCCTGTGGTGGTCGCCGGACCCGCGCGCGGTGCTGTTTCCCGGCGAGCTGCATCTCGGAGCGAGCCTGCGTCGCACGCTGCGCCGGCGTCTCTACACGGTGAGCGCCGACCGCTGCTTCGCCGCGGTGATCGGCGCCTGCGCCGCGCCGCGCGCGCGCACCGCCGGCACCTGGATCGGTGCCGGCATGCGCGCGGCCTACTGCGAACTGCACCGCCTCGGCCATGCGCACTCGATCGAGACCTGGCGCGACGGTGAGCTGGTCGGCGGACTTTACGGGATCGCGCTCGGGCGCGTGTTCTTCGGCGAATCGATGTTCAGCCGTGCCGACGATGCCTCGAAGGTCGCACTGGCGCACCTCGTGCGGCAGCTGCGCGCGTGGGGCTTCGCGCTGATCGATTGCCAGCAGGATACGGCGCACATGCGCCGCCTCGGCGCGCAGACCATTTCGCGCGCGCGATTTCGCGATATATTAGACGCCAACGTCGACCTGCCGGGCCGCCCCGGGCCCTGGCACCTGGACTGGAGTGATGGCGAGGAGGCATGGGTAACTCCGTAACCCTGCTGGCGAACGTGCGCGTCTTCGCCACGTATCCGCACAACTGCAGCTACCTGGCGGGCGAGCAGGCGACGACGCTGTTCGTCGATCCGAGCACGCCGATCGATGCGCGCATCTACAGCCAGCTCTCGTACATCGGTTTTCGCCGCAGCGGGCCGCACCTCTACCGCCCGCATTGCGCCGCATGCAACGCCTGCGTGCCGGCACGCGTGCCGGTGGAGGCATTCGCCCCCAACCGCAGCCAGCGACGCATCCTGGCGCGCAACGCCGACCTCGAGGCCCGGGTCGTGGAATCCATCAACAGCGATGCGCATTTCGCGCTCTACAGCCGCTACATCGAGCAGCGCCATCGCGACGGCGACATGTACCCGCCGGATCGCGAGCAGTACGACTCCTTTCTCACGCGCGAATGGGGCAGCACCAGCTTCGTCGAGTTCCGCGCCGCGGGAAGGCTGCTCGCGGTCGCTGTGATGGACCGGCTGGAGAACGGGCTGTCCGCCATCTACACCTACTATGAACCCGCCGAGGAGAAACGCAGCCTCGGCAGCTTCGTGATCCTGTGGCAGATCGAGCGCGCGCGCGCACTCGCCCTGCCGGCGGTGTATCTCGGCTACTGGATCCGCAACTGCCGCAAGATGAACTACAAGACGCGGTTCCGCCCCATCGAGCTGCTCGCCAACGGCCACTGGGTACGCGTCGACTGAATCACGCGGCCCGCCGCGGCACCGATTTGGGCAAAAGTATGCTGCCGCGCCATCCCGGGCCACCAGGCGCTTTGCTTCCACCCTCCCGATCAGGCAGAATGCCGCGGCTCATTTTTTACTCGAGTGGCTCTGGATGGCGAAAGAAGACGTGTTGGAAATGGAAGGCGAGGTGGTCGACACCCTGCCGAATACGACGTTCCGGGTGCGCCTCGAGAACGGGCACATCGTCACTGCGCACATCAGCGGCAAGATGCGCAAGCACTACATCCGCATCCTCACCGGCGACAAGGTCAAGGTCGAACTGACCCCCTACGACCTCACCAAGGGCCGTATCACCTTCCGCGAACGCTGAGTCTCGCCGCAAGCCGTGGGCCCGGATCTATCCGGACCCACGGGCATTCAGTGCAAGGGCTCCACCCGCAGCGCCAGTCCGTCCCCTTCCACGGTGACATGCACGACGCCGGGGCGGTGCTCGAGCTCGCCGAACAGCAGGATCTCGGCGAGCGGCTTCTTGATGTACTCCTGGATCACGCGCGCCATCGGCCGCGCGCCCATTTTCTCGTCGTAACCCTTGGCGACCAGCCAGTCCTGCGCCGCCTCGTCGATCTCGATGCGCACCTTGCGCTCGGCCACCTGCGCCTCGAGCTCGGCAAGGAACTTGCGCACCACCGAGCGCACCACCTCGGGGCTGAGCGCACCGAACTGGATGATGCCGTCCAGGCGGTTGCGGAACTCCGGCGTGAACACCTTCTTCACGGCCTCTAGCCCGTCGGTGCTGTTGTCCTGCTCGGTGAAGCCGATCGAGCGGCGGCTCAGCATCTCGGCGCCGGCGTTGGTGGTCATGATCAGCACGGTGTTGCGGAAATCCGCCTTGCGCCCGTTGTTGTCGGTGAGCGTGCCGTGGTCCATCACCTGCAGCAGCAGGTTGAACACTTCCGGGTGTGCCTTCTCGATCTCGTCGAGCAACAGCACGCAGTGCGGGTGCTTGGTCACGGCATCGGTCAGCAGCCCGCCCTGATCAAAGCCCACGTAGCCCGGCGGCGCGCCGATCAGGCGCGAGACGGTGTGGCGTTCCATGTACTCGGACATGTCGAAACGGATCAGCTCCAGGCCGAGGGTTTTGGCCAGCTGGCGGCTCGCCTCGGTCTTGCCGACCCCGGTGGGACCGGCGAACAGGAAGCAGCCGATCGGCTTTTCGACGTTCTTCAGGCCGGCACGCGAGAGCTTGATCGAGGTCGAGAGCGCGTCCATCGCCTCGTCCTGCCCGAACACCACCTGCTTGAGGTCGGCGTCCAGCGTGCGCAGCGATTCCTTGTCCGAGGCCGAGACGCTGCGCGGCGGGATGCGCGCGATCTTCGCGACGATATCCTCGACCTCCTTCACGCCGATGACCTTCTTGCGCCGCGACTCCGGCTGCAGGCGCTGGAAGGCGCCGGCCTCGTCGATGACGTCGATCGCCTTGTCGGGCAGGAAGCGGTCGGTGATGTAGCGGTTGGCGAGCTCGGCTGCTACCTGGAGCGCCTTCGTGCTGTAGCGCAGCCCGTAGTGCTCCTCGAAGCGAGAGCGCAGGCCCTTCAGCACCTCCACGGTCTCGGCGACGCTCGGCTCGCCGACGTCGATCTTCTGGAAGCGACGACTCAGCGCGCGGTCCTTGTCGAACACGCCACGGTATTCCTGGAACGTGGTCGAGCCGATGCAGCGGATGTCGCCGGAGCTGAGCAGGGGCTTGAGCAGGTTGGAGGCGTCCATCACCCCGCCCGAGGCGGCACCGGCGCCGATGATCGTGTGGATCTCGTCGATGAACAGGATCGCGTGCTTCTTTTTCTTCAGCTCCGCGAGCAGACCCTTGAGGCGCTTCTCGAAATCGCCGCGGTACTTGGTGCCCGCGAGCAGCGAACCCAGGTCGAGCGAGTAGACGACGCTGGTGCGCAGCACGTCGGGCACGTCGCCGTCGACGATGCGCTTGGCCAGCCCCTCGGCGATCGCGGTCTTGCCCACCCCGGATTCGCCGACCAGCAGCGGATTGTTCTTGCGCCGGCGCGCGAGGATCTGCGCCACGCGCTCGAGCTCCGCGGCACGCCCCACCAGCGGGTCGATGCGCCCGGCACGGGCCTCGTCGTTGAGGTTGGTCGCGAAACTCTGCAGCGGGCTCGCCTCGCCGTCCTGGCCCTGCTGCTCCTCCTCGCCCGGCTCGGCCCCGCCGGGGCGAGGGGCGTCGGAGACCTTGGAAATGCCATGGGTGATGTAGTTGACGACATCGATGCGCGCGATGTTCTGCTTCTTCAGCAAATATACCGCCTGGCTCTCCTGTTCGCTGAACAGCGCGACCAGCACATTGGCGCCCGTGACCTCGTTGCGGCCCGAGGACTGCACGTGAAACACCGCGCGCTGCAGCACGCGCTGGAAGCCGAGCGTGGGCTCGGTCTCGCGCTCGACATCCTCCTGCGGAATCACCGGCGTCGTGGTCTCGACGAATTCCGCCAGCTCGCCGCGCAGCTGGATCATGTCCGCGCCGCAGGCCCGCAGCACCTTGCCCGCGGCATCGTTGTCCAGCAGCGCCAGCAGCAGGTGCTCGACCGTCATGAACTCGTGCCGACGCGCCCGCGCCCCCTTGAAGGCCGCGTTGAGATTAAGCTCCAGATCCTTGCTCAGCATGACAAACCTCCGGCAGCAACCGCAGCTCCGATTTCAGCATAGTCCAGAAAGCCCGCAACGTGGCGACGGCTCATGGCGCATCCCCCGCGGCCTCGATTTCGCACAGCAGCGGGTGCTGGTTCTCCCGCGCGTAGCGGTTGACCTGCATCGCCTTGGTCTCGGCTATGTCGCGCGTGTAGACGCCGCAGACGGCCTTGCCCTGGGTATGAACGGCCAACATGACCTGGGTGGCCTTTTCCCGCCCCATGCCGAAGAACAGCTGCAGCACTTCGACCACGAACTCCATCGGCGTGTAGTCGTCGTTGATCATCACCACCTGGTACATCGGCGGCTGCTTCAACTCGGGCTTGGCCTCCTGCAGCGCAAGGTCGCCATCGCCCTTGGGGGCTCCCTTGCCGTCGCGCGAGGCCAGTCGGATGTCCATGGCGAAAATCTGGTTCATGGCCGTTTTACAAAACTCGATACGTTGGCGAAATGTTTCACGGATCACGGTCGCGCACAAGTGCCGGCCCATGCGACGCGGCGGCGCTGCCGACCACGGCTTGACTATTGGATTGCGTGTCGTTTAAAACGCTCGCAATGCCCCCGAGCACCAGCCGTGGACGGCAGGAACATAAAGACAACAATCCGCCGGCCCGTCCCGGGCAGCGAGGACCAGATTCATGCGTACTGGTGTCGTCAAGTGGTTCAACAACGCCAAGGGCTACGGCTTCATCCTGGCCGATGAGTGCAGCTCGGACGTATTCGCCCATTACTCCGCCATCCGGATGGAAGGCTACAAGACGCTGAAGGCGGGCCAGACGGTTCGCTTCGAGGTCGAAGCGGGACCCAAGGGCATGCACGCGATCGCCATCGAAGCGCTCGAGGCGCTCGAGGATGCGGCGGCCATGTTGATGAAATGAAGTGGACCGGCAGCGCCTGACGGCGGCTGCCGGTCCGCCCGGTCACGCCATGTGCTTGATGATCGCGTCACCGAATTGCGAGCACTTCAGCAGGGTCGCCCCTTCCATCAGGCGCTCGAAGTCGTAGGTCACCGTCCTGGCCTGGATCGCGCCGTTCATGCCGCTGATGATCAGGTCGGCGGCCTCGTTCCAGCCCATGTGGCGCAGCATCATCTCCGCCGACAGGATCAGCGAGCCGGGGTTCACCTTGTCCTGGCCGGCGTACTTGGGCGCCGTGCCGTGGGTGGCCTCGAACAGCGCCACGGTGTCGCTCAGGTTGGCCCCGGGCGCGATGCCGATGCCGCCCACCTGCGCGGCCAGCGCGTCGGAGAGGTAGTCGCCGTTGAGGTTCAGCGTGGCGATCACGCTGTACTCGTCAGGGCGCAGCAGCACCTGCTGCAGCATCGCGTCGGCGATCACGTCCTTGATCACGATGTCCTTGCCGGTCTTCGGGTTGCGCAGCTTCACCCACGGGCCGCCGTCGAGCAGCTCGCCACCGAACTCGTTCTGCGCCAGCGCGTAGCCCCATTCCTTGAAGCCACCCTCGGTGAACTTCATGATGTTGCCCTTGTGCACGATGGTGACCGAGGGCAGGTCCTGGTCGATGGCGTACTGGATCGCGCGGCGCACCAGGCGCTCGGTGCCGGCCTTCGACACCGGCTTGATGCCGATACCGCAGTTCTCGGGGAAACGGATCTTGGTGACGCCCATTTCCTCGCGCAGGAATTTGATCACCTTGTCGGCATCGGCCGAGCCGGCCTTCCACTCGATGCCGGCGTAGATGTCCTCGGAGTTCTCGCGGAAGATCACCATGTTGGTCTTGCCGGGCTCGCGCACCGGCGAGGGCACGCCGCTGAACCAGCGCACCGGGCGCAGGCAGACGTAGAGATCGAGCTCCTGGCGCAGCGCCACGTTCAGCGAGCGGAAGCCGCCGCCCACCGGGGTGGTCAGCGGGCCCTTGATCGAGACCACGTACTCGCGGATGGCGTCCAGCGTCTCGGCGGGGAACCAGTCGCCGTCGTAGAGCTCGGCGGCTTTCTCGCCGGTGTAGATTTCCATCCAGCTGATCTTGCGCTTGCCGCCGTAGGCCTTGGCGACCGCCGCATCAACGACCTTCAGCATGGCCGGCGTGATATCGACGCCGATCCCGTCGCCCTCGATGAAGGGAATGACCGGATTGGCGGGCACGTTCAGCGTGAAATCCGCGTTGACGGTGATCTTTTCGCCTTGTGCTGGTACCTTGATGTGCTTGTAACCCATTGATTGCTCCAGTGAAGTGGCCAGGGAATGAATAGCCGGTCTCTTGCGAGGCGCGGCAGTATACCATCGCTTCCCCGCGCTGCAGCGCCCCCGGACAGACAGCGAGCGAGCCAGCCCCGTGCCCGATGTGATCCTGTTCAACAAGCCCTGGGGCGTGCTGAGCCAGTTCAGCGACCGGGAAGGACGGTGCACGCTGGCAGATTTCGTGCACGCGCCCGGCTTCCGGCCCGCCGGACGGCTCGATTACGACTCCGAGGGACTCCTCGTGCTCTGCGACGACGGCGTGCTGCAGGCGCGCATCGCCTCGCCGCGCTTCAAGCTGGCCAAGACCTACCTGGTGCAGGTCGAGGGCGAGATCAGCGATGCGGCGCTGGCCCGGCTGCGCCGCGGGGTGATGCTGAACGACGGCCCCACGCAGCCGGCCGGCGCCGAGCGCATCGCCGCCCCGCCGCTGTGGGAGCGCGATCCGCCGGTGCGTTTTCGCGCCAGCATCCCGACCTCGTGGCTCAGCCTCACGCTCACCGAGGGCCGCAACCGCCAGGTACGGCGCATGAGCGCGGCGGTCGGCTTCCCGACGCTGCGCCTGGTGCGCTGGCGCATCGGCCCGTGGAGCCTGGAAGGGCTCGCCCCCGGCGCATGGCGCCGGGAAGCCGTCAACCTGCCCGCGCAAGCGAAAAAGGCCACACGGCGCCCTGCCCCGCGCCGCCCGCGCCCGCGGCTATAATGCGCGCCTTTTGACGGGACCCGACGATGAGCGACCGGCATGCGCATTGGATACCGCACGTCACCGTGGCCACGGTGGTGTTCCGCGATGGCCGCTACCTGCTGGTCGAGGAGATCGACGGCGGGCGACGGGTACTGAACCAGCCCGCGGGGCACCTGGAGCCCAACGAGACGCTGGTCGAGGCCGCGCGGCGCGAAACCCTCGAGGAGACCGGCTGGGAGGTCGAGATCCAGGCGCTGCTGGGCGCCAGCCTGTTCACCAGCGCGCAGACCGGCGTCAGCTATTTCCGCACCAGCTTCCTCGCGCAGGCCCTGCACCATCACGCCGGGCGTGCGCTCGACGCCGAGATCGTCGCCCCGCGCTGGCTGAGCTACGAGGAGATACTCGCCGAGCGCGCTCGCCTGCGCAGCGAATCGGTGCTGGCGACCATCGAGCAACACCGCGCCGGGCACCGCTTCCCGCTGCATTTTTTCTATCCCCAGGCCTCATGAGCCTGGGCGAGCGCGTCATCGTCGGCATCTCGGGCGGCGTCGATTCGGCGGTTTCCGCGCTGCTGCTGCGCGAGCAGGGCTACGCGGTCGAGGGCCTGTTCATGAAGAACTGGGACGAGGACGACGGCACCGAGTACTGCACCGCCAGGGCCGACCTCGCCGACGCCGAGGCGGTGTGCGCGCTGCTCGGCATCCGCCTGCACACGGCCAATTTCGCCGCCGAGTACTGGGACAACGTGTTCGAGCACTTCCTGGCCGAATACCGCGCCGGGCGCACGCCGAACCCCGACGTGCTGTGCAACCGCGAGATCAAGTTCAAGGTCTTCGTCGAGTATGCCGAGGCGCTGGGTGCGACGCGCATCGCGACAGGGCACTACGCGCGCATGGCGCTCGCCGTCGGCCAGCCGCGGTTGCTGAAGGGTCTCGATGCCGGCAAGGACCAGAGCTACTTCCTGCACGCGGTGCCCGGCGAACAACTGGCCAAGTGCCTGTTCCCGGTTGGCGAACTGCCCAAGGCCGAGGTGCGGCGCATCGCCGGCGAGCACGCCTTCCCGGTCGCGACCAAGAAGGACAGCACCGGCATCTGCTTCATCGGCGAGCGGCGCTTCGGCGACTTCCTGCGCCGCTACCTGCCGGCGCAGCCGGGGATCATGCGGAGCGTCGACGGCGAGCCGCTCGGGGAACACCACGGCCTGATGTACTACACCATAGGCCAGCGCCAGGGCCTCGGCATCGGCGGACGCCGTGACCACGCCGAGGAGCCGTGGTACGTGGCAGACAAGGATCTCGCGAACAACGCGCTGATCGTGGCGCAGGGCAGCGAGCACCCGGCGCTCTTTCACCGCGCGCTCGGCTGCGGGCAGTTGCACTGGATCGGGCCGCCGCCCGCACCGACGCCGCTGCGCCTGCACGCCAAGATCCGCTATCGCCAGGCCGACCAGGCGTGCACCCTGCTCGCGGCACCCGGCGGGCGCTGGCGCGTGGAATTCGAGCAGCCCCAGCGCGCGGTGACGCCCGGGCAGTACGTCGTGTTCTACGACGGCGACTGCTGCCTCGGCGGCGGCGTCATCGAGGAGCGTTTCGCATGAATGCCGCCGACGCCGCGCGCTCACAGGCCATCGCGCTCGCCGCCGTGCTCGAGTGCGCGATCCTGGTCGACCAGCTCGCGCGCACCGGCGCCGCGCCGCCCGAGGAGATGCGCGCGCTGACCGACAGCCTGTTCCGCGTCGAGTGGGACGCGGTGGAAGACGTATTCGGCGGCGTGGACAATCTCGCGCGCGGCCTGCAGCACCTCGAGGCGATGGTCGCGCCGGTCCCGGGCATCGAGCAGGGCCCCGTGCTGCGCTACGCGATGTCGCTGCTGCACCTGGGCAAGCGGCTTCGCGGCGACCGCGAGCGACTCGCGATCATCCGTTCCCGCCTGCAGCACACGGGGCTCAAGTCCGAGCACTTCGCGACCAGCTACGACGAGCTCGCCGCCAGCATGGCCGCGATCTACCAGGACACCATCAGCACCTACCGCCTGCGCATCCAGGTCGCGGGCAGCGCGCAGTATCTGCAGGACGAGCGCGTCGCGGCGCGCATCCGCGCCCTGCTGCTCGCGGGCGTGCGCGCCGCGGTGCTCTGGCGCTTCGTCGGCGGCAACCGGCTGGGACTGCTGCTCGGGCGCGGCCGGCTGCGCGAGGCCTGTCGCGCGCTGCGTCGCAAACCGTAGGTCGGGCTTCAGCCCGACAAGGGTTCGGCAAAGCCGAACCCGCCGCATGCCCGCAGGCACCAGTCGACATGAATGCCGTAT
>DAORUQ010000049.1:0-18007 GCA_035433265.1 Pseudomonadales bacterium | reverse complement strand
GGAATTGGCGGAGAGAGAGGGATTCGAACCCTCGATAGGGGATTAGCCTATACGCCCTTAGCAGGGGCGCGCCTTCAGCCACTCGGCCATCTCTCCGGAACTCTTCAAAATCATGTCCGGCTGAAGCCGGACCTACATCCTGTCCGACTGAAGCCGGACCTACGGGCTAGCTCGAGGGTTCGCTGTCCTCGCCGTCGTGCTCGCGCTGGATGCGCTGGTAGATCTCCTCGCGGTGCACCGATACGTCCTTCGGGGCATTCACGCCGAGCCTCACCTGGTTGCCTTTCACTCCCAGCACCGTGATGGTCACGCTGTCGCCGATCATCAACGTCTCACCTACCCGGCGCGTCAAGATAAGCATGGTGTCCCTCTCATTTGAGCCGCTTGCGCTCCTCGGCCGCTGTCCTGCCGGCCTCCCTGGAGCTACGCCATCCCGCGGGAGCGCGGGATTATAGAGAATCCTTCCCGGATTCCCAAGCGAAAACTGCGACTCGCTCGTACTCCCGGCGATCCAGGCGAATTCCCCCGCCCGGCTCGCGGCTAGGCCAGGCGTGCGCGCACCCATTCGGGCACGCGCTGCAGCGCCTGTGGCAGCGCCGCGGCATCGGTGCCGCCGCCCTGGGCCATGTCGGCACGCCCGCCGCCCTTGCCGCCGAGCAGCGGTGCGATCTCGGCCATCAGGTCGCCCGCACGCACGCGCTCCTGCAGCCCGCCCGTGACACCGGCCACCAGCGAGACCTTGTCGCCCTCGACCGCTGCCAGCAGGATCACGGCCGTGCCGAGCTTGTCTTTCAGCTGGTCCATCGTGGTACGCAGGCTTTTCGCGTCAGCGCCCTCGAGTTGCGCTGCCAGCACTTTCACGCCGTTCACGTCGATCGCGCCGGCCGCGAGATCCCTGCCCGTGCCGCTCGCGAGCTGCACGCGCAGTTTCTCCAGCTCCTTCTCGAGCTGGCGGTTCGCGGCGATCAGTTGCTCGACCTTCTCGACCGCGTTGTCGCGCCCGGACTTCAGCAGCTGCGCGATGCGATCGCCGCGCGCCTCCAGCGTGTCGAACAGCGCGAGCGCATTGGCGCCCGTGACCGCCTCGATGCGGCGCACGCCGGCCGCGATGCCGGATTCCGCGGTCACGCGCATCAGGCCGATATCGCCGGTGCGCTGCACGTGCGTGCCGCCGCAGAGCTCCACCGAGAAGCCGCCGCCCATCGTGAGCACGCGCACCTCGTCACCGTATTTCTCGCCGAACAGTGCCATCGCGCCCTTCGCCTTCGCGGTGTCCATGTCGGTGAGCTGGATCTCGACCGCGGAGTTGGCGCGGATCTGCTCGTTCACCAGGCGCTCGACCGCGCGGATCTGCACGGGCGTCATCGCCTCGAAGTGCGAGAAGTCGAAGCGCAGGCGCTCGGCGTCGACCAGCGAGCCCTTCTGCGCGACATGCTCGCCCAGCACCTGGCGCAGTGCGGCGTGCAGCAGGTGCGTGGCGGAGTGGTTCAGCGCCGTGGCCTGGCGGATGCCGGGCTCCACGCGCGCATCGGCAGCGGCACCAACGGCCAGCGTGCCGCGCGCCATGACGCCGTGGTGTAGCGAGATCGCGCCCGCCTTTGTCGTGTCGCGCACCTCGAAGCGCCAGCCCCCGGCCTCGATCACGCCGGCATCACCGGCCTGGCCGCCGGACTCGGCGTAGAACGGCGTGCGGTCCAGCACCACGATGCCCTTCTCGCCCTCGGCAAGGCCCTCGACACGCTGCCCGTCGCGCAGCAGCGCCAGCACGCGCGCCTCGCCTGCAAGCGCCTCGTAGCCGGTGAACACGGTGGGCGTGTCGATGCCCGCGTCACCGTACTGCTCGGCGGCGAAGTGGCTGGCGCCGCGCGCACGCTCGCGCTGTGCCTGCATCGCGCGCTCGAAGCCTTCCTCGTCCACGAGCAGGCCGCGCTCGCGCGCGATGTCCGCCGTGAGGTCCATCGGAAACCCGAACGTGTCGTAGAGCTTGAACACGGTGTCACCGTCGAGCGTGTCGCCCGCCAACGCCGCGATGTCCTGCTCGAGGATGCGCATGCCGGTGTCGAGCGTACGCGCGAACTGCTCTTCCTCGAGCAGCAGGACCTTCTCGATCTGCGCGCGCTTCTCGTGCAGTTCCGGGTAGGCATCGCCCATGGCCTCGGCCAACGGGCCGACCAGCTTGTGGAAGAACGTATCCTGCGCGCCGAGCTTGTGGCCATGGCGGCAGGCGCGGCGCAGGATGCGCCGCAACACGTAACCGCGACCCTCGTTCGAGGGCAGCACGCCGTCGCTCACCAGGAAGGCACAGGAGCGGATGTGGTCGGCGATCACGCGCAGCGAGGGACTGGCGGGATCGGTGGCACCGGTGACTTGCTGCGCGGCATCGAGCAGGCGGCGGAACAGGTCTATCTCGTAGTTCGAGTGCACGTGCTGCATCACGGCCGCGATGCGCTCGAGCCCCATGCCGGTGTCGACCGAGGGCTTGGGCAACGGCGTCATGCTGCCGTCGGCGGAGCGCTCGAACTGCATGAACACCAGGTTCCAGATCTCGATGTAGCGGTCACCGTCCTCGTCGGGGCTGCCCGGCGGCCCGCCCGCGACCCCGGGGCCGTGGTCGTAGAAGATCTCGGTGCAGGGGCCGCAGGGGCCGGTGTCGCCCATGGACCAGAAGTTCGACTTCTCGCCAAGACGCACGCAGCGCTCGGCCGGCACGCCGATCTCCTCGATCCAGATCTTCTCGGCCTCGAGGTCGTCCTGGAACACCGTGACCCAGAGCTTCTCGCGCGGCAGCGCGAGCACCCCGGTCAGGAATTCCCAGGCGAAACGGATCGCGTCGTGCTTGAAGTAGTCGCCGAAGCTGAAGTTGCCGAGCATCTCGAAGAAGGTGTGGTGGCGCGCGGTGTAGCCCACGTTCTCGAGGTCGTTGTGCTTGCCGCCGGCGCGCACGCAACGCTGCGAGCTCGCCGCGCGCACGTAGGCGCGCTGCTCGCGACCGAGGAAGCAGTCCTTGAACTGCACCATGCCGGCGTTGGTGAACAGCAGCGTCGGGTCGTTGCCCGGCACCAGCGAACTGCTGGGCACGCGCGTGTGACCCATGCTCTCGAAATAGCTCAGGAAAGCTTCCCTGATCTCGGCACCATTCATTGATCTGCTTCCGCGTGTGGCGTCGGGTGGCCGCCCGCGGCCGGGCGGCCGGGGGCGGTAAAGGCGGGGAATTATACGGACGCGCGGAGCCGGCGTCCCGCGTGAAGAATCACGTCGCGCTCAGCCGCGCTCGCGTTCCTCGAGCGTGAGCTGGCGCGCCTCGCTCTCGAGCATCACCGGGATGCCGTCGCGCACCGGGTAGGCCAGGCCGCTGGCGCGGCAGACCAGCTCCTGCTTCTCGCGGTCGTATTCCAGCGGCCCCTTGCTGACGGGGCAGACGAGGATTTCCAGCAGTTTCGGATCCAGCATCAGTTCATGTCTCCTTGTGCGACGGGCGCCTGGGGTGAGGCGGGCATCGCGCCCGCCAGCAATTGGGGATCGACCTTGGCGTCGCGCCAGTTCATGCGCCAGTCGAGGTGCGGCCCGGTGGCGCGCCCGGTGGCGCCCACGCGGGCAATCAGCTCGCCCTGCTTCACCCGCTGTCCCGGCTCGACCAGCACCTTGCTCAGATGCAGGAAGCTCGAGGACAGCGCGTGACCGTGGTCGATGATCACGGTACCGCCCGAGTAGAACAGGTCCGGCTGGGCCAGCGTCACGACGCCGGGAGCCGGCGCGCGCACCTCGGCACCCACGGGAGCAGCCACGTCCACCCCGTAGTGCGGGCGCGAGGGCTCGCCGTTGTAGAAGCGCTGGCTGCCGTAGACGCCGCTGATGCGCCCGGTGATCGGCCACACGAAACCGGCCGCGAAATCGGTGCGCGCGTCATCGCGCGCGCGCGCCGCGACCACGAGCGACTGCTCGCGCTGGATGCGTTTGAGGTCCTCGGCCGAGGGGCTCATGATCGCCTGCGCGATGCCGGTGACGCGCTGGATGTCGTAGTCGCGCCGGGCGATCTCCAGTTCGCGTGTCTGCGCACCGGCCTTAAGCACGTGCTTCACGGGGGCATCGCGGTCGAAACCGATCACGAAGCGGCCGTCGGCGGCCACGCGCACCGCCCGTCCGTCGAGCGCGACCCGCGTGCCGGGGGCAACCTTGCCGATCACCACCCCGCCCTGCACCAGCGGGCCGTCGAGTTCGAGGGCGCAGGCCCACGGCGCGGCCAGCGCCACGAGCAGCGCGGACAGTATTCGTGTGAGTACGGCGGACATCGGGGCTGGAGTTCTGGTCAATGCGGCAGTTTGGTGGATAGAGTGCAGTCTACCAGATAGCGCCGGCGCGGCGCCGCAACCCCCCGGAGGATTCGCATGCTCCGCCCTCGCCCCGGCGGCCCGCGCAAGTCGCCCTATATCACCCCGCAGGGCGAGCAGCGCCTGCGCGAGGAGCTGACGCAGCTGTGGAAGGTCGAGCGCCCGCAGGTCACGGCGGCGGTGCACGAGGCCGCCAAGAACGGTGACCGCTCGGAGAATGGCGACTACATCTACGGCAAGCGCCGCCTGCGCGAGATCGACCGCCGCGTGCGCTACCTCACCAAGCGCCTCGACGAGGTGAAGGTCGTGCGGGAGGTGCACGCGGACCGCGGCAAGGTGTACTTCGGCGCCTGGATCACGCTGGAGGACGAGGACGGCAAGGCGCTGCGCTACCGCATCGTCGGGCCCGACGAGTTCGACGTGGCGAAGGGGCTTATCAGCATGGATTCCCCGGTCGCGCGCGCCGTCCTCGGCAAACGCCTCGACGACGAGATCCGCGTGCATACGCCGGCGGGCGAACGCGAGTACGTCGTCACCGCGATCGAATACCCGTACGACAATTGATCCTGCAACCGCTCCTGTCCGCGTGAATGCGGACCCACGTGCAATTGCCGGATATACTGCCTCCCATCGAACCGAGGCACACCCCAATGCCGGCTCCCTCGCCTCCGCGCATCGCGCTGTTCGTGACCTGCCTCGCCAACGTTTTCCGTCCGGCCGTGGCCGAGGCCAGCGTGGAACTGCTGCGCGCCGCGGGCTGCGAGGTCCATGTGCCGCTCGCGCAATCCTGCTGCGGCCAGCCCGGCTACAACAGCGGCGCGATCGCCAGTGCGCGCCCGGTGGCGCAAGGCCTCATCCGCACGTTCGAGGACTTCGACTACGTGGTCGCGCCGTCTGGCTCCTGCGCCGGCATGATCCGCCACCATTACCCGCGGCTGTTCGCCGATGATCCGCGGTGGCGCGAGCGCGCGCAGGCGCTCGGCGCAAAGACCTTCGAGCTCACGGCCTTCCTCGCCGAGGTGATGCATTTCGCTCCCGCGCCGACGCGTGGCACCGCGGCGCGCACGATCACCTACCACGACAGCTGCGCCGGCCTGCGCGAGCTCGGCATCCGGGCGCAGCCGCGGCAGCTGCTCGCCGCGGCGGGCGTGACACTGACCGAAATGCAGGGCACCGAGGTCTGCTGCGGCTTCGGCGGCACCTTCTGCGCCAAGCTCCCGGAAATCTCCGTCGCGATGGCCGACGAGAAGCTCGGCAATGCACTGGCCGCGGGCGCCGACATGCTGGTCGGCGGCGACCTCGGTTGCCTGCTGCACCTGTGCGGCCGCGCGCAGGCTGCCGGCAAGTCCCTGGAATTTCGCCACGTGAGCGAGCTGCTGGCCGCACGGCTGGACCGCGCCGCGCTCGGCGAGGAGCAGCCCTGATGCGCCACAGCAGCGAACAGTTCGTCGCCAACGCGCACGCAGCGCTGAACGACGCACAGCTGCAACCGGTACTGAACGCCGTGGCCCTGTTTCTGCCGGCGATGCGCACCGGCGTGCTGGCCCAGACCCCCGACTTCGAGGCGATGCGCGACTACGCGGTGCGCATGAAGGACCACACGCTGGAGCACCTCGACAGCTACCTCACCGACTTCGAGACCCGCGTCACGGAACGCGGCGGCCATGTGCACCACGCCGCCACCGCCGCCGACCTGAACCGCATCGTCACCGGCATCTGCAGCGCCGCGGGCGCGCGGCGCGTGATCAAGGGCAAGTCGATGGTCGGCGAGGAGACCGCGCTGAACGAAGCGCTCGAGGCCGCCGGGCTCGAGGTGGTCGAGACCGACCTCGGCGAGTACATCATCCAGCAGGCCGGCGAGCCGCCGAGCCACATCATCGCCCCGGCGCTGCACAAGTCGAAGGAGCAGGTCGCGCAACTGTTCCGCGAGCGCCACGCGCGCGGCGAGCGCGACCTGTCGCAGGTGCAGGGCATCGTGCGCGAGGCGCGCAGCGTGCTGCGCGAGCGTTTCCTGGCGGCCGACGCCGGCATCACCGGCGCCAACTGCCTGGTCGCGGAGACCGGCTCGGTGATGCTGGTCACCAACGAGGGCAACGGCGATCTGTGCAGCACGCTGCCGCGCGTGCACATCGTGGTGACCGGAATCGAGAAGCTGGTGCCCACGCTCGAGGATGCCGGCGCGCTGCACCGCGTGCTGTGCCGCAGCGCGACCGGGCAGGTCACCAGCGTCTACACCACCTTCTACAGCGGGCCGCGCGGCGCCGAAGACCCCGACGGACCCGATGAATTCCACGTCGTGCTGCTCGACAACGGTCGCCGCGCGCTGCTCGGGGGCAAGTACCGCAGCATGCTGCGCTGCATCCGCTGCGGCGCCTGCCTGAACCACTGCCCGATCTACCGCCACGTCGGCGGCCATGCCTATGGTTGGGTCTATCCCGGCCCGATGGGCTCGGTGCTGACGCCACTGCTGACGGGTCTCGATCAGGCGCGCGAACTGCCCAACGCCTGCACCGCCTGCGGGCGCTGCGAGGAAGCCTGCCCGATGCGCATCCCGCTGCCCGAGCACCTGCGCCAACTGCGCGACGATGCCGCGGCGCAGGGCCTCACGCCGCCGGCGTGGCGCGCGGGCGTGAGCGCGATGATGACGCTGTTCCGTTTCCCGGCGCTTTACCGCGTGGCTGCGGCGCTGGGTCGCCCGCTGCTCGGCTGGCTGTCGCGCCACCCCGCGCTGCTCGCGAAGCTGCCGCTGCTTTCCGGCTGGGGCGCGGGGCGGCGCCTGCCCGTGCCGCAGGGGCACACCTTCCTCGGGCACTGGCAGAAAGTGCACGGCGCCCGCGACCCGGAGCAACGACTGTGAACAACGCGCGCGATGCGGCTTACGCGGCGTTGCGCGCGGGTGCGCCGCGCCCCGTGATAGCGGGCGACGCGGTCGAGGCCTTCGGCGCGCGTTTCGCCGCCCAGAACGGCAACTGGGCGCGACTGGGCTCGCCCGCGGACATTCCCGCGTGGCTGCAGGCGCGCTTTGCGCCGCCGGAAGGCGGCCCGCTGGCCGTGGTGACATCCGCGGACGATCTGCTGGCCGCGCTGCCATGGGCCAGCGCACCGCGCCTGCGGTGCGCGCCCGCGCACACGCGAGCGCAGGCCTCGCTGGCCGTGACCACAGCCATGGCCGGCGTTGCCGAGACGGGCGCGCTGGCCCTGCATCCGCGCGCCGGCGCGCCGATGGCGCTGAACTTCCTGCCCGAGCGGCTGGTGGTCGTGGTGCGCGCGGCCGACATCGTGGCCACGCTGGACGACTTCTGGACCCTGGTGCGCGCACGCTTCGGCAGCCGCCTGCCGCGCGGACTGTGCCTCGCGGCCGGGCCCTCGACATCGGCCGACGTGGCCATGACGTTCGCGACCGGCGTGCACGGCCCCGTGGAGTTGCACGCGCTGGTTGTCTGAGGCCTCTCAGCCCAGGTGGTCCGCGATGCAGGCCTCGATGTCTTCCCGACCGCGCGTGCTCGCCATCGCGATGATCACCTGCCCCGGCGTGAGCACGTAGTCCTCTTCCGGATTGAAGGCCCACGCGCCTCCGTCGCGCACCGCGAGCAGCACGTATTCGCTGGCGCGGCGGCACACCGCGCCGAGCGCGGTCGGGCGGAACGTCTCCGGTATGTGCACCTCTTCCACGCGCAGGACGCGATCGGAGCGCAGCATTTCATCGAGGAACGTCACCGCATGCGGGCGCAGCATTGCCGAGGCGATGCGCATGCCGCCGGTGAAATCGGGCGAGATCACGTCGTCCGCCCCGCCCTTGCGCATCTTCGCGATATTGCGCACCTCGTGGGCGCGCGCCACCACGCGCACGGCCGGGTTCAGCTGCCTGGCGGTGAGCGTGATCATGAGGTTGCGCGAGTCATCACCGGTCACCGCGAACACGCCGGCGGCATCGCCGATATCCGCCGCCAGCAGCAGTTCGTCATCGGAGGCGTCGCCGTGCAGCCACAGCAGCCCCGGGAACCGTTCGCCATGCTCCGCGAATCGCTCCTCGGCCAGGTCGATCGCGACGAAGCGCCGCCCGGTCAGCTGCAGCTCATAGGCGGTATTGCGCCCGACACGGCCGAAACCGCACACGATGTAGTGGCCCCTGAGCTTGGCGATCTGCTTCTCCATGCGGCGTCTCCGGATCGTGTGGTCGAGATCCTTCTCGAGGAAGAACATCGAGAGGCTGGTGAACATGAAGGTCAACGCACCGAATCCCACGATCGAGATCACGCCGGCGAATATGCGGTCGCCCGCGCTCTCGAGCGGCACTGCCTCGGCGTAGCCCACCGTGGAGATCGTGATCAGCGCCATGTACAGCGCGCCCCAGAAGTCGGTCTGGCCGCTGGCCGCGCGGTAGAAGCCGAAAGTGCTGACGATGGTCACCAGAAGGAGCACGACGGCCGCCGCCATGATCCGCAGCGTGAGCCGTGGCAGCGCCGAATTCTTGAGACCCGGCGGTCGATGCCGCGGGACGCGGGGTTTCCTGCGCAATTGGGGCACTTGAGGAGCGGGACCTGGAATGACAGGGCTGTTGCGCGCCATGTTACGGACAATGCGGGCCGCGGCTCAAGCGGCGACGGACCGGCTCTTTTTCCCGAAATCCGCATTCGGCAGGGCCCGGACGCTGTGGTTAAATACGGCGCTTTCCGGAACCCGCTCCGCCGCCCCCGCACGGCCTTTCCGAGTAAAGCCATGACCAGCCAGTCGCAGCCCGCCGCAGCCCCCGATCTTCGCTCCCTCGAGCAGAATGATGCCTTCCTGCACCGCCACATCGGCCCGTCCGAGGCGCAGATCGCCGAGATGCTGGCCGTCGTGGGCGCCGACTCGCTCGACCACCTGACCGCGCAGACCGTGCCGGCGGCGATCCTCGCCCCCGCGCCGCTTAACCTGCCCGAGCCGCAGCCCGAGCACGTTGTGCTGGAACGCCTGGCAGGCATCGCGGCGAAGAACCGCGTGCTGCGCTCGCTGATCGGCTGCGGCTACCACGACACCATCACGCCGGCGGTGATCCTGCGCAACGTGCTGGAAAACCCGGGCTGGTACACCGCCTATACGCCCTACCAGCCCGAGATATCGCAGGGCCGGCTGGAAGGGCTGCTGAACTTCCAGCAGATGGTCATCGACCTCACGGGGCTCGAACTCGCCAACGCCTCGCTGCTCGACGAGGGCACCGCGGCGGCCGAGGCCATGACGCTGTGCAAGCGCGTGGTGCGCAAGAACCGGTCGAACACCTTCTTCGTGGCGTCGGACTGCCACCCGCAGACCATCGCCGTGGTGCGCACGCGCGCCGAGCCGCTCGGCCTCGAGGTCATGGTGGGCGACCCCGACACCGATCTCGCGGGCGCCGACGTCTTCGGCGCCCTGTTCCAGTACCCGGGCACCGATGGCCGCGTGCGCGAGCTCACGGACCTGATCGCGCAGGTGCACGCCAAGGGCGCGCTGGCCGTGGTCGCGGCCGACCTGATGAGCCTGCTGCTGCTGAAGAGCCCGGGCGAGATGGGCGCCGACGTGGCGCTCGGCAACACGCAGCGCTTCGGCGTGCCGATGGGATTCGGCGGCCCGCACGCGGCCTACTTCGCCACGCGCGACGAGCACAAGCGCTCGATGCCCGGACGCATCATCGGCGTCTCGATCGATGCGCGCGGCAACCAGGCGCTGCGCATGGCGATGCAGACGCGCGAGCAGCACATCCGCCGCGAGAAGGCGACCAGCAACATCTGTACCTCGCAGGCGCTGCTGGCCCTGATGGCGGGGTTCTACGCGATCTACCACGGTCCCGATCGGCTGCGCACGATCGCGACGCGCATCCACCGCCTCGCCACGATACTCGCGCGCGGTCTCGAGGCCGGCGGTTTCAGCCTGTCGCACGCGCAATTCTTCGATACGCTCGCCGTGCAAGCCGGCAACCAGCAGGCAGCGATCATGCAGCGCGCGCTGGATGCCGGCATCAACCTGCGCGCGCTCGACGGCGGGCGCATCGGCCTGAGCCTGGACGAGCGCAGCACGCGCGCCGAGGTCGAAGCGCTGTGGCGCATCTTCTGCGAGTCCGGCGCGCCCGCCTTCGACGCGATCGAAGCCGCCTCCTCGCTGTCGCTGCCCGCGGTGCTGCTGCGCCAGGACGCCTACCTCGCGCACCCGATCTTCAACAGCTACCACAGCGAGACCGAGATGCTGCGCTACCTGCGCAAGCTCGAGAGCCGCGACATCGCGCTGAACCGCGCGATGATCCCGCTCGGCTCCTGCACCATGAAGCTGAACGCCACCACCGAGATGATCCCGATCACCTGGCCGGCCTTCGCCAACCTGCACCCCTTCGCGCCGCAGGACCAGGCCGCGGGCTACGCGGAACTGATGCAGGAACTGGGCGATGCGCTGATCGAGTGCACCGGCTACGACGTGCTGTCGTTCCAGCCGAACTCGGGCGCGCAGGGCGAGTACGCGGGACTGCTCGCGATCCGCCACTACCACCGCTCGCGCTGCGAGGCGCACCGCGACATCTGCCTGATCCCCAGTTCCGCGCACGGCACCAACCCCGCCAGCGCCGCGATGGCCGGCATGCGCGTGGTGATCGTGGAGTGCGACGCGCAGGGCAACGTCGATATCGACGACCTGCGCCTGAAGGCCGAGCGACACGGCGAGGAGCTCGCCGCGCTGATGGTCACCTACCCGTCCACGCACGGGGTGTTCGAGCAGAACATCGTCGAGATCTGCGCGCTGGTCCACGAGCACGGCGGCCAGGTGTACCTGGACGGCGCGAACATGAACGCGCTGGTCGGCATCGCGCGCCCTGGCAAGTTCGGCGCCGACGTCTCGCACCTGAACCTGCACAAGACCTTCTGCATCCCGCACGGCGGCGGCGGCCCCGGCATGGGCCCGATCGGGGTGCGCGCACACCTCGCGCCCTTCCTGCCGGGTCACGTCTGCACGCCGATCGCCGGCGTGCACGACGACTCGATGTCGGTGTCGGCAGCCCCCTTTGGCAGCGCGAGCATCCTGCCGATCTCCTGGGTCTACGCCACGCTGATGGGAGCCGCGGGGCTGCGCAAGGCCACGCAGGTCGCGATCCTCAGCGCGAACTACATCGCCACGCGCCTGGCGCACTGCTACCAGGTGCTGTACACCGGTGCCAATGGCCGCGTGGCACACGAGTGCATCATCGACCTGCGCCCGATCAAGGAGCGCAGCGGCATCAGCGAGGAAGACATCGCCAAGCGCCTGGTCGACTACGGCTTCCACGCACCCACGATGTCATTCCCGGTGCCCGGCACGCTGATGGTGGAGCCCACCGAGAGCGAGCCCAAGCGCGAGCTCGACCGCTTCTGCGACGCGATGATCAGCATCCACCGCGAAGTGATGGCGGTGGAGAATGGCCAGGCCGACGCGACCGACAACGTGCTGAAGAACGCCCCGCACACGCTGCGCGACATCACCGACGCCGAGTGGCAGCACCCCTACTCGCGCAGCGACGCGGCCTTCCCCGTCGCAAGCCTGCACGACGACAAGTACTGGGCGCCGGTCAACCGCATCGACAACGTCTACGGCGATCGCAACCTGTTCTGCTCGTGCCCCGCGGTGGAAAGCTACCGCGAACAGGGCTGAGTGGTGGAAACGCAAAGGAAACCGTCAATGTCCGACTCCGCCCTGACCCTGGGTACCCCCTTCGCCGCTGGCGCCACCCGCGTGCTGTTCTGCGGTGCCGGCGAGCTCGGCCGCGAGGTCGTCATCGAGCTCAAGCGACTCGGCTGCGAGGTGATCGCGGTGGACCGCTACGCCAACGCCCCCGGCATGCAGGTTGCCGACCGCAGCCACGTCATCGACATGCTGGATCCGGTGGCGCTGCGTCGCGTCATCCTCGAGGAAAAGCCCCACCTGGTGGTGCCGGAGATCGAGGCCATTGCCACCGACTCCCTGGTGCAGCTCGAGGCCGAGGGCCAGCGCGTGGTGCCCACGGCGCGTGCCGCGCGCCTGACCATGCACCGTGAGGGCATCCGTCGCCTGGCGGCCGAGGAACTGGGCCTGGCCACCTCCTCCTATCGCTTCGCCGACGACTACGCCAGCTTCGCGGCCGCCGTGCGCGAGGTCGGCTTTCCCTGCGTGGTGAAGCCGGTCATGTCCTCGTCCGGCAAGGGCCAGAGCGTGCTGCGCGCCGAGGCCGACGTGCAGTCGTCCTGGGACTATGCCCAGGCGGGCGGTCGTGCCGGCGCGGGGCGCGTCATCGTCGAGGGCTTCATCGATTTCGACTACGAGATCACGCTGCTCACCGTGCGTCATGCCGGTGGCACCAGCTTCTGCGATCCCATCGGCCACCTGCAGATCGACGGCGACTACCGCGAGTCCTGGCAGCCACAGCCCATGTCGGCCAAGGCGCTGGCGCAAGCACAGCACATCGCGGAAGGGATCACCACCGCGCTTGGCGGCTGGGGCATCTTCGGCGTGGAGCTCTTCGTGAAGGGCGATGAGGTCTGGTTCAGCGAGGTATCGCCGCGTCCGCACGACACCGGCCTCGTGACGCTGATCTCACAGCAACTTTCCGAGTTCGCGCTGCATGCCCGCGCCATCCTCGGCCTGCCCGTCCCCGCCATCCGCCAGCACGGGCCGGCCGCCTCCTGCGCCCTGCTGGTCAAGGGCGATTCCGCCGATATGCGCTTCGGCAACCTGGGTACGGCGCTGGCGCATCCCGACACCGACCTCAAGCTCTTCGGCAAGCCCGAGGTGCATGGTTCGCGCCGTCTCGGCGTCGGGCTGGCACTCGGGGCCAGCATCGACGAGGCACGCGCCAAGGCGCGCGACGTCGTCGCCGCCATCCGGGTCGAGCTGTAGAACTGTCAACGTCCCGCGTGACGCGCGAGCGCGTCAGCGGGAGCAGGAGGACCTGCAGAACCTGGGCAATTACTCCAGCGGCCTCGCCTATTGCAGCGGCAAGCTGGCCAATGTGCTGGACGCCCGCGCGGGCGTCCAGGCCCGGGCAAGCCCGGCCGCAACACCATTCAGCGCAGGCGGCTGCACGGCGCAATGGCGGAAATGGATTACTCCGACTGCATGCCCGTGATGAACCAGGGCGCATCGCCCCTGGTGAAGTCACGCTCCAGGTGCCACACGTCGACAATATCCTCTTCCACGCCTTCGGCGAGATCGCGGCAACGGCCGCTGAATCGGATGCTGACCTCGGCATTGCCGAACAGCTGATCGGCACGTACCAGCTCCGCGTTCAGGCTGAGCACCTCGGTCTGCGGCGCGACGGCAAGGCTGGCACGCTCGGCGCTCAACTCGGCGTACAGCTCGGGGGTCATGTACTCCCGGATCGTAGGCAGGTCGTTACGGTTCCAGGCATCCTGCAGGATACGGTAGTGCTCCGTGGCGCCCGCGATGAAGGCCGGGGCATCAAAGCCCGGCGGCAGGTTGAAGGGCACGGCGTGGCTGCCTGCCACCGGCGCGGCGACCGGCGCCTCGCGACGGGCACCGAATACCGGCTGGGACGCAGGCTGCGGCGGCATCTGCCGGCCCGCGCCGGCGTAAGCCGGCTGTGGCGCCGATGAGCGGCCCGCGGCGGGGCCCGGGCGCAGGCCGCGGATCACCTTGAAGATGATGAACGCCAGGGCGGCGATGATCAGGATGTCCATCAACTGCAGCCCTTCGAAAGCGCCACCGGCGAACAGGGCCGCAAACAGGCCGCCCACCAGCAGCCCGCCAAGCAGACCACCCATCAGCCCACCCTTCGCGGCACCCTGCTGCTGGGCCGGCTTGGCCGCATCGGCCTGTTGACGCTGGGCCGGGGCGTCGGCCGCGTTCCTGGCCGGGGCCGGCGCGCTCTGGTAGCTGCGACCGAAAGACTTGCCGCCGCCCATGCGCTTGGCGTGGGCCTCTTCCATGACCATGGTGAAGCTGAACAGAATGACAACGAGTGTCGACCACAACGCCTTCATGAATTACCTCGGTTGACGAATCGATGGCCCGGCGGCCGGTGCAATGCCGGCGGTGAGTCTGCGGCATCGCAGCCACAAGTCAAGACTGCAGCTTCTCCGGCACGCGGATCCGGACCTTGATTGACGTTTGCGCTTGCCCCAGCATGAGCCATCACGGACCAGACGGGAAAACAGTCATGCAGGTAGCAATCATCACGGGCGCGGGAAGCGGCATCGGCCTCGCAACAGCCAGGATGCTCCACGACATGGGCATGGCGATCGTTGGCATCGGGCGCGACCCGGAAAAACTCAAAGCACTGGAAGAATCGATCGGCGACCCCGGGCGGCTCGCGGCCTTGTCTGTCGATATCACCGCGAAAGACGCGCCGAAGCGTATCGTCGACCAGGCGCTGGAACGGTTCGGGCGCATCGACTTCCTCGTCAACAACGCCGGCATCGGCAGCCCCAAGCCGCTGCACGAGACCGACGACGACACGCTCGACTATTTCCTCGACATCATGCTGCGCGCGCCCTTTCGCCTGGCGCGCGAGGTGATCCCCCACATGCAATCCGGTTCGGGCGTGGTCAACGTGACGTCCACCTTCGCGATGATCGGTGGCAAGCGCGGCGGCGCCTATTCGGCGGCGAAGGGCGGGCTGAAATCGCTCACCGAGCACATGGCCTGCGAGTATGGCCCGATGGGCATCCGCTCCAATTGCGTGGCGCCGGGCGTCACCATGACGGACATGGTGCGCCATCGCTTCGAGGACGAGACGTTCAAGCGTGTCAATGTCGAAACCACGCCCTATCCGCGCCTTGCCGAGGCCGAGGACATCGCCAGCGTCATCGCCTTCCTGTGTTCGGCGGGGGGCGAAATGATAAACGGGCAGTCGATCGTCGTTGACGGGGGCTGGACCAGGACCAAGTACCTTTCGCCGCGCGCGCTGACGTCGCGATGGATTTCCTCCGGCGAAGCCTGACGGTAGCGCAAAGACAGCGCCCTCACGTCGCGGGCATCCCCCGCGACCGCCTGGACCGCCAGGCTCCCTGCTCGCTCAGGCGAACGGCTCCTCGCCCAACAGCGTGGTGCGGTGCATCAAGCGGCCACAATCCAGCGGATAGGGCTCCGCGCGGTGCAGCACGCCGGTGTTGTCCCAGATCAGCAGGTCTCCCGGCGTCCACTCGTGGCGATAGACGAACCTCGGCTGGGTGCTCCAGTCCAGCAGTTCCTGCAGCAGTTGCTGCCCCTCTTCCCTGTCCATGCCGTCGATATGGGAAGCAGAACAGCCGATGACCAGCGACTTGCGACCCGATTTGTGCGTCCAGACCAGCTTGTGGGCCTTGTCGGGCAAGCTGCGCCAATAGGCGAGGGTGTCCTGCGTGGGCTCGACGCCCGCCCTGCGCATAGACGTCTCGAAGCCGTGTACCACCCTGAGCCCGGCGATGCGATCCTTCGTCTCCTGCGCCAACTCTTCGTAAGCGGCATAGGAGTTGGCGAATTCGGTCTGGCCGCCGGTTTCGGACAGCGTGACACCCGTCAGCAGCGAAGCGAAGGGCGGCACATCATCGTGTGTGCCGTCGATGTGCCACAGGAACGATCCCTTCAGGTAATCCGCCCTTGCGTTGAGTTTCTTGTCGAGCGTGATCTTCAGCAGGCCCTGTTGACCTTCCTCGCGCAGGGAACCCATCAGTCGGGACAGGGCGAGCTGTTGCTCGGTGTGCAGCCCGAGCGCCCTGAATACCAGCACGCCGCGCTCGACCAGCAGCTGACGGACTTTCCCCGCGACCTCCGGGGTCAACAGGCTGTCGACATCGGTGCGAATCTCGGATCCAACACGATCATTGAGCGCGAGCGCTTCAAACTTCATGGCCGTTCTCTCCCTGGTTTGCGCTTTATGATACCGCTCAGTACTTTTGCGTCAAATCCGTCCACCACCCGGTGCGACCTCGCCGCGCGCCGCGGCGTCTCGCTCTGGCGCCGCTCATCGTCCCGGTGCCGATCGAGGCCATGGCGGCGCGAGCCTGATACGATGCGCCCGCACCGCCACCGCAAGGCAAATCATGGCCAGAAAATCCAGATCACGCGCCGCCAGGGTGGGATTGTCCGCCGAAGCGGATACCAGCGACGCATTCGAGCAGGGGCACATCCTGCTCGCCGATGGCGTCGAGGCTGACTATCCCGACGCAATGGCCTGTTTGCGCATCGCCGCGGAGCAGGGACATGCGCAGGCATGCAACGACCTGGCAACGATGCTGCGCGACGGCCTGGGGTGCGCTCCCGACATCGGGGAGGCGATCCACTGGTATCGGCTGAGCGCCGCGCAGGGCGAGCCCGCCGCGCAGTACAACCTCGGCCTCATTTACCTGCACGGCATCGGCGTCGAAGCCGACAAGGCCCTGGCGGCGGAGTACCTGCTGCAGGCAGCCAATGCCGGTGACGCGGCCGCGATGCGCGAGCTGGGGACCATGCTGAGGCTGGGCGACGGCATCGGCAAGGACATCGTCGTCGCTGCATGGCTGCACCTCGGCGCCGCGGAGGACGGCGATGTCGCTGCCATCGAAGAGCTCGCCGCTTACTTCCGCGAACTCGTCCCTCCCGCCCTGGGCGGCAATGTGCATGCCGCCAGGGCCTTGCATCGCGTCTACCGCGACGGACTCGGACATGAGGCCAACGCAGCGCTGGCCTGGGCGTGGATACGCCGGGCGCACGATATCTGCCTGCACGATTCCGGAGGACCGGCGGATGAAGACGCGAACGCCGTGCGGGAAGACTACGAGCAGGCGCTGCACGCGATCGGAGCCGCCGCCCGCAAGGAGGGGGACGCCTGCTTCGAGGAACTCGTCAGGGAGCGCGACTCCCTGCCACCCTCTCAGGCCGAACCCATGTAACGGCCACCGTTCGTGCTGATCGTCTGGCCGGTGATGTAGCCGGCTTCCTCCGACGCAAGGAAGGCGCAGGCCGCGGCAATGTCCTCGGGCTTGCCGACGCGCTTCATCGGCATGGAGGCCGCGTAGGCATCGACGTCGACCGGGGAGGCGCGCAGCATCGGCGTATCGATGAAGCCCGGTGGCACCATGTTCACGGTGATGCCGGTGGGTGCGTATTCCAGTGCCAGCGCCTTCGTCATGCCGAGCAGACCGCCCTTGGACGACACGTAGTGCGTCTGGCCGACCGAGCCCGACTGGGTCGAGGACGAGGTGATATTGATGATGCGGCCCCACTTCGCCGCCACCATGTCGGGCATGATCTCCCGGATGACGAGGAACGGGCCCTTGAGGTTGATGCGGATCACCTTGTCGAAGAGCTCCTCGCCGATGTCCATGAACGGCGTGAACGGAGCAATGCCCGCATTGTTGACGAGGATGGTGATCGCGCCGAGCTCGGCGCGGGTCCGCTGCGCCGCCGCCGTGATCGCCGCCTTGTCGGAGCAATCGGCGCCGATGGCAATGGCCTTGCCGCCGGCGTCCGTGATCATCCTGGCCGTTTCGGCGGCGCCTTCGGCATTGATGTCCCAGACCGCGATGGCCGCTTCATCGCGCGCCAGCCGTACCGCGATGGCCCGGCCGATACCCGAACCGGCACCGGTGACGACGGCAACCTTGCCCTTGCTCGAAATCCACATACTCCGAATCCTCGCCTTGGGAGCGGTTTTGTTTCGCCTTGAAGCCGCTCGATCAGGCCAGTGCTTCCTCCGCCTCGATCGTGGTGCGGTGCATCAGGCGACCTTCCTCCACCGGGTAGGGATCGAC
>DAORUQ010000048.1:0-18041 GCA_035433265.1 Pseudomonadales bacterium | reverse complement strand
GCGAGCTTCAGCTGCCTGCCAAGTTCCTGCAGGTACGCGCGTTCCATGAAACTGTCCTCGTCGACGATCAGCACGCTGGCGAGGTACATCTCGGCTGCCATTTCAGTGGAGCGCGAGGCGGCGGCAACCTCGGCGGGATCCAGCGGCTTGCCGAGTTCCTGATCGAACCAGCGCGCCAGCTCGGGGTCGGCGCCGAGCTTGGCGATTTCACCGTCGATCAGCGCGCGCTCGCGCGCATCGATGTGCCCGTCGGCCTTGGCCGCGCCGATCAATGCGCGCAGGATCGCCTGGCTGTGCTCCTCGGCCTGCGTGCCGCTCAGGCGATCGACGGTCTGCGGCTGGGATTGCGGCATTCCCGCCTGCGTTTTCTGCCAGTTGTCGTACGCCTTGTAGGCCACGACGCCCAGTGCCGCGAGGCCGCCGTACATCGCGAGATTGCCGGTGGCCTTGCGGGCCTTCTTGCTGCCGAGCAGCAGGCTCATCGCGCTGCCCGCCAGCGCGCCGCCGGCGGCGCCGGACAGGAATCCCGACAGCGGATCCTGGCTGCCGCCCTGCGATTTGTTCGCAACGCCGGGCTGGTTGCCGAGGTACTTGCTGCCCGATTGCAGCAGTTGCTCCAGGAGACTGCGGGTATTCATGGCGGATTCCTTGTCGGTGAAAACGAATGGTACGTGCGTGCGGGAGTATTGGTTCTGAACCTCAATCCCCGGCAGCGTCGGGTTGGACAGCAATGATCCGGAAGTTCTGGTCCGGCTCGCTCCACTGCACGTCCACCGCCTGCCCCGGCCCCGGAAAACCGTCGAGGGTGTAGCGGCCCTGCAGTCCCTCGACGAAACCGTCGCCGATCGCCTGCACCGCGAACTCGACGTCGGCGATCTCCACGCCGTCGACGAAGGTCTGCAGGCGGTGCACGCCGGTGCCGAGCAGTCCCCAGGCGAAGACCATGCCGTAGCCGTTGTCCTCGTCGCCGCAGACCCCGATCGTATCGGCCCGCGAGGTGCCGTGGGCGACCGGTATCGGCGCGCCGCCGTCGATCGAGATCGTGACTTCCTCCGCGTCGCAGGCCCAGCCCCGGATCAGGCCCACGCCGCTCTGGATCGAATGCTGCGCGGGCGATTCATGATGCGCCCCGCCCGCGCGGGCCGCTGCATCGGCCCGGATGCCGGTCGCGGAGGGATCGGTGAAGCCCGCGCCGGTATCGTGACCCGTGATCAGGAAATTCTGGTCCGCTTCGCTCCACGT
Organism: Pseudomonadales bacterium; assembly: GCA_035433265.1. Taxonomy (GTDB): domain Bacteria; phylum Pseudomonadota; class Gammaproteobacteria; order Pseudomonadales; family UBA5518; genus UBA5518. Next base: position 16,799 of record DAORUQ010000048.1, on the reverse strand, counting down.
GAGGCGCACCCGCTCGCCAGCGGCCGGGAAGCCCGCCAGCACGTATTCGCCCTGCAGGCCCTCGACGAACTCCTCGCCGAGCCCGGAAACCTCGAATTCGGCGTTCCCGACCTGCGCCTCGTCGATGAAGGTCTGCATCCGGTGCGGGCCGTTGCCGAGCAGCCCCCAGGGCAGGACCATGCCGTAGCCGTTGGCGGCATCCCCGCACACGCCCGCGGTATCGTCACGCTGACCGCCCCAGGCGACCGCGATGGGATCGCCGCCATCGATCGAGACCGACACCGTCTCGGCCGCGCAGGCCCAGCCGCGGATCAGGCCCACCCCGCTCTGCACCGAGCCCGTCGCGGGCACTTCGGGCCAGGCGGTGAAGGGCACTTCGTTCCACGCGATGAGCCGCACGTTGTCGAACAGCACGCGGTCGCCCGAGCCCAGGCCCGGCGAGGCGCGAAAGCGGATGCGCGTGTCCGCGGAAGCGTAGTCGCTGAGGTCGTGGTAGTCGCCGCGGTGCAGCCCGAAATCGTTGCCATCGCCGGCGAAGCGCGCGACCTCGGCCCAGCTCGCGCCGCCGTCGGCCGATACCTCGACGCTCACGTAGTCGAGCGCCCGGTCGAGATCGTCACGCGCCCAGTTGAACGACAGCCACGCGTGCGAGTAGCCACCCAGGGCAAAGCCCCGTTCGAGGCTCGTGCCCGCGCCTCCGACCTGCAGGCGACCGTCGCCGATGCGCACGTTGCCGCTGGCCGGTTCGTCATCGTCGTTGGCTTCGATCCAGCAGCCGTTCCACGCCGCAGCGTCCGCGCGACAGTACTGCGGCGCGCCGAAGTCCTCCACGAAGACGTCGTGACCCTGCGGGCGGATGCCTTCGAAGCCGCGCCAGATCTGGTCGGCGAGGAACACCTGCCCGGCGCGACTCGGGTGGTAGCAGTCGAAGTGCGAGACGTGCTCGGGCGCGAGCGGGCGCGTCGGCCGGTAGACCTGCTCGCTGTAGCGCACCCGCACGCCGTTGCGGCCATCGAAGGCGTCGGCTTTCTCGCGCATCAGGCCGTTCAGCGCCGCGGTGAACTCGCGCGCCTCGCGCCGGTCTTCATCCGTCGACCTGCTGGAGAGGATCTTGCCGCAGGGTCCTTCCTCGACACCCCCGCTCGCGAGCAGGCGGTCGAGGAACAGCGACACGAGACGGTCCTTGGCCTGCTCCTGCGTGTCCGCAAACCGGCACAGATCGTTGTCGAAGAAGTGGTCGCAGGCGTCCTGGGCCGCGCCGTCGGAAACCTTCCGGGTGTCCAGGTCCCAGGTCGCCTGGCAGCTCTCGAACAGCAGGTTGTGGTCACGCTCGCGCAGCATGTCATAGAGCCCCGCCACGTCGGGAACCGCGCTCCAGTAGATGGTCCCGCCCTCGGGCAGGCGGTCCGTGAGCAGCTGCAGCGTGCGGTCGATGTGCCCCGCGACGCGCTCCAGATCCCCGGCGTAGTCGTGCCCGCTCGGCTGGCAGATGTCATTGGCGCCGAGCCCGATCGTCACGGTATCGAGCGCGGGATCGGACAGCACCTGCGCGGCCTGGTCGTAGGCATCCTTCCATTCCTCGCCATCGTCGGCGGCGTCCACGACCTGTGCCGGCGTGAAACCCAGCCGCGCGGCGAGCGGCCACGCGTGCGCGCCGCGCGCATAGCTCCAGGCCCGGTCCTGGTATCCGCCGCGCTCCTCGACGCATTCGACGATATCCAGCGAACCACAGTTGTCCAGGCTGTGCGTGCCGGCCGCCATGCTGTCGCCGATGATGCCGATCTTGCCGGCGGCGGACGCGGCGAGCGGAGCGACCGCGAACGCCGCACCCAGCAGGCAGGCACGGAACAACAAACGCTTCGGGGGGAGCAGACGAGGCATGAGGGGACTCCAATCAACTGCGGCTGGAAGCCAGTCCGACCAGGCGCGCGATGACGATGGCCGGAAACAGGACGCCCAGCGTGGATAAAAAGGTGGCCAGCATCCTGGCGAAGGTATTCACGGCATAGATGTCGCCGAAGCCCACGGTAGTCAGTGAAGCCAGGCTGAAGTAGATGAAGTGGACATAGTCACCGTCTTTCCCGCTCAGCACGACATTGCCGCCAATGGAAACGCCGGTAGCGGCATGAATGACTTCCAGGGCCAGCGCCCCCACGAGCGCCAGCAGAAGATAGACATTGACCGCTCCGACGATCCGGTAAGTGTTCACGATCTGGTCGCGAAACAGCAGCCGCAGGTTGATGAAAATGAAGATCAGCCCGTTGGCGATGCCGATGACATTCTCCAGGACATAGAAAGAATACGGGTTCTCTCCGAAACGAATGATCCGCAACGTCAGGTGAATGCTGAACAGGATCGCGGAGAGGGATATGAGCGTCACGCTGCGGGTCGAGAATATCCCGGAAAAGAACACGCTGAGCAGGAGTATGTTGAACAGCAGTACGCCGTGACCACTGATTTCCATGATGACCGGGAGCACGAATACCGCGGCAATGAGCATGATCAGCAAGGTGAGGAAACTCGCGTCCGCGAGCCAGTAGGACTGGAAATTCCTGATCAGGTTTCGCATGGCGCAAGCCTTTCGGGCCGCGTATAGACCGACACCTTCCCGGCGCGCGCGAAGGCCGCCAGGGTGAGGCCCGCCTCGGCCGCGAGGCGCACCGCGAGCGCGGTCGGCGCCGACACGGCGACGAGGATACCGATGCCGGCCTGCGCCGCCTTGCTGACCATCTCGTAGCTGGCGCGGCTGGATACCAGTGCGAAACCCTCGCCGCGCGCGGCGGGCGCGCGCGCGAGCGCGCCGATCAGCTTGTCGAGCGCGTTGTGGCGGCCCACGTCCTCGCGCGCGAGCACGATGCCCCCGTCGCCCGAGCACCAGGCCGCACCGTGCGCGGCACCGGTGGCGCGCTGCAGGGGCTGCCACTCGTCGAGGCGCGCGAGCGCGCGCTGGATCGCGCCCGTGGCGATCACCGTGTCACACGCGAGCCTCGGCACCGGGCGCAGCGCCTGTTCCAGCGACTCGGCGCCGCACAGCCCGCAGCCGGTGCGCCCCGCCAGGTTGCGCCGCCGGTCCTTGAGCTGCTGCAAGCGCTCGTTGCCGAGCGTGATCGCGATCTCCAGCCCCTGCGGGTGCGTTTTCGTCGCGATGTCGTAGATCTGCCCCGGGCGCTCGACGATGCCCTCCGACAGGCTGAATCCGAGCGCGAAATCCTCGAGGTCCGCCGGCGTCATCATCATCACGACGTGCGAGAGGCCGTTGTAGCTGAGCGCGACGGGCGTCTCGAGCGCGATCGGGTCGGTGGCGGATTCAGGACCCTGCCGCGAGTCGCCATGGCGCGTGACCGGCAACTCTTCGCGGCATTGCGCTGCGCTCATGCGCGCAGCCAACCGGGGGGTTCAAGGCGCATCGTGCAGGTGCTCCGAATGGAACGCGATGTGCTCGCCGATGAACGAGGCGATGAAGAAGTAGCTGTGGTCGTAGCCCGGTTGCATGCGCAGGCGCAGCGGATAGCCCGCGGCCTGCGCCGCCTGCACCAGCAGCTCGGGCTTGAGTTGCGCGCCGAGGAAGCCGTCGGCCTCGCCCTGGTCGACCAGCGTCGGCAGCTGCTCGGCGGCCTTCGCGAGCAGCAGCGAGGCGTCGTGCGCCTCCCAGGCGGCGCGCTCCTCGCCGAAGTAGTGCGTGAACGCCTTCTCGCCCCAGGGGCAGCGCGTCGGCGAGCAGATCGGCGCGAAGGCGCTGACGCTGCGGAACTGCCCGGGGTTCTTCAGCGCGATCGTCAACGCGCCGTGTCCGCCCATCGAGTGGCCGCTGATCGCCTGGCGCTCGGCCAGCACCGGGAACTTCGCGTTGACCAGCGCCGGCAGCTCGCGGCTCACGTAGTCGTACATGCGGTAGTGGCCGCGCCACGGCTCGCGCGTGGCATCGACGTAGAAGCCCGCGCCGAGGCCCAGATCCCAGCCGCCTTCCGGATCGCCCGGCACCAGCTCGCCGCGCGGACTGGTGTCGGGCGCGAGGATCGCGATGCCGTGCCTGGCCGCGTAGCGCTGCGCGCCCGCCTTGATCACGAAGTTCTCGTCGGTGCAGGTCAGCCCCGAGAGCCAGTGCAGCAGCGGCACCGGCGCGTACTCGGCCTGCGGCGGCAGGTACAGCGAGAAGGCCATGTCGCAGTCGAGCGTCTCCGAGCGATGCGTGAAGCGCAGCTGCTGGCCGCCGAAACAGCGGTGCGATCCGATCTGTTCCATGGTCGCCGGCCTCAGTACATCACGACGGAGCGGATGCTCTCGCCCGCGTGCATCAGGTCGAAGGCCTTGTTGATGTCCTCCAGCGGCATCGTGTGCGTGATCAGCTCGTCGATCGCGATGCGACCGTCCATGTACCAGTCGACAATCCTGGGCACGTCGGTGCGCCCGCGCGCGCCGCCGAAGGCCGAGCCGCGCCACGCGCGCCCGGTGACCAGCTGGAACGGGCGCGTCGAGATCTCCTGCCCCGCGCCGGCCACGCCGATGATGCAGCTCTGCCCCCAGCCCTTGTGGCAGCACTCCAGCGCCTGGCGCATCACCTTGACGTTGCCGATGCACTCGAAGCTGTAGTCGACGCCGCCGTTGGTCATGTCGATGATCGCCTGCGTGACGTCCTTCACCTCGCTCGGGTTCACGAAGTCGGTCATGCCGAAGCGGCGCGCGAGCTCCACCTTGGCCGGGTTCAGGTCAACGCCGATGATGCGCGTCGCACCCACCATCCTCGCGCCCTGGATCACGTTGAGCCCGATGCCGCCGAGGCCGAACACCGCGACCGTGGAGCCGGGCTCGACCTTCATCGTGAACGCCACCGCGCCCACGCCGGTGGTCACGCCGCAACCGATGTAGCAGACCTTGTCGAAGGGCGCGTCCTTGCGGATCTTCGCCACGGCGATCTCGGGCAGCACGGTGTAGTTCGAGAAGGTCGAGCAACCCATGTAGTGCAGGATCTTCTGCCCCTTGTACGAGAAGCGGCTGCTGCCGTCGGGCATCAGGCCCTGGCCCTGCGTGGAGCGGATCGCCTGGCAGAGATTCGTCTTCGGGTGCAGGCAGTAGTCGCACTCGCGGCATTCGGGCGTGTAGAGCGGGATCACGTGATCGCCCACGGCAACCGACTTCACGCCGGGACCCACTTCCACCACCACGCCGGCGCCCTCGTGGCCGAGGATCGCGGGGAAAGCGCCTTCGGGATCATCGCCCGAGAGCGTGAACGCGTCGGTGTGGCACACACCGGTGGCCTTGATCTCCACCAGCACCTCGCCGGCCTTCGGTCCCTCGAGATCCACCTCGACGATCTCCAGCGGCTGGCCTGCGGCGAATGCGACGGCTGCGCGTGTTTTCATGCGTTTGCTCTCCGTTGTCGTTCAATTCAATGGCAGCAGCGCGAGCTGGCGCGACTGCGCCACCAGGCGGCCGGTCGAATCCCAGACCTCGCCGTCCTCCTCGACGAATCCCCCGCTGAGGAAACGCGAGCTGAAGCTCGCGCGCAGCCATCCCGGCGCGGGCCGCGCGCGCAGGTGCGTGGTCAGCTCGATCGTCGGCGTCCACGCCACCGGCAGGTTCGCGTTGAAGGAGGTCGGCGGAAAGGAGTCCACCGCGAGCAGCAGGCCGAGGGTGTCGATGGGCTCGTCCCTGCCGAAGCGGAACCAGCCGCGCACGCGCAGTTGCCCGCTGGGCTTGCCGCTCGCGAAGCCGGCATCCTCGGGATGCAGGCGCAGGTCGACGTTGCCGAACAGCGCCGGGGCGCCGTTCTCGACGCGGTGCCCGAAGCACTCTTCCGGCGGCGGCAGCTCGGGCGGCGCGGACTCGATGCGCTCGAGGCCCGCATCGGAGCGCTCGAGGTTGCCGAAGGTGCCCAGCACCTGCAGCAGGGGCTGTCCGGCGGCGCACATCGCCGCGCTCGCCACGCCGAAGCGCCGGCCCTGCTTCACCACGCGCACGTCCACCGTGACCGGGCCGGCGCGCCCGGGCGAGAGGTAGTGCGCGGTGATCGTGACCGGGTCCGGGCGCCCGGTCTCGGTCGCCATCGCGCGCGCCGCGATCGCGAGCATGTAGCCGCCGTTGGCGTTGCCGCCGATGTCCCAGCCGCTCGCGAGCGCGCCGCGATAGCTGCCCGGCTGCAGGCGCTCGACGGCGGTGTCCGCGCCGAAGGAATTCATGCCCGTGTCAGCCGCGCAGGAACCAGCCGACCAGCGCGCCGATCAGCAGCACCAGGTTGGCGAGAATCGCGATGCCGAAACCGGCGCTGCGCTTCTCCGCCGCGCGCGCATAGCCGACGGCGTAGAGAATGCGCCCGATCACCCACACCAGGCCCGCCGCGCCGGCCCACAAATCGCTCACCAGCGCGGCGAACAGCCACAACGAGGGCAGGAACAGCATCAGCTGCTCCAGCGTGTTCTGCTGGATGCGGAACGCCCGCTCGAACTCGGGCGCGCCGCTGGTGGCCGGGGCTTTCACGCCATACTTGAGGCGTGCCTGGCCCGTCTTGGCGGTGACCGAGAAATACACCAGCAGCGCGAGCAGCGTGACCGCGGTGCTCCAGTGGTAGGCTTCGATCGGCATCGTTCGTGCTCCTTGTGATGGGATTGGCGTTCGCACCGGATTCTAAGTCCTTCACCGTGCAATGTCTCCACGGCTTGCCTATCTTTGCCGGCACACCCGCAATCACGGACCACCGCCATGTCCGAGCTCTTCGTGGCCGTCAGCCCCGAGCGCGTGATCTTCGCGAAAAACAGCGACAGCGACCCCAACGAGGCGCAGGTGCTCGGCTGGATCGCGGCGCGCGAGCATGCCGCCGACGCCACGCTGCGCTGCACCTGGCGCGCGATCCCGCAGGTGCGCCGCACGCACGCGCTGATGCTCAGCCGGCCGTTCTGGATGTGGGGCGCGGAGATGGGCGTCAACGAGCACGGAGTCGCCATCGGCAACGCCGCGGTGTTCGCGCGCGCCACGCGCGAACCCGACGGCCTGCCGGGCGCGGACCTGGTGCGACTGGGGCTCGAGCGCGGCGCCAGCGCGGCGCAAGCCATCGAGGTGATCGCCGCGCTGCTGTCCGAGCACGGCCAGGGCGCCGGTGGCCACCACAGCTTCCTGGTCGCCGACCGGCGCGAAGCATGGCTGCTGGAATGCGAGGGACGCGACAGCGCGCGCGAACGCATAAGTGCCGGCGTGCGCGCCATCGCGGGCGCGCCAGCCTTGCCCGCGCTGCTGCCGCGTTCGCGCCGGCTGCAGGCCTGGATCAGCGGTGCCGGCGCGCGACGCGCACGCATCGAAACGCTGGCTGCCGGCGTGGGCGATGCCGCGACTGCCGCGGCGCTGCTCAGCGACCACGGCGGCGCCGCGCCACGCTACAACCGTTGCAGCGGGGCGCTGCACGCCCCCTGCGTGCACGCGGGCGGCTGGCTCGCGGCGAGCCAGACCACCGCGAGCTGGATCAGCGAACTCGCCGGGGGCGGCGATCGCCACTGGGCCACCGGCACCGCCGCGCCCTGCCTCGGCCTGTTCCGCCCGCTCGCGTTGCGCCGCGCACGCAACGGCGGACATCCGAGCGGCAGTCCCGATCTCGACAGCCTGTGGTGGCGCTTCGAGCGGCTGCACCGCCACGTGCTGCGCGACCCCGGCGCCCTGCCGCCCTCGTTCCACGCCGATCGCGCGCGCACGCAGCGCGCGATCTTCGAGGATCCGGTCGCGGGCTGGGACATCGCCGAGGACTGGCTGGCGCGCTGGGAGGCTCTGGCGGGTACGCCGCGCGCCGACGCGCGCCCGCGCTGGCTCAGGCGCTACTGGGAGCACATCGAGGCGCAGGCCGTGCAAGGCAGCGCACTGCCCTGGCGCGAAGCCCCGTGACTCAGAGATGCTCGAGCAGGAATTCCCGCATCACCGGCGCCGCACGCGCGAATCCTTCGCCCTGGTAGGCCACGAAATGGTCGCCCTCGATCAGCTCCAGGCGCTTGGGCTCGCCGGCACGCTCGAAGGCCTTCAGCGCGCCTGAGGTGGGCGCCAGGCGATCGTCGCTCGCGACCACCATCAGCAGGGGCGTGGGCGCGATATGGCTCACGCAGACACCGGGATCGAAAGGCGGCTCGGTGCCAAAACAGTTGCGCAGCGTCACGCGGTTGTGCCAGCCGCTGCCCGGCTCGGCGCCCGCGCGCAGGAACCACTCGCTCGCTTCCTGAAAGGCCAGGAAAGCCGGCAGCTCCACGCCCTCCTCCGGCACCACCGCCAGCGGACCCATTGCCTCGCTCGCAGCATCGGCCGGCCCGCTGCCGCTCTCGTCCAGCAGTGCGGCGCGCATGCGATCGAACGCGGTGCTGTCGGCGAGGCGCTGCTCGGTATCCGGCAGGCTGGCGAAGGGCACGTTGGCGATGACCGCCGCCACGCGCCGGTCGCAGGCTCCCACCGCCAGCACCTCGCCGCCGCTGAAGCTGGAACCCCAGATGCCGATGCGCGCGGAATCGACGTGCGGGCGCGTGGCCAGCCAGTCGATCGCGTAGCGGTAGTCCCGCGCCTGCGCCCAGATGTTGATTTCCTGCCGCGGCTCGCCATCGCTCGCACCCAGGTTGCGGTGATCGTAGACGAGCACCGTGATGCCCGCCTCGCGGAACACGCGCGCGAACGGGTCGAGCGCCATCGCGCGCGTCGCCGAGAAGCCGTGTGCCATCACCAGTGCCGGGCCGTTGCCGGCCCTTTCGGGAGTGTAGAGCCAGCCGCGCAGCGTGGTGCCGCCGAAGCCGGGGAATTCAACGTCTTGTCGCATGCCGTGCTCCTGGAAGACGGGGCCGGCGCCGTTCGCCGCCCGCGCGCCGATTATCACCGCTTCGCCAGGCCCGCGGCGATATCGCGCACGCGCTGCACCATCGCGCGCAGGCCGTTGCCGCGCGTGGGGCTCAGGTGCTTCAGCAGGTCGAGTCGTTCGAAATAGCCCTCGATATCGAAGTCGAGGATCGCGCGCGGCGTGCGGCCGTCGAAAGCGGCGAGCATGATCGCGATCAGGCCGCGCACGATCAGCGCATCGCTGTCGACATCGAAGAAGATGCGCCCCTCGCGCTCGGTCCAGTCCAGCCACACCTGGCTCTGGCAGCCGCGCACCAGCAGTTCCTCGCGCTTGCGCGCATCGGGCATCGCCGGCAGCTCCTTGCCCAGATCGATGATGTAGCGGTAGCGGTCTTCCCAGTCGTCGAAGAAACCGATCGTCTCGACGATGTCCTCGACGCTGTGCGTTGTTCGGGCGTCCACATTCGCCTCCATCAATAGAACAACCCCGTCTCGAGCTTCGCCTCGTCGGACATCATCTCGCGCGACCACGGCGGGTCGAACACCAGGTCCACCGTGACCTGGCGCACGTGCGGCACCTTCGCCACGCGGTATTCGACGTCGCCGACCAGCACCGGACCCATGCCGCAACCCGGCGCGGTCAGCGTCATGCGGATGCGCACGGCGTGCGCTTGCTGGTCGATGTCCACGGAATACACCAGCCCCAGCGCGACGATGTCCACCGGGATTTCCGGGTCGAACACCGTGCGCAGCGCCTCGTAGACCTGCTCCTCCGCGATGCACCCGTCGGCGGGCGCCGCGAAATCCAGCTCCAGCGCCGCGAAGCCCAGCGCGTCGGCATCGGTGCCGTCCACGCGCGCCATGTTGCCGTTGACCGTCACCGTGTAGCTGCCGCCCAGCGCCTGCGTGATCGTGACGAAGGAGTCCTTCGGGATCGTGATCGGCGTGCCCACCGGCACCAGGCGCGCAGGACAGTCGCGCTGCGTCACCACCATGCGCCGCTCCATCAGGCCTGCACCTCCGGCTCGATGCTGAAGCTCTCGCCGCAGCCGCAGTAGTCCTTCGCGTTCGGGTTGCCGAAGCGCAGCAGGCTGTTCAGCCCCTCGCGCACGAAATCGACCGTGGTGCCGCGCAGCAACGGCAGCGAGGCGCGGTCGATCCACAGCCGCACATCGTCCGCGAGCTGCATCAGCAGGTCGTCGGCCGGCGGCGTCTCGACCAGGTCCATCACGTACATATAACCGGTGCAGCCGCTTTCCTTGATACTGAGGCGCAAGCCGGCGGCCTTCGCAGCCTGGATCTGCTGGCGGAAATGCCGCACGGCGGCCTCGGTCACCACGACCGGCGCCTGCGGATCGGCATGCTGGACTTCGATGGCAGTGCTCACAGGAAACTCCGTACCTTGTGCAACGCCGCAAACAGCCCTTCGACCTCGGCGTGCGTGTTGTAGAGACTGAAGGACGCACGGATCGTGCCGGGCACGCCGAAGCGTGCCATCACCGGTTGCGCGCAATGGTGCCCGGTGCGCACCGCGACACCCTGCTGGTCGAGCAGCGTGCCCACGTCCTGCGGATGAGCGCCCTCGAGCAGGAAGCTGAGCACCGCGACCTTGTGCGGCGCGCTGCCGACGAGACGGAAGCCCGGCAGTTCCTGCGCGAGCTCCAGCGCGTGCGCGAGCAGCGCGTCCTCGTGCGCGGTGGCGGCGGCGCGGTCGATGCCCGCGAGCCATTCGATCGCCGCCCCCAGCCCCACCGCGCCGGCGATGTGCGGTGTGCCGGCCTCGAAGCGGTAGGGCAGCGCGGCGTAGCGCGTGTCGTCGAAGGACACGGTCTCGATCATCTCGCCACCGCCCTGCCAGGGCGGCATCGATTCCAGCCACTCGCGCTTGCCGTAGAGCACGCCGATGCCCGTGGGGCCGAACATCTTGTGGCCCGAGAAGGCGTAGAAATCCACGTCGAGCGCCTGCACGTCGACCGGCATGTGGCCCACGGCCTGCGCGCCGTCGAGCAGCACCGGCACGCCGGCGGCGTGCGCCATGGCGATGATCCGCTCGACCGGATGCACCGTGCCCATCGCGTTCGAGACGTGCTCCAGCGCCACCAGCCGCGTGCGCTCGCCGAGCAGGCGCGCGAAGGCCTCGAGATCGAGCCGCGCGTCATCGGTGACCGGGATCGGCACGACTTTCGCGCCGGCGGCCTCGGCCGCGAGCTGCCACGGCACGATGTTCGAGTGGTGCGCCAGCCCCGAGACCAGGATCTCGTCGCCCGCGCGCAGGCGGCTCCTGGCGAAGGTCGCGGCGACCAGGTTGATGCTCTCGGTGGTGCCGCGGGTCCAGATCACCTGCTCGCGCGAGGGCGCGTTGATGAAGCGGCACACCGCGTCGCGCGCGCCCTCGAAGGCGCTGGTGGCGCGATCGCTCAGCGCGTGCGCGCCGCGATGCACGTTGGAATTGATCTCGCGGTAGTAGGACGCGATCGCCTCGATCACGACCACGGGCTTCTGCGTGGTCGCGGCGTTGTCGAGGTACACCAGCGGCTTGCCGTTGACCTGCTGGGCGAGGATCGGGAACTCGGCACGCAGGCGCCCGGCATCGAAGGCCGCAACGGCGGGTGCACGGGCCGGCGTCACGAGGGCTCTCCCTGCAGTTCGTCAGCGCGCCCGAACCAGTCGCTAAGCACGGCGCGCAGCGTCACGCCGAGCGGCTCGATCGGGATGTCCCTGACCAGCTCGTTGATGAAGCCGAAGCCGAGCAGCACTTCCGCTTCCCGGCGCCCGATGCCGCGCGTCAGCAGGTAATACAGGCTCTTCTCGTCGATGCGGCTCACCGTGGCGCCGTGCGAGCAGCGCACGTCATCGGCGTAGATCTCCAGTTCCGGCTTGGTGTTGACCTCGGCCGCGTTGCTGAGCAGCAGGTTGCGGTTGCTGAGATCGGCGTTGCTCTTCTGCGCCTGCGGATGAATGTGGATGCGCCCGTTGAACACCGCGCGCGCGGCATCGTCGACGATGCCGCGATAGACCTGGTGCGTGGTGCCCTGCGCCACCTCGTGCTCGACCGAGGTGTGCAGGTCGACGTGCTGCTCGCGGCGCGCGAGATAGACGCCGTTCAGGCGGCATTCGCTGCCGGCACCGAGATGGCGCACGCGCAGGTCCAGACGCTTGAGGCGTGCGCCGAGCGCCAGCACCAGGCTCTCGCAGAGCGCGGCGCGCCCGAGCTCGACGTAGACGCCGCCGATATGGATCGCGTGCTCCTCCTCGAGGTGCAGGCGGTAATGGCGCAACTGCGCCGCCTCGCCCACGCGGATCTCGGTGCTGCCGCTGACGAAGCCGTTGTGCGCGCCCGGCAGGCTCGCGAAATGCTCGATCAACCCGGCTTCGGCGCCGCGCCCGAGCACCACCAGCAGGCGCTGCGCATGGGCGAAAGCCTGCGGCTGCGCCACGCCGAGGTGCACCACGTGCAGCGGCCGCGCGGCCTTCACACCGGCACCGACGTGGAACAGCACGCCGTCCTCGAGCCAGCAGCCGTTCAGCGCCGCGAAGGGATTGCCGCTGCCCGCGGCGATCTGCCCCAGCGCGCCCTCGATCACCGCGCGATCCCCCGGGTTGGCTTCGCGGAACGAGACCGCGCGCACGCCCGGCTGGTGCCCGAGCTGTGACAGCCCCGGCGCGTAGCGACCGTTCACGAACACCAACCGGTCCGCGTCGAGCCCCGCGATAAGCGCCGCGGCATCGATGGGCGCTGCGGCCGGTGCGGGCCGGTTCAGGTAGTCGAGCTGGTTCAGCGATTCGAGGCTGGTGTATTTCCACGACTCGGTCTTGCGCGTGGGCAGGCTCGCGCCCAGCCATTGCGCGCGCGCCGCCTCTCGCTGCGCCGCGAGCCAGGGCAGCGCCTCGGCGTCGCCGAACAGGCGCGCGGCCAGGTTCTGGTCGAAGGCGCCCATCTACGCGACCTCTTTCTCGATCCAGGCGTAGCCCTTCTCCTCGAGCTCGAGCGCGAGTTCCTTGCCGCCGGACTTCACGATGCGCCCGTGCGCGAGCACGTGCACGAAATCCGGCACGATGTAATCGAGCAGGCGCTGGTAATGCGTCACGATCACGAAGGAACGCTCCGGCGAGCGCAGGCTGTTCACGCCGTTGGCCACCACCTGCAGCGCGTCGATGTCGAGCCCGGAGTCGGTCTCGTCGAGGATGGCGAGGCTAGGCTCGAGCAGCATCATCTGCAGCAGCTCGTTGCGCTTCTTCTCGCCGCCCGAGAAACCTTCGTTGACGCCGCGCTTCAGGAAATCGGGCTTCAGGTCCACCGCGGCGCATTTCTCGCGCGCGAGCTTCATGAAGCGCACCGCGTCCAGCGCCTCCTGGCCGCGATGCGAACGCAGCGCATCCACCGAGGCCTTGAGGAATTCCATGTTGCTCACGCCCGGGATCTCGACCGGGTACTGGAACGCGAGGAACAACCCGGCGCGCGCGCGCTCCTCGGTCGCCATCGCGAGCAGGTCCTTGCCCTCGAAGCGCACGCTGCCCCCGGTGACCTCGTAGCCCTCGCGCCCCGACAGCACGTAGCCCAGCGTGCTCTTGCCCGAGCCGTTGGGCCCCATGATCGCGTGCACCTCGCCCGGCTTCACCTCGAGGTCGATGCCGCGCAGGATCTGCTTGTCGTCGATGCGCGCGCTCAGATTCGATATGGACAGCATTGTCACTCCTGATTCTCACCACCCATCCAATTCCGGGTGGCGTATAAACTTGCGTTCCACCGCGCGCCAGGCGGCGCTGTGCCGCGTATGGCGCGGCGACCGTCTGCGGCATGGATGCCGCAGTCGAGCCTACAGGGACGTATTCACGGCGTGTCGCGGCGCCGTACGCGGCGCAGCGCCGCCCCGCGCAGAGCCGGCGGCACTCCGCTCAACCGACCGAACCCTCGAGGCTGACCTCGAGCAGCTTGCCGGCTTCCACGGCGAACTCCATCGGCAGTTCCTTGAACACCTCGCGGCAGAAGCCATTGACGATCATCGACACCGCCTTCTCCGCATCCAGGCCGCGCTGCTGGCACAGGAACAGCTGGTCCTCGCTGACCTTCGAGGTCGTGGCCTCGTGCTCGACCGTGGCCGAGGGGTTGCGGCTCTCGATGTACGGGAAGGTGTGCGCGCCGCACTTGTCGCCGATCAGCAGCGAGTCGCACTGCGTGTAGTTACGCGCGCCCTCGGCGCCCGGATTGATGCGCACCAGCCCGCGGTAGGCGTTGCTGGAGCGGCCCGCCGAGATGCCCTTGGAGATGATCGTCGAGCGCGTGTTCTTCCCGAGGTGGATCATCTTGGTGCCGGTGTCGGCCTGCTGCAGGTTGTTCGTGAGCGCCACCGAGTAGAACTCGCCTACCGAGTTGTCGCCGCGCAGGATCACGGAAGGGTATTTCCAGGTGATCGCCGAGCCGGTCTCGACCTGCGTCCACGAGATCGAGGCGTCGGCATGACACACGCCGCGCTTGGTCACGAAGTTGTAGATGCCGCCCTTGCCCTCGCGGTCCCCGGGGTACCAGTTCTGCACCGTGGAGTACTTGATGCGCGCGCCCTTCAGCGCGACCAGCTCGACCACCGCGGCGTGCAGCTGGTTCTCGTCGCGCATCGGCGCCGTGCAGCCCTCGAGGTAGCTCACGTGGCTGCCCTCGTCGGCGATGATCAGCGTGCGCTCGAACTGGCCGGTTTTCGCCTCGTTGATGCGGAAATAGGTCGAGAGCTCCATCGGGCAGCGCACGCCCGGCGGGATGTAGACGAAGGAGCCGTCGCTGAAGACCGCGGAATTCAGCGCCGCGTAGAAATTGTCGCGCTGCGGCACCACGCTGCCCATGTACTTTTGCACCAGCTCGGGGTGCGAGTGCACGGCCTCCGAGATCGGACAGAACACGACGCCGGCCTCGTGCAGCTTGTCCTTGAAGGTGGTGACCACCGAGACCGAGTCGAACACCGCGTCGACAGCCACGCCGGCAAGCCTGGCGCGCTCGTGCAGCGGGATGCCGAGCTTCTCGTAGGTCTTCAGCAGCTCGGGGTCGACCTCCTCGAGACTCTTCGGGCCGTCGGCCATGGATTTGGGCGCCGAGTAATAGGACACCGCGTTGTAGTCGATCGGGTCGAAGCGCACGTGCGCCCACGTGGGCTCGTGCATCGTCACCCAGGCGCGATAGGCCTTGAGGCGCCATTCGAGCAGCCAATCGGGCTCGCCCTTGCGCGCGGAAATCCGCCGCACGACCTCTTCATCGAGGCCCGGCGCAAAGGTGTCGGAGTCGACGCGGGTCACGAAACCCGCTTCGTAGTCCTGCTTCAGCAGGCTCTGGATCTGCTCGGTCATGGCGGGCCCTCCGTGTGCCCGGCGCCGTGCTGGCGCGCGGCATGGTCGCGCAACAGGTCGGCAATGGTGATGCGGTGCAGGAACTGGTGCAGATTATCGCTCAGTTCGGTCCACAGATGGTGCGTCAGGCAGGTGTCGCCCTGCTGGCAATCGCCCTTGCCCTTGCAGCGGGTCACGTCGAGGTGCTCGTTCACCGCGTCGATGATCTTGCCGATGCTCAGCTCCCCGTGCGGCTGTGCCAGGCGATAGCCGCCCCCGGGCCCGCGCACACTGGCCACCAGCCCCTCGCGGCGCAGCCGCGCGAACAGCTGCTCGAGGTAGGACAGCGACAGGCCCTGGCGCTCGGCGATGTCGGACAGCCGCATCGTGCCCTCGCCCGCGTGCAGCGCGAGATCGAGCATGGCAGTCACTGCGTAGCGTCCACGGGTGGTGAGTTGCAACGGATTCTGAGCCTCTGCGAGGTGGCCGGAAACACGGCTGCAGTATCCAATACCCCACTAAGACAGTCAACTTTTTAGTGCAGTAAAAAACTCGGGTATAGGACAGTCCGGGACTCGCCCTGCTGCGCGCCGCCACCGATCCGGGCTACCCTGCCGTCACGCAGTGGCCGGACCTCACGCGCCGGTCGATCTGCACCGACTTGCTACGCCCTGGCAATGAGCCCCGATGCCCGTCACCACCGCCTGGATCGACGCCTTCCTCTCGCGCGAGCGGCTGCCGTCACAGTTCCGTACGCTGATCGCCGAGGTGCATGCGCCGATCGCGGCGCGCGTGGCCACCGAGGCGCGGCGTCGGGGCGGCCACCTTGTTGCGGGCCTGAGCGGCGCGCAGGGCAGCGGCAAATCGACGCTGGCGGCGGTGCTGAAGGGGCTGCTCGACGGATGGGGACTGCCTACCGCGGTGCTCTCGATCGACGACCTGTACCTGACGCACGCGGAACGTCTGCGGCTGGGCGAACGCGTGCACCCGCTGCTGCGCACACGCGGCGTCCCGGGCACGCATGACGTGGCGCTGGGACTTGCGACACTGGAGCGGCTGCGTTGCGTGGGGCCGCTCGCCCTGCCCCGCTTCGACAAGCAGCGCGATGATCGCCTGCCCCGGGCACAGTGGCCGATGTTCGACGCGCCCGCGTCGGTGGTGATCCTCGAAGGCTGGTGCGTTGGCGCACTGCCGCAGAGCGATGCGGAGCTGTCGGCGCCGGTGAACGCACTGGAGCGCACCGAGGACCCGCGCGGCGAATGGCGCGGCTATGTGAACGATGCGCTGCGCGGCGCGTACCGCGACCTGTTCGGGCGTCTCGACATGCTGCTGTTACTCGAGGCGCCGTCGTTCGACGTGGTCCATGGCTGGCGCCTGGAGCAGGAACACAAATTGCGCGACCGGGTGACAGCCGCCGGGGACGATGCATCGAGGGTGATGGACGAGGCCGGTGTCGCGCGCTTCATCAGCCACTACGAGCGCATCACCCGGCACATTCTCCGCGAGATGCCCGGGCGGGCGGACATCGTCCTGGAACTCGACGCGCACCGCGCGCCGCTGCGATTATCCGGACAGATGTCATGAATCCCCGACCAGGTAGGTCTGGCAATTCCCCCACCCCGTCGCCCCGGTGCTGTGATCGTGCACGCGGATGATGCAGTCGCGGAACTGGTTCAGCCGCGCCACGCTCTCCGGCG
>DAORUQ010000047.1:0-18149 GCA_035433265.1 Pseudomonadales bacterium | reverse complement strand
CCGCCCGACCTGGGCGCTGCAGTCGCTGGCGGAGCTCGACCGGCTGTTCCTGCGCGGCCGATGAGCACGACCGTGGACGGCCCCGACCGGCGCCCGCTCGCCATCTGCCTGATGGGGCCTACCGCCTCGGGCAAGACCGCGCTGGCGCTGGCGCTCGCCGACCACCTGGATTGCGAGCTGATCAGCGTCGACTCGGCGCAGGTCTACCGCGGCATGGACATCGGCACCGCCAAGCCCGAGCCGGCCGTGCTCGCGCGCTACCCGCACCGCCTGATCGACATCCGCGATCCGGCCGAGCCCTATTCGGCGGCCGGGTTCCGCCGCGACGCGCTGGCCGCGATCGCGGAGATTCTCGCCGCGGGCCGCACGCCGCTGCTGGTGGGCGGCACCATGCTGTACTTCCGCGCGCTGATCCACGGGCTCGCGGACATGCCGGGTGCCGACCCGGCGATCCGCGCCGGCATCGCGGCGCTGGCGGCGCGCGAGGGTTGGGAAGCCGTGCACCGCCGCCTCGCCGAGGTGGATCCGGCGAGTGCGGCGCGCATCGAGCCCGGCAACCGCCAGCGCGTGCAGCGCGCGCTCGAGGTCTTCCTGGCCAGTGGCCGCCCGATGAGCAGCCTGCATGCCGCGCAGCTCCCGGCGCCAGACCTGCCCTGTCGCCTGCTGCAGCTCGCGCTCGTGCCCGCGGATCGCGCGGTGCTGCACCGGCGTATCGCCGAGCGCTTCCGCGCGATGCTGGCCGCCGGCTTCCTGGACGAGGTGCGGGCCCTGAAGGCGCGCGGCGACCTGCACCCGGACCTGCCCTCGATCCGCAGCGTCGGTTACCGCCAGGCCTGGGATTACCTGGAGGGGCATGTCTCGCGCGAGGTGATGATCGAGCGCGCGGTCGCCGCGACGCGGCAACTCGCCAAGCGCCAGCTCACGTGGCTGCGCTCGTGGCCGGACCTGCGAATATTGCCGGCCGACGACCCGCAATCCGACAAATTGCTCGAGATGGCCTTGAAACTCGTCGCAGTCGTCGCCACCTAGGGTCGAACGAGTGCGGAATGCTTTAGAATGCGCATTCTATTCTGCGCTCGTACCATGCATTCGGGTCAAATGGCCTGAAACGCGTCCGAATGATCGGGCTTCAATGCAATCAGCTCCGCGGGGAGCTGCACTAGGAGAATGCTTTAATGTCAAAGGGGCAAACCTTACAAGACCCTTTCCTGAACGCGCTGCGCAAGGAGCGCATCCCGGTTTCCATCTACCTGGTGAACGGCATCAAGCTGCAGGGCCAGATCGAATCCTTCGACCAGTTCGTGATCCTGCTGAAGAACACCGTCAGCCAGATGGTCTACAAGCACGCGGTATCGACCGTGGTGCCTTCGCGTCCGGTGCGCCTGGCCTCTGCCGACGAGGGCGACGAGGCCGCCGACTAAGGTGTTCTTCGAACGCCCGCAGAGCGGTGAGCGCGCGGTGCTCGTTCACCTCGAACTGGGGGGCGGCGCCGCGCAGGAAGATCCCCGTGAACTCGAGGAGCTGGTGCTGTCCGCGGGCGGCGATCCGGTGGAGTTCGTGTTCGGGCAGCGCGATCGCCCGGATCCCAGGCATTTCGTTGGCACCGGCAAGCTGGCCGAGATCGAGGCGGCCGTCCGGGCGCACGACGCGGCGCTGGTCATTTTCAACCATGCCCTGAGTCCCTCGCAGGAACGCAACCTGGAACGGGCGCTCGGCTGCCGCGTGATCGACCGCACCGGGCTGATCCTCGACATCTTCGCGCAGCGCGCGCGCTCGCACGTGGGCAAGCTGCAGGTCGAGCTGGCGCAGCTGCGCCACATGTCCACGCGCCTGGTGCGCGGCTGGACCCACCTGGAACGCCAGAAGGGCGGTATCGGCCTGCGCGGACCCGGCGAGACGCAGCTGGAAACCGACCGCCGCCTGCTGCGCGATCGCATCCGCATGCTGCTGCGCCGCCTGGAAAAGGTCCACTCCCAGCGCGAACAGGGGCGCCGTGCGCGCCAGCGCGCGGAAGTGCCCACGGTGTCCCTGGTCGGCTACACCAACGCCGGCAAGTCGACGCTGTTCAACACGCTGACGGGCGCCGGCGTCTACGCGGCCGACCAGCTCTTCGCCACCCTCGATCCCACGATGCGCCGCTGCACGCTCCCGGACGGTCGCCCGATGGTGCTCGCGGACACGGTGGGTTTCGTGCGTCACCTGCCGCACCAGCTGGTCGAGGCCTTCCGTGCGACGCTCGATGAAGCGCGCCTCGCCGACCTGTTGCTGCACGTGATCGACGCCAGCGCCGCCGACCGCGAGGACACCTCCTTCGAGGTCGAAAAGGTGCTCGGCGAGATCGGCGCCGACAAGGTGGTCCGGCTCGAGGTCTGCAACAAGATTGATCTGCTGCAAGCCGCGCCGCGTATCGACCGCGGCGAGGACGGCAAGCCGGTGCGGGTATGGGTGTCGGCGCAAAGCGGCGCGGGGCTGGACCTGTTGCGCGAGGCGATCGCCGAGCTGCTCGAGCAGGACCTGGTCGAGGAGTGCATTCCCATCGGCCCGGCGCAGGGGCGTCTGCGCGCCCGGCTGTACGAGAAGGGCGCGGTGCTCGCCGAGCACATCGACGAGCAGGGGCAGATCAGTCTCGATATCCGCCTGCCGCGCGCGCTGCTCGCACAACTGCTTGCCGCGGAGAAGCAGGCGCCCGCAGAGCGGCCGGCCGCGGAACACATCTGATAGAATCCGGCGCTCTATTGCGCACGTGCAACCAATAACCGGTGGGAGAACGACATGGCCTGGAATGAACCAGGTGGCAACGGCAAACAGCGAGATCCGTGGGGCGGCGACCAGGGCCCGCCGGATCTCGACGAGGCGTTCCGCAAGTTCCGCGAAAAGCTCGGGGGTGCGCTGGGGGGCGGCGGCACGGGGGATGCACGCTTCAACAGCGGCGTGATCGGCCTCGTCCTGCTGCTGATCTTCGGCGTGTGGTTCTACCTCGGCATCTACGTGATCGACGAACAGGAGCGCGCGGTGGTGCTGCGCTTCGGCCGCTATCACCAGACGCTGGACCCCGGCCTCAACTGGAAGCCGCGGCTGATGGACCAGGTGGTTCCGGTCAACGTGACCAAGGAGCGCCAGTACGCCTCCGAGGGCCGGATGCTCACGCAGGACGAGAACATCGTCGAGTTGCAGATCGTGGTGCAGTACAACATCAGCGACGTGAAGTCCTTCGTGCTGAACGTGCGCGATCCCGAGTTCAGCCTGCGCCAGGCCACCGAGAGCGCGCTGCGCCACGTGGTCGGCAGCACCCGGCTCGACCAGGTGCTGTCCGAGGGCCGCGGCCAGATCAGCGACGAGGTCAAGGTGAAGCTGCAGAGCTACCTGGACAACTACGGCACCGGCATCCAGGTCGTGAAGATCACGATCCAGGAAGCCCGGCCGCCCGCGCAGGTCAAGGCCGCGTTCGACGACGTGATCAAGGCCAAGGAAGACGAGGAGCGGCTGAAGAACGAGGCCAGCGCCTACGCCAACGGCATCGTGCCGGAGGCGCGCGGTCGCGCCCAGCGCATGCTCGAGGAGGCCGCTGCGTACCGCGGCAAGGTCGTCGCCGAGGCCCAGGGCGAGGCGCAGCGCTTCGAGAAGCTGCTCGCCGAATACCGCAAGGCGCCCGAGGTCACGCGCGAGCGTCTCTACCTGGATGCCGTGCAGCGCGTGATGAGCGCGACGTCCAAGGTGCTGGTGGACGTGCCCGGGGGCAACAACGTGCTCTATCTGCCGCTCGACAAGATGGCGCGGCCCGGCGCAGCCGCCGCCGCGCCGCGCCAGGGCGCCGCGCCCCCCGACACGGTCGGCGAGGTCGCGGACGAGGTCGTGGACAGGTTGCGGCGTGAGGCCGCAACGGGCACCGGTCGTGCAAGGGAGCGACGCTGATGAACGCGAGGATAGTTACCCTGTTCCTGCTGCTGGTCGTCTCGCTGCTGGCGCTGACGGGATCGCTGTACGTGGTGCGCGAAACCGAGCGCGCCGTGGTGCTGCGCTTCGGCGCGCTGATCGACGTCGACAGCAAGCCCGGCCTGCACGTGAAGATTCCCTTCGTCGACGAGGTGCGCAAGTTCGACGCGCGGGTGCTGACGCTGGATGCGCCGGCCGAGAGCTTCTACACGCTGGAAAAGAAGCGCCTGATCGTCAATTCGTTCTCGAAGTGGCGCATCGACGACGTCGAGACCTACTACCGCGCCACCGGCGGCGACGAGAACGCCGCGATGATGCGGCTCGCGGCGCGCGTCAACGACGGCCTGCGCAACCAGTTCGGCAAGCGCAAGCTGCACGAGGTGGTCTCGGGCGAGCGCGAGAAGCTGATGACCGACCTCATCGAGGAACTGAACGCAGCCGTTAAGCAGTCGCTCGGCATCGAGGTGATCGATGTGCGGGTGAAGAAGATCGACCTGCCGGAGGAGGTCAGCGAGGCGGTGTTCAACCGCATGTCGGCCGAGCGCGAGAAGCTCGCGCGCGAATACCGCTCCCAGGGCAAGGAGCAGGCCGAGAAGATCCGCGCCGACGCCGATCGCCAGGTCACGATCATGGAGGCGGAGGCCTATCGTGATGCCGAGCTCGCGCGCGGCGAGGGCGATGCCGAGGCCTCGGCCATCTATGCCGCGGCCTTCGACAAGGACCCGGAGTTCTACTCGTTCACCCGCAGCCTCAAGGCCTACGAGAGCGCCTTCGCCGGACCCGAGGACGTGCTGGTGCTCGATCCGAAGAGCGATTTCTTCCGCTACCTGAACGAATCCGGCGGCCGGCGCTAGCGCGGATTCGATCACGGCCGGCTTTGTGCTAGGATGCGCCGCGCCCGCCGAGGCGGGCGCATCCCGCAACGCGTTCACCGGGTCCCGGGCCAGATGTGGCACGATCTTGCCGTAGCGTTCTGCCTGATGCTCGTCATCGAGGGGATCATGCCGTTCCTGTCGCCTGCGGGCTGGCGGGCCATGGTGCTTTCCGTCACCGGGATGAGCGACCGGGCGCTGCGCGTCGCGGGACTGTGCGCCATGGTCGCCGGCACGACCCTGCTGTACGCCATCAACTGAACCGACGCTCCACAGGATTCGCGATGACCGGAACCGATACGTCCGCCGCCGGCGAAGAGCGCTGGCTGCTCCCGGAGGGGATCGAGGAACTGCTCCCCGAGCAGGCGGCGCGCGTCGAGTGTTTGCGGCGCGATCTGCTGGACCTTTACGGCCGCTGGGGCTACGAGCTGGTGATTCCCCCGCTGATGGAGTTCACCGATTCGCTGCTGATCGGGTTGGGCAAGGACCTCGACCTGCAGACCTTCACCCTGACCGACCAGCTCTCGGGGCGCCTGCTCGGCATCCGCCCCGACATCACCGCGCAGGCCGCGCGCATCGACGCCCACAGCCTGCGCCGCGAGGGTCCGGTGCGCCTGTGCTACGCGGGCAGCGTGCTGCACACGCGCCGGCGCTCGCCCTTCGCCTCGCGCTCTCCGATCCAGCTCGGCGCCGAGCTCTACGGCGACGCCAGCGCGGCCGCGGATCTCGAGATCATCAGCCTGATGCTGGAAACGATGTGCCGCCTCGGCGTGCGCGACGTGACGCTCGACCTCGGGCACGTGGGCATCTTCCGCGCCCTGATGCAGGACCTGGCGCTGGACGCCGCGGTGCAGGATGCCGTGTTCGAGGCGTTGCAGCACAAGTCGGTTCCGCAGATCGCGGCGATCGTCGCCGAAGCCGGCCTCGACGCGGCGCGCGCCGGCCTGCTGTGCCGGCTGGCGGGACTGAACGGCGGGCGCGAGGTGATCGATCGCGCCGCGCAGTTGTTCGCCGGGGCGGCGCCATCGGCCTGCGCGCCGCTCGCCGCGCTCGCCGACGTGGCCGACAAGATCGCCGCGCGCATGCCCGGGGTGACCCTGCATTTCGATCTGTGCGAGCTGCAGGGCTATCACTACCACACCGGCCTGGTGTTTGCGGCCTACGTGCCGGGCCAGGGCGAGGCGATCGCCAATGGCGGGCGCTACGACGACATCGGGCGCGTGTTCGGGCGCGCCCGTCCGGCGACCGGCTTCAGTTTCGACCTCAAGACCCTGCTCGGCCTGCTGCCGGCCACAGCCGCCGCGCCGCGCCGCGGGGTGTTTGTCGATCACGCGCTGGCGGATGCGGCCTGGACCGAGATCCAGCGCCTGCGCGAGGGCGGCGAGCGGGTATTGCTGGGGCTGCCCGGCCAGCAGGGCAGCGCATGTTGCGATCGGGAGTTGCGTCGCGCGGCCGACGCATGGCACATCCACACAGTCTGACAGGCATCGGGACATGGCAAAAAACGTAGTGGTCCTCGGCACGCAATGGGGTGACGAGGGCAAGGGCAAGATAGTCGACCTGCTGACCGAGAACGTCACCGCGGTGGTGCGTTTCCAGGGCGGTCACAATGCCGGCCACACGCTGGTGATCGGCGGGCAGAAGACGGTGCTGCACCTGATCCCTTCGGGCGTGCTGCGCGAGGGCGTGCTGTGCCTGATCGGCAACGGCGTCGTGCTGTCGCCCGAGGCGCTGCTCGCCGAGATGGCCGAGCTCGAATCGCGCGGCGTGCCGGTGCGCGAGCGCCTGCGCCTCAGCCCGGCCTGCCCCCTGATCCTGCCCCATCACGCGGCGCTCGACATCGCGCGCGAGAACGCGCGCGGCGATGCGAAGATCGGCACCACGGGGCGTGGCATCGGTCCGGCCTACGAGGACAAGGCGGCACGGCGGGGGCTGCGCCTCGGCGACCTGCGCAACGCCGCGCGCTTCGAAGCCAAGCTGCGCGAGGTGATGGATTACCACAACTTCGTGCTGCGCGAGTATTACAAGGTGCCGCAGATCGATGTGCAGCAGACGCTCGAACAGAGCCTGCGCCACGGCGAGTCGCTGCTGCCGTTGATGGCCGACGTGCCGGCGCTGCTGCACGAATACCGCATGGCCGGCAAGCGCATCCTGTTCGAGGGCGCGCAGGGCGCGCTGCTCGACATCGACCACGGCACCTATCCCTTCGTGACGTCGTCGAACACCACCGCCGGCGGCACCGCCACCGGCAGCGGCTTCGGCCCGCTGTACCTCGACTACGTGCTCGGCATCACCAAGGCCTACACCACGCGGGTCGGATCCGGCCCGTTCCCGACCGAGCTGTTCGACGAGGTGGGCGCCCATCTCGCGCGGCGCGGGCACGAATTCGGCGCGACAACCGGACGGCCGCGCCGCTGCGGCTGGTTCGACGCGGTGTCGCTGCGCGAAGTGGTGCGCATCAACAGCGTCAGCGGGCTGTGCATCACCAAGCTCGACGTGCTCGACGGCCTCGAGACCATCAACATGTGCGTGGGCTACGAGGACAGCTCCGGCCATATCGTGGGCACGCCGCGCGACAGCGCGGATTTCGAGAGCCTGGTCCCGATCTACGAAACCGTCGCGGGCTGGGAAGGCTCCACGATCGGCATCACCGCGTGGGATCAGCTGCCGCTCAACGCGCGCCGCTACATCGAGCGCATCGCCGAGGTCGTCGGCGTCGGCGTGGACATCGTGTCCACCGGACCCGACCGCACCGAGACCATCATCCTGCGCGACCCGTTCGGCCGGGCCTGAGGCCCGGTTTCCCGGAGCGCCCGTTGCCCGGCTGTCAAGCCCCGGGTGCTGGACGTAGTTGCATTTTCAGTTAGAATGCGCCGGGCCGGACTCGTCGAGAGTCCGGTTTTCACTGGTGCTAACGCTTTCTTTCGGGCGTCGGGGTATTAGCACTTCCAGTCTGCCACGGCGCCAGGATGATGAAGCGAATGAATATCTACGTTGGAAACCTGCCCTACACCGTTCGGGACAACGACTTGCTCGAGATGTTCCAGACCTACGGGAACGTGTCCTCGGCAAAGGTCGTGATGGATCGTGAAACCGATCGTTCGAAGGGCTTCGGTTTCGTGGAGATGTCCTCCGACGACGAGGGCACCAATGCCATCAACAAGCTGAACGGCCACGAGATCAACGGCCGTGCGCTGCGCGTGAACGAAGCGCGCCCCCGCGAAGACCGCCGTCCTGGCGGCGGCGGTGGCGGCGATCGCCGTCCGAAGCGCTGGTGAGATCCGGCGGCGCACGGACGCGCCGCCCCTGACCGCGGCCGCGGGCCACCAGCCCGTGGCACCTTCCTGAAGGCAGCCGTTGGTGGATGGTGCCGCCGGCCCTGCTTGTTTGCCCGGACTCGTCCTGTCGCAGGGGCGGAAGGGTTGCGTCATTCCGCAATTCGCTGGCCGACCCGCTCCCTGCGCGCTTCACGGCAGGGTTGCCGGGCAGCCCAGGCTGTAGAAATCCGCGATCTCCCGCCAGGCCTGCTCCGCGCTCTCCACGTAGCGGAACAGCCCGAGGTCCTCGGCCGCGATATTGCCTTCCTCGACCAGCAGGTCGAAGTCGATCAGCCGGCGCCAGAACTCCTCCCCGAACAGCAGCACGGGCACGCGCGTCGACTTGCCGGTCTGGATCAGCGTCAATGCCTCGAACAACTCGTCCAACGTGCCGAAGCCGCCGGGAAATGCGACCAGGGCCCGCGCGCGCATCAGGAAGTGCATCTTGCGCAGCGCGAAGTAGTGGAACTGGAAGCACAGTTCGGGCGTTATGTAGGGGTTGGGCTCCTGCTCCATCGGCAACACGATGTTCAGGCCGATGCTCTTGCCGCCGGCCTCGTGCGCGCCGCGGTTCGCCGCCTCCATGATTCCCGGTCCGCCGCCCGTCACCACCACCAGCCGGCAGCCGTCGATGTGCTCGCTGTTGCGCGTGATGAGCGCGCTGAGCTTGCGCGCCTCCTCGTAGTAGCGGCTGTTGTGCAGCCGGCGCTCGGCGCGCGCCAGCGCGGCTTTCGCCAGGGGGCTGCGCGGCCTGGCCGCGACCGCGTCGCGCGCCGCGGCGAGCTCGGCCTCGGCCCGCTCGGCCGACGCGTGGCGCGCACTGCCGAAGATGACCACCGTGGAATCGATGCCGTGCTCCTGCTGGATCAGGTCGGGCTTGAGCAACTCGAGCTGGAAGCGCACCGGGCGAAGTTCCTCGCGCAGCAGGAACTCCGTGTCGGTGAACGCGAGGCGGTAGGCATTGCCGCTGTATCGCCCCGCCTTGCGGCGCGACGTCGCGGCGTCCTCGCGCGCGCTGGGGAATATGTTTTCGCGCAGCTCCCTCTTGCTCTTCGTCATGCACAGCTCCTGAATGATCGCCGGAGTCGCCGATTATGGCCCAGCGCCACGCCCGATGCGGGGCGCGCGCGCATGCCGGCATCGATTGACTTGCCTCCGGGCGCAGGCTAAACACACCCGGACGCACATGCCGTCGTTGCGGGTGCATCACCACGAACAGCAACGCAGGAGACGCGCATGGCGGCGGGCGGCACACCGAGGCACGAGTTCATCCCCCCGCCCCCCGGCGAGATACTCGGGCACCCCAGGCCGCTGTGGATGCTGTTCGGCGCCGAGTTCTGGGAGCGCTTCTGCTACTACGGCATGCGCGCCCTGCTGGCGGTATACGTGGCCGCGACCTTTTTCGGCCACCTGCCCGAGGGCGAGGCCAATGCGCAGGCCAGCCTCACCTATGGCGGTTACACGGCGCTGGTCTACGCCACCGGGATCCTCGGCGGTTACATCGCCGATACCTACCTCGGCTACCAGCGATCGATCATCGTCGGCGGCGCGCTGATCGCGGCGGGCATGTGCATGCTGCTGATCCCGGACCTGCAGTGGTTCCTGGTGGGGCTGGCCGTGATAGTGGCCGGCAACGGCCTGTTCAAGCCCAACATCTCCACCATGGTCGGTGCGCTCTACGCGCCGCAGGACGCCAGGCGTGACTCCGGGTTCACGATCTTCTACATGGGCATCAATGCCGGCGCCTTCGTCGCGCCGATCGTCTGCGCGTCCGTTGTCGGCGCCAGGTTCGGCTACCAGTACGGCTTCCTGGCGGCTGGCCTCGGCATGGTGCTCGGCATCGTGCTGTTCCACTTGCTCGCGGGCATGCTCGGCCATATCGGCAAGGCGCCGTCCGGGCGCGAGGGCGCCAGGCCCGTGCTGGTCGTGTTGGGCGGCGCGCTCGCGATGGTGCCGCTGCTGTGGTTCCTGCTGAGCAAGAGCGCGGTGCTGGGCTACGTGCTGGTCGGCCTGATGCTGTTCCTGGTGGTGTATTTCACTGCCAGCGGGATCCGATGCGGTGACCGCGTGCAGCTGCAGCGCTACGGCGCGATGCTGCTGCTGTTCCTGGCGAATTGCCTGTTCTGGGCGCTGTTCGAGCAGGCCGGCTCGTCGCTCAATTTCTTCGCGCGCGATTTCGTCGATGCGCCGTTCCACTTCACGCTGTTCCAGTCGGCCAACCCGCTGTTCATCCTGCTGCTGGCGCCGTTGTTCGCGATGCTGTGGCCGGTGCTGGACTGTCGGGGGCGCAATCCCTCGATTCCGCGCAAGTTCGCGATCGCGCTGATCGGGGTCGGGTTGGGCTTCCTGCTGCTGGCGCTGGCCATCGAGGCCACCCCGCCAGGGGCAAAGGTGATCTGGCTGTTTCTGGCCCTGACCTACCTCATCCACACCATGGCCGAGCTCTGCCTGTCGCCGATCGGGCTGTCGATGGTCACCAAGCTGGCGGCACGGCACGAGGTCGGCATGGCGATGGGCGGGTGGTTCCTGTCGACCGCGATGGCGAATTATCTCGCCGGCCTGATCGCCGCGGTTGCCTCCGGTGGCGGCGGGCACGGCGCGGCCGGATCGCTCGCGCAATACGCCGGGACCTTCACGCAGTTGTGGTGGCTCGCACTGCTGATCGGTGGCGGCTACTTCCTGTGCGCGCCGCTGATCAATCGCCTGATGCACGGGGTGAAGTAGCGGGGGCGACGCCGACGGAAAAAAACATCCCGGTTCCGGGCAGCGACGCTGTCCGGAGCCGGGAGTACACAACGTCGAGGAGAGAGATGGTGCCCAGGAGAGGACTTGAACCTCCACTACCTTTCGATAACTAGCACCTGAAGCTAGCGCGTCTACCAGTTCCGCCACCTGGGCCTAGGGGCTGGCGGGAAATTCTCCCGCGAACAGGGCGCGCACTCTACTGAGCGGCATCCGCTGTGTCAATCCCTGTGCGTATAATGCGCGCACGTTATATCGCGGCCATGCCGCATCCTGGAGAACACCCTTGGCCCCACGCAAGAAACCCGGCAGCGAGCGCGACCCGCGCCAGGCCGACGAAGCCGCACGCTACGACAACCCGATCGCGAGCCGCGAGTTCATCCTTGCCACGCTCGACAGGGCCGGCGTACCGCTCACCCTGGACGAGCTGGCCGAACAGCTGGACCTCGAGGCCGAGGACCGGCGCGAGGCCCTGCGCCGGCGCCTGCGCGCGATGGAGCGCGACGGACAATTGATGTGCAACCGCCGCGGCGCCTACGGCGCGGTCTCGCGCATGGACCTGGTGCGCGGCAAGGTGCAGGCGAGCCGGGAGGGCTACGGCTTCCTGGTGCCGGCCGAGGGCGGCGAGGACCTGTACCTGCACGGGCGGCAGATGCGCCAGGTCTTCCACGGCGACGAGGTGCTGGCGCGCGCCAGCGGCACCGACCAGCGCGGGCGCCGCGAGGGCACCATCGTCGAGGTGCTCAAGCGCAACACCGAGCTCATGGTCGGGCGCATCCGCCTCGCGCAGGGCGTGAACTACGTGGTGGCCGAGAACCCGCGCATCCAGCACGAGGTGCTGGTGCGCGACGCCGACTGCGGCGATGCCCGCGAGGGGCAGTACGTCACGGTGCAGATCCTGACGCAGCCGGCGACCGATGCACCGCCGACCGGGCGCGTCGTCGAGGTGCTGGGCGATCACATGGCGCCGGGCATGGAGATCGACGTCTCGCTGCGCATGTACGACATCCCCTGCACCTGGCCGCCGGAGGTGGCGGACGAGGCGGCGGGCTTCGGTCCGGAACCCAAGCGTGGCGACAAGGCCAGGCGCTTCGACCTGCGCGCCCTGCCCTTCGTGACCATCGACGGCGAGGACGCCAAGGACTTCGACGACGCCGTCTATTGCGAGAAGCGCCGCGGCGGCGGCTGGCGGCTGTGGGTGGCGATCGCGGACGTCTCGCACTACGTGAAGACCGGCACCGCGCTCGATGCCGAGGCGCGCCGGCGCGCCACCTCGGTCTACTTCCCGGGGCGCGTGGTGCCGATGCTGCCGGAGGAGCTCTCGAACGGGTTGTGCTCGCTCAAGCCCGATGTCGACCGCCTCGCGCTGGTCTGCGAGATGGAAATCGGGCGTGACGGCGCGCTCGGCAAGCACTGGTTCTTCGAGGCGGTGATCCGCTCGGCCGCGCGGCTCACCTACACCCGCGTGGCCGCGACGCTGGCCGGCGAGGATGCCGGCATCGCCGCGGAACTGGTGCCGCACCTCCAGACCCTGCATGCGCTCTATCGCGCCCTGCGCGCGGCGCGCGACGAGCGCGGCGCGATCGACTTCGAGACCACCGAGACACGCATCGTGTTCGGCCCCGACCGCAAGATCGAGGAAGTGGTGCCGGTGGAGCGCAACGACGCCCACAAGCTGATCGAGGAGTGCATGCTCTCGGCCAACGTCGCCACCGCGCGCTTCCTGCAGAAGCACAAGATGCCCGGGCTGTACCGCGTGCACGAGGGGCCCGGTGGCGAGAAGCTGAAGTCGCTGCGCGAGTTCCTCGGCGAGCTCGGGCTGTCGCTGCGCGGCGGCGACAAGCCGCAGCCGGGCGACTACCAGCAGCTGATCGCCGCGGTGCAGGAGCGCCCCGATCGCCACGTGATCGAGACGGTGATGCTGCGCTCGCTCTCCCAGGCGCGCTACCAGCCCGACAACCTCGGCCATTTCGGGCTGAACTACCCGGCCTATGCGCACTTCACCTCGCCGATCCGCCGCTACCCCGACCTGCTGGTGCACCGCGCGATCCGCGCGGTGATCCGCGCGCCGGAAGAGAGCACCCAGGTGCGCCGCGTCGAGGGCACGAAACCCCTCGCGCGCCAGAAGTCCTACCCCTACGAGCTCAAGCAGGTGGTCGAGCTCGGCGAGCACTGCTCGATGGCCGAGCGGCGCGCCGACGAGGCCGTGCGCGACGTGATGAGCTGGTTGAAGTGCGAATACCTCGAGGACCGCGTCGGCGACGTGTTCGACGGCGTGGTGAGCGGCGTCACCGGCTTCGGGCTGTTCGTCGAGATCCAGGAGGTCTATGCCGACGGGCTGGTGCACGTTTCCAGCCTGCAGAACGACTATTACCACTTCGATGCCTCCGGCCACCGCCTGATCGGCGAGCGCACGCGCCGCGTCTACCGCCTCGGGGACCGTATCCGCGTGCGCATCGCGCGCGTGGACCTCGACGAGCGCAAGGTCGACCTGCTGATCGACGAGGACGGCGCGCCGGGTGGCACAGCGGGTGGAGCGCGCAAGGAGCGCAAGGCCGAGGGCAAGGGGCGCAAGCCTCGGGACCAGGAGCGCGGCGGCTCCGGGTCGCGCCGGCGCCGGCGCTGAGGAGGCCCCGGTGAAGGAGCGCGAACGCATCCACGGCATGCACGCGGTGGCCGCGCTGCTCAAGCGCAGCCCCGAGCGCGTGGAATCGCTGGCGGTGCTGCGCGGGCGGCGCGACCGGCGCCTCGAGGAACTGCTGGCGGCGGCGCGCACGCAGGGCATCGCCGTGCGCGAGCTCCCGCGCGAGGAGCTCGACCGGCTCGCGCCGGGCGTGAACCAGGGGGTGGTCGCCGAGGTGCGCGCCGCCGCGGCCCTGGACGAGAGCTACCTGTTCGACGAGCTGCTGCCGGGGCTCGCGGGCCCGGCGCTGCTGCTGGTGCTGGATGGCGTGACCGATCCGCACAACCTCGGTGCGTGCCTGCGCTCGGCGGATGCCTTCGGGGCGCACGCGGTGATCGTGCCGCGCGACAACTCCGCGCCGCTGAACGCCACGGCGCGCAAGGTGGCCTCGGGCGCGGCCGACGTGGTGCCGTTGGTCAGCGTCACCAACCTCGCGCGCACGCTGCGCGCGCTGCAGGAGGCCGGGGTGTGGATCGTGGGCGCCGCCGGCGAGGCCGGGCAGGGCATCGCCGCGGTGGACCTGCGCGGCGCGGTGGCGCTGGTGATGGGGGCCGAGGGCAGCGGCATGCGTCGCCTCACGCGCGAGCATTGCGATCACCTCGCCTCGATCCCGATGTGCGGCGAGGTCAGCAGCCTCAACGTATCGGTCGCCACCGGCGTGTTCCTCTACGAGGCCCGCCGCCAGCGCACCCCGTAGGTCGCCATGAATGGCGACAAATGTGATTCGCAAGGCAATGTCGCCATGAATGGCGACCTACGGGCGTTGGGCGAAATTTGCACAATTTGCCCCGCCCGGATTGCGCCGCCGGGTCCACTTCTCTAGAATCCGCCCTCCCTTGCGCCAGCCGCGGGGGAAATCCCTGCCTCACCGCCGTTGCGGGAGGCTGTTCAAACCGCAGGGAGTGACAATGCGACACTACGAAATCGTGTTCCTGGTCCATCCGGACCAGAGCGAACAGGTGCCTGGCATGATCGAAAGATACACCCAGGCCGTGACGAAGGACGGCGGCAAGGTACACCGCCTGGAAGACTGGGGGCGTCGCCAGCTGATGCACCTCATCAACAAGGTTCACAAGGCACACTACGTGCTGATGAACGTCGAAGCTTCCGATGACGCGATGAAGGAGCTGGAAACGACTTTCCGCTTCAACGACGCGATCCTGCGCCACCTGATCATCCGCCGCGACGAAGCGGTCACCGACGAATCGCCGATCATGCGCGCCGAGCGCGAAGGTCGCGATCGCCGCAGCCGTGGCGATGACGGCGAGCGTCGCCGCCCGCGCCAGGAGCGCGAGGACGAGCCCGCGGAAGAAGAAGCCGAGTCCGCGTAAGTCGCGACCGGTTTCCCACTCAGGTATCAGTAGAATCGAGGAGTCAGGCCAATGGCCCGTTATTTCCGTCGTCGCAAGTTTTGCCGTTTCACCGCCGAAGGCGTGAAAGAGATCGATTACAAGGATCTCGACGTCCTGCGCGAATACATCAACGAGACCGGCACCATCGTGCCGAGCCGCATCACGGGGACCAAGGCGAACTACCAGCGCCAGCTGTCCGTCGCGATCAAGCGCGCTCGTTTCCTGGCGCTGCTGCCCTACACGGACCAGCACCGCTGACAGCGGCCCGCCCCCGGGCGGGTCGGGAATTCAAGGTATGCGTGCCCTTGCCGAGTACGTGATGCGCGGGCGCCGGGAAGCCATTCTGGTTTCCACGATGGCCGTCGTATTGCCCATGTTCTTCTGGCTCGGGGCAGCAGTGGTCGGTCTGGTCACGCTGCGCAAGGGCGTGCGCGAAGGCGCTTTCGTGATGCTGTGGGCCCTGTTGCCGGCAGCGGTGGTGGCGTACTTCGGCGAGATCATGCCCGTGGCCGCGCTGCTCGGCATCACGGTGGCGGCAGGGGTCTTGCGCCTCACGGTGTCATGGTCGTGGGCGCTGTGCACCTCGGCGCTGCTCGGCCTGGTGCTGGGTGGCGGCCTGCTCACGATCGGGCGCGGCTATCTCGCGCAGGTCGAGGAGCTGTTCGCCGAGCTGATGGCCGGAATCGGTGAGCAGGCGGCGCAGAAGGGCGGTGAGGCAACGGTGGCGCTCACGGCCCCCGGGGCGAGCGACATCGCCGGCATGTTCGGACTGATCCTCGGCGTGACGCTGGTGATCTGCCTGATCATCGCGCGCTGGTGGCAGGCGGCGCTGTACAACCCGGGCGGCTTTCGCGTGGAGTTCCACGCGCTGCGCCTCGACCGGGTGCAGGTGCTGGCGCTGCTGCTGACGGCCTTCGGCCTCGGCGCGCTGGGCGGGGGCTTGCGGCTGTGGGCCTGGGTGCCGCTGCTGCCGCTGCTGTTTGCGGGCATCGCGCTGGTGCATGCCCTGGCCGCCGCGCGCGGACGCGGCGGGTGGCTCGGATTGTTTTACGCGGCGCTGCTGGTGCTGGCGCCGCTCAAGCAGTTCATCGTGGTACTGGCCGCGATGGACAGCTGGCTGGATATACGCGGCCGCTGGCTGAAGAAGCCCGGCGGCTGAAGTCGATGAATTCGGGAATCTGGTGAGGACGATAGCAATGAACGTCATTCTGCTCGAGAAAGTTGGTGGACTGGGCAACCTGGGCGACCAGGTCAAGGTAGCGGGCGGTTACGGCCGCAACTTCCTGATCCCCTACGGCAAGGCCGTTTCGGCGACCGCCGACAACATCGCGCGCTTCGAGGCGCGCCGCGCCGAGCTCGAGAAAGCCGCCGCCGAGCGCAAGGCAGCCGCCGCGGCGCGCGCCGAGAAGCTCGCGGGCCTCGTGGTCACGATCAAGGCCAACTGCGGCGACGAAGGCAAGCTGTTCGGCTCGATCGGCACCCGCGACATCGCCGATGCGATCACCGCGACGGGCACCGAAGTGGGCAAGAGCGAAGTGCGCCTGCCGACCGGCGTGATCCGCAACACCGGCGAGTTCGACATCGACCTGCAGCTGCACGCCGAAGTCACGCAGACCATCAAGCTGTCCGTCACTCCGCTCTGAGGACGGCGCCGCCATGGCTGTCGGCCGGCTGCGGTTGACAGCCATTTTTGCGCGGTGGGAACATCGCGCCCTCAGATCTGCGGGCGCGCACCATGGCTGATTCACCGTTCCAGCAGGCAAGGAACCCCGGGCCCGTGCTGGACGTCAGCAGCCTGAAGATCCCGCCGCACTCCATTGAAGCCGAGCAGTCGCTGCTCGGCGGCCTGATGCTCGTGAACGAGACCTGGGACCGGGTCATGGAACTGGTCACCGCGTCCGATTTCTACCGTCACGAACACCGCCTGATCTTCGAGGCGATGACCGCGCTGGCCGCGGGCAGCCACCCCTTCGACGTCATCACGCTCTCGGAGCACCTCAACGGCATCGACGAGCTCGAGAGCGCCGGCGGCTTCGCCTATCTCGGCGAACTCGCCGCCAACACGCCCAGCGCGGCTAACGTGCAGTCCTACGCGCTGATCGTGCGCGAGCGCTCCACGATGCGCCAACTGATCGCCGCCGCCAACGAGATCGCCACGCGCAACTTCAACCCCGAGGGACGCAGCGGGGCGGAACTGCTCGAGGAAGCCGAGAAGCGCATCGCGGAGATCAGCGAGAACCGCGTGTCGCGGGGCGGCCCGCAGGCTGTCAACGACCTGCTGCGCGGCGCGATGGGCCGCATCGACGAGCTCTACGCCAGCAAGAGCCGCATCACGGGGCTCAGCACCGGCTACATCGACCTCGACGACCGCACTTCCGGGCTGCAGCGCTCGGACCTAGTGATCATCGCGGGCCGCCCCTCGATGGGCAAGACGGCCTTCGCGATGAACCTGGTCGAACACGCGGTGCTGAAGCAGGACAAGCCGGTGCTGGTGTTCTCGATGGAAATGCCGGCCGAGTCGCTGATCGTGCGGATGCTGTCCTCGATCGGGCGCATCGACCAGCAGCGCCTGCGTAACGGCCAGCTGCTGCAGGAGGACTGGCCGCGCCTCACCGCGGCCGTGACCGCGCTGAAGGACCGGCCGCTGTTCATCGACGATACGCCTGCGCTGTCGCCGGCCGAGGTGCGCGCGCGCGCGCGGCGGCTCTCGCGCGAGCACGGCGACATCGCGATGATCATGATCGACTACCTGCAGCTGATGCAGGTGCCGGGTTCCTCCGAGGGACGCACCAACGAGGTGTCCGAGATCTCGCGCAGCCTCAAGGCGGTGGCCAAGGAATTCAAGTGCCCGATGGTCGCGCTGTCGCAGCTCAACCGCTCATTGGAGCAGCGACCGAACAAGCGTCCCGTGATGTCGGACCTGCGCGAATCGGGCGCGATCGAGCAGGACGCCGACGTGATCGCGTTCATCTACCGCGACGAGGTCTACCACGAGGACACGCCGGAGAAGGGCGTGGCCGAGATCATCATCGGCAAGCAGCGTAACGGCCCCATCGGCACCGTCAAGCTCGCGTTCCAGCGCGAATTCACGCGCTTCGAGAACCTGGCGCACGGCGCCTACGAATACTGACCCCCGTGGGTCCGGCTCTTCGTGGGTCCGGCTTCAGCCGGACGCTCCACCGTGGGTCCGGCTTCAGAGGGTGTTGTAAAAACCCGACTCACACCGCCTGAGCGGGCATAAGCCGCGGGC
>DAORUQ010000046.1:11477-18180 GCA_035433265.1 Pseudomonadales bacterium | reverse complement strand
CACCGCTCATTGAACGCGCCTGCGCCATCACCTCGTCGCTGAAGACGGGGCACGGGTGCGCGGCCATCATGTCGGGGAAGGCGCGGCCATCGGGCCGCACAGGTGCATCGGTCACGGAGGCAGGCTCCTTGTGGCGATCCCGGGCGAGAAGCGGATGATCCCGAGGACACCCGCGCTGAAGAACAGCAGCGCCGCGATCGCCGCCGGTGCCGCGCCCTGGCCGATCCCGAGCACGAGCAGCGTCGCCGAAGCGGTCGCGCCGAGCGTCTGGCCGCTCATCCGGGCGGTGGTCATGAGGCTGCCCGCCGAGGCCACGCCTGCCGGTGGCGCGGCGTTGACCACCATGCGGAAGGCGGGCGATACGTAGAAGGCGTAGCCCGCCGCGCAGACCGCGATCCGCCAGCTGATGTCGAACCCGTTCGCGTCCTCGGGAAGCAGGGCGAGCAGCAGCGCCCCGACGCTTGCCACGATCATGCCGAACGCGCCGAGCACCGGGGCGGGGATACGGTCGGACAGGATCCCGGCGCTCGGCGCAAAGAACATCATCGTCAGCGACCAGGCCGCGAGTATCGCGCCGGTCGCCGCGGTGCTGAACCCGAACTGCTCGTGCAGACGGAACGGCAGGGTGACGAGAAGGCTCGTGCTGGCGATGAACGTGAGCATCGCCCCGCCCACCGTCAGCGCGATCATGGGCCGCCCGAGCAGGTCGAGCGGCAGGATCGGCATGCTCGCGCGCAGCTCGCGCTGCACGAAGCGCACGGTCACCGGCACGCCGAGCCCGATCAGCAGCGCCGTGAGCAGGGGCTCGGCACCGTGCACCGCGCTCTCGATCCCCGCGAACAGGAGGCCGAAGCTCGCCATGCAATAGAGCGCGCCGCGAACGTCGAAGGGCGTGTCGCGCCGCTCGCTTTCCGGGACGATGCCCGACAGCAGCAGCGCCGCCAGGGTCGTGGGCACGCCGATGGCGAAGAGCCAGTACCAGGGCTGGACCGCGAGCATCAGTCCGCCGACGGTCGGTGCGAGCGACAACGACGCGGTCGCGATCAGCGT
This sequence comes from Pseudomonadales bacterium, assembly GCA_035433265.1. GTDB lineage: Bacteria > Pseudomonadota > Gammaproteobacteria > Pseudomonadales > UBA5518 > UBA5518. The sequence continues at coordinate 17,130 of DAORUQ010000046.1, read as the reverse complement.
GTTGAGCGCGAGCCCGCGTCCGAGCCATTCGGGCGGATAGAGCGAGCGGATCAGCGCCGCGCCGACGCACATCACCGCCGCCGAGCCCAGCGACTGGCATGCGCGCAGCGCGATCAGGACCGGCAGCGTGCGCGCGAAGGTGCAGAGCAGTCCTCCGGCGATGAACAGGACGATGCCGATGCGCAACATGCGCCGGTGACCGATACGCTCGGCGAGTGCCGCAAGGGGAAGCAGCGTGACCACGAGGACGATCTGGTAGGTGGAGATGATCGCAACCGCGCTCGAGCCCGGAACGCCGAGCTCGCGCGCGATCGTCGGCAGCGCGACGTTGGCGATGCCGCCGTCGAACGATACCGTCGCTGTCGCCAGCGTCACAGCCAGCACGGCCAACATCCGCTGTCGCGGCAGCGCCGTGCGGACCGGCGTATCGCTCATGCGCGCCTTTCCCTCCCCGCGTATCGTTCGGCCCGCGCACGCGGGATCCCGGCGCAGTGTAACCGGGCCGGCGGGCCACTGCTTGCGCCGTGGCCGTCGCGACGGCCCCCGCGCCGGTGCGCTCAGCCACTGGCGAGGTACTGTCGCCAGCCGCCGAAGTGGCTGATGTCCCTGGCGTCCTCGAGGCCGCAGGGCTCGCAGATGAAACCGGTCTCGCGGCGCCCGTCGGCGAGTTCGAGCTTGCCGAGTCCCAGTGGCGCCGCAATGCCGGCGACGAATGTGCCCAGCTCGCTGGCCGGCAGTTCCCACACCTCCACCGCGATGCTGCAGCCGCCGCTGGCGACGCGCACCATGCCCGGGCGCGCGGGCGGCCCCCCGGCCAGCGCGTACAGCCGGTAATGGGGGCTGCTCGCGGTGCGCTCCAGCAGGCGCGCCCCGCGCGCCGTGAGCTGCCAGTTCAGCGCCAGGCCCTCGAGGTGCGCACCGCAAACCACCAGGCGCAGGCGATCGTTCCCGGCCGCCTGCGGCGGTTGCGCCAGCATCGGCGCGTGGTTGCCCGCGAGCGGGAGATTGTGGTGGCGCTGGATGGCGTCGGCGATGCCGAGCAGGTACTGGTCGGTGAAGGCGCGACCGAACAGCGTGATGCCCCACGGCAGGCCGTTTGCCATGAAGCCGCTCGGTACCGCGACGGCCGCGTAATCGAGCAGGTTCATGAAGTTCGTGTAGTAGCCGAGCTCGCTGTTGCGCAGCACCGGCTCGGCCTGCATTTCGGCGAGCGTGACCGGCCGGCCGATGGTCGGCGTGAGCACGCAGTCCAGCCCCTCGAGCGTGGCGTCGCACCGTGCCTTCAATTCCTGCAGCCGGTAGCGGGCACGGAAAGCCTCGACCGCGCTTGCCCGCGGTGCGGCCGCGAGCACGTCACGGATCACCGGCAACACCGCGTCGGGGTCGCGTTCGATCAGCTCGCCGGCAACCGCGTAGCGCTCGGCGACCCACGGGCCTTCGTAGAGCAGGCGCGCGGCCTGCAGGAACGGCGCGAAGTCGATCTCGTGGGCTTCGCCGCCGATCGCCTCCAGATGCGCGATCGCCCCGGCGAACAGCGTTGGTCCCTCGGCGCAGCCGAAGAACTCGAGATCCGCGGGCCGCGGCACACCGAAGCGCAAGGGGCGCGGCGCACCGAAGGCGCCGCCGTGGTTCCACGACGGGTTTTGGCGGCTGTAGGGATCGCGCGGATCGCGCGCCGCGGTCAATGCCAGCAGCTCCGAGGCCTCGCGCGCGCTGGCGGTGAAATACGTCACGCAGTCGAGCGTGCGGCAGGCGGGCACCACGCCGGCCGTCGACAACAGCCCGAGCGTGGGCTTGGCGCCGACGAGGTTGTTCAGCGCCGCCGGCACGCGCCCGGATCCCGCGGTGTCGGTGCCGAGCGCGAAGCTGGCCACGCCGAGCGCGACGGCGAGCGCGGAGCCCGCGCTCGAGCCGCCCGAGATGTATTGCGCCAGCACGGCGTTGCGGCAGGCGCCCCAGGGCGAGCGCGTGCCGTTGAGACCGGTGGCGAACTGGTCGAGATTGGTCTTGCCGAGCGGGATGGCGCCGAGCGCGACCAGGCGCTCGACGACGCTGGCCGAGCGTTGGGGCGTGTACGCGAAGGCGGGGCAGGCCGCCGTCGTGGGCACGCCGGCGAGGTCGATGTTGTCCTTGATCGCGAACGGGATGCCGTAGAGCGGCAGTTCCTGCGCCGGGCGTGCCTCCAGCGCTGCCAGGTACGGCTCCAGCTCCGCTTCGTCCAGCAGCCGGATGAACAGGCGGAACTCCGGGTTCAGCGCCGCGGCGCGCGCGCGCAGCCGCGCGATCAGCTGGCGCGGACGCAGCGCGCCGCTGCGGTAGGCTTGCTGCAGCGACGCGATGCGCAGGTCGTCCTCGTGCGCGGCTTGCCTCATGTTCCTGTCTCCTCCAGTACCAGCACGCGCTGGCCGGCGCGCACGGCCGATCCCGGTCGCAGGCGCACGTCCTTCACGATGCCCGCGCGTGGCGCGGTGAGCGGGATCTCCATTTTCATCGATTCGAGTATCGCCAGCGTCTCGCCGGCGCTCACCGCTTGCCCGGGCTCGACGCAGACCTGCCACAGGTTGCCGGCGATGTGGCTGTCGATGGCGTGCTCGCCGTGGCCCAGCGCCTCGTCCTCGCCCACGTCGGGGGCGATCTCGCCCTCCTCGAAATGCGCCTGCCCGGTGGCGATCCAGCGCTCGCGCTCGGCGTCGAAGCCGTGGCGCTGGCGCTGGCGGAAACGCGCTATCGATTCGGCTTCGCGCGCCAGGAATTCCTGGTACTCGCCCAGGCGCAGCACGGTCTGCTCGATGCGGACCGGGTAACGCCCCAGCGGGAACTCGCGGCGGATGCGCTCGAGCTCTGCGGCTTCGACCGGGAAGAAGCGGATCTGGTCGAAGAAGCGCAGCAACCACGGCTTGCCGCCGAAGGCCGCCACCTCGCGGTAGCGGTTCCACATCTGCAGCGTGCGCCCGACGAACTGGTAGCCGCCCGGGCCTTCCATGCCGTAGATGCAAAGATACGAGCCGCCGATGCCCACCGAGTTCTCCGCGGTCCACGTGCGCGCCGGGTTGTACTTGGTGGTGACCAGGCGGTGGCGCGGATCCAGTGGCGTGGCGACCGGCGCGCCGAGGTACACGTCGCCGAGGCCCATCACCAGGTAGTGCGCGGCGAAGACGATCCCGCGCACCGCTTCGATGTCATCGACCTCGTTGATGCGGCGGATGAACTCGAGATTGCTCGGGCACCACGGCGCGTCCTTGCGCACCGTGGTCATGTATTTCTCTATCGCGAGCCGGCAGGCCGGATCGTCCCACGACAGCGGCAGGTGCACGATGCGCGAGGGCACCTCGAGATTGTCGCGGGCGCAGACATCGGTCCACAGCGCGCCGATGCGCGCCAGCAGCGCGGCCAGCGGCAGCGTTTCCGGAACATAGTGCAGCTGCAGCGAGCGGATGCCGGGCGTGAGGTCCACGAGGCCCGCGAAGTCCTCGGCCTCGATGGCCTGCATCAGCGCGTGGGCGCGAAAGCGCAGCACCAGGTCGAGTTCCGGCGGCCCGATCTCGAGCAGCAGGTGCGTGTCGCCGGAGAGCCGCGCGACCAGCCGCGTGTCGCCTTCACCGGTGCTCATCACCACCGGCGAAGCGAGCGATACCGCCTCGGTGCAGTCCGGTGCGGTGCTCTCGAGCTGCGCGCATTCGCGCCGGCGCGCGGCGGCGAGCGCGCGCGCGCTGGCAAGATCGACTGGCACGAAGCGCAGCCGGTCGCCGGCCTTGAGCTGGCCGAGCTGCCACAGGTCGGCCTCGATCACGGTCACGGGGCAGACGAAGCCGCCGAGGCTGGGACCGTCGGGACCGAGGATCACCGGCATGTCGCCGGTGAAGTCGACGGCGCCGACCGCATAGGGGTTGTCGTGGATGTTGGAGGGATGCAGCCCCGCCTCGCCGCCGCTCTCGCGCGCCCATTCGGGCTTGGGTCCCAGCAGGCGCACGCCGGTGCGGCTGGAATTGAAGTGCACTTCCCAATCGGTGGCGAGGAACTGCTCGATGTAGCGTGGCGTGAAGTATTCGGGCGCGCCGTGCGGGCCGTAGATCACGCGCAGCCGGCGCAGCGCACCGGGCTCGGGCACCAGCGTCGGCGGCAGCCGCGCGCCGGCCTGCGCGTCGGCGAGCGGGTGCAGGCGCAGCACGTCCCCGGCGCGCAGCGCGCGGCCGCCGTGGCCGCCGAACTGCCCCAGCGTGAAGGTGCTGCGGCTGCCGAGATAGGCCGGCAGGTCGAAGCCGCCGCGCACGCAGAGGTAGCTGCGCGCGCCGGCGCCCGCGATCGTGCCGAGTTCGACGCGCGCGAGCGCGGGCACGAACACCGTGGTGTTCATTGGCTGCGGCGCACCATCGATGCTGAACGGGATCGCGGCACCGGTGATCGCGATCACCGCGGCGCAGCAGAAGCGCAGCGTCGGACCGCTCATCGTGATTTCCAGCGCGGTCTCGCCCTCGGCATTGCCGAGCAGGCGGTTGCCCAGACGCAGCGCGCGATCGTCCATCGGCCCCGACGGCGGCACGCCGACGGCCCAGTAGCCGATGCGTCCGGGCCAGTCCTGCACCGTGCTCTGCGTGCCGGCGGCGAGGACCTCGACGGTGTGGCTGCTGCAGGCCAGTCCCTCGAGGCAGCGAGTCCACGGCTCGCCGCCGGCGAAGGGCGCGTCGGCGAGGATCTGGCGCAGGTAGTCGCGGTTGGTCTCGACGCCGTAGAGCCGTGTCGCGGCGAGCGCCCGGTCGAGCGCTGCGCGCGCCGCCTCGCGATCCGGCGCGTGCGCGATGAGCTTGGCGATCATCGGGTCGAAGCTCGGCGGTATCTCGCAGCCGGCCTCGACCCAGGTGTCGATGCGAAGCCGCCTGCCGTCGGCCGGCGGGAACGCGACCTCGGTCAGCAGGCCGGGGCTGGGGCGGAAATCGCGCGCCGGGTCCTCGGCGTACACGCGCGCCTGGATCGCGTGACCGGCGGGTGAGAGCCTCGCCGCCAGTTCCGCGAGCGGCGGCAGCTCGCCCGCGGCCAGGCGCAGCATCCACGCGACCAGGTCCACGCCCCACACCTGCTCGGTGACGCCGTGCTCGACCTGCAGCCGCGTGTTCACCTCGAGGAAATTGAACGCGCCGCTGGCGCTGTCATAGACGAATTCGACGGTACCCGCGGAACGGTAGGACACCGCGCGTCCGAGGCGCACCGCCGCCGCGCACAGTGCCTCGGCCACGCCGGCGGGCAGGTTCGGTGCCGGGGTTTCCTCCAGCACCTTCTGGTTGCGCCGCTGCACCGAGCAGTCGCGCACGCCGAGCGCGATCACCTCGCCCTGGCCGTCGCCGAAGATCTGCACCTCGAGGTGGCGCGCGCGCTCGATGTATTTCTCGAGGAACACGCCGGCGTCGCTGAAGTTGTTCTCGCCGAGGCGGCGCACGGTGTCGAACTGGCGCGCGAGCTCCTCGTCGTCGCGGCACACGCGCATCCCGATGCCGCCGCCGCCCGCGGTGCTCTTCAGCATCACCGGGTAACCGACGCGCGCGGCCGCGGCGAGTGCCGCTTCCACGGATTCCAGCAGTTCCGTGCCTTCGAGCAGCGGCACGCCGTGGGCCTTCGCCAGCGCGCGCGCGGTGTGCTTGAGGCCGAACACGCGCAGCTG
>DAORUQ010000046.1:4861-11377 GCA_035433265.1 Pseudomonadales bacterium | reverse complement strand
CGTGGGCCTTCGCCAGCGCGCGCGCGGTGTGCTTGAGGCCGAACACGCGCAGCTGCTCCGGCGTGGGTCCGACGAAGGCGATGCCCGCGGCGGCGCAGCGCTCGGCGAAGGCCGCGTTCTCCGACAGGAAGCCGTAGCCGGGATGGATGGCCGCGGCGCCCGCCTCGCGCGCGATCGCGAGGATGCGCTCGGCGTCGAGGTAGGTCGTGGCGGCCGCACCCTCGCCGAGGCTCCAGGCCTCGTCGGCGTCGGTGACATGGCGGCTGGCGGCGTCGGCCCGCGCGTAGACGGCGACGGCGCCGGCGCCGAGCTCGCGCAGCGTGCGCGCGATGCGGCAGGCGATGGCGCCGCGGTTGGCGATCAGTACCTTGTCGAACATGGCTCAGTTCCACACCAGCACTTCGACCGGCGTCGGGTCGTAGGCATTGCAGGGGTTGTTCAGCTGCGGGCAGTTGGAGATCAGCACGATCACGTCGGTCTCGGCGCGCAGCTCGACGTACTTGCCGGGCGCCGAGATGCCGTCCTCGAACGTGAGCCCGCCCGCGGGCGTCACCGGCACGTTCATGAAGAAGTTGATGTTGGCGCCGATGTCGCGCTTGTCGAGACGCCCGTCGTGCAGGCAGCCGCACAGGAAGCTGTCGCGGCAGCTGTGCATGTGGCGCTTCTCCAGCGCGTAGCGCACGGTGTTGCTCTCCTGCGCGCAGGCGCCGCCGAGCGTGTCGTGCCGCCCGCAGGTGTCGGCGACGATCGTGAGCAGCGCTCGGCCCAGGTTCGAGTACAGCACGGTGCCGGTGCTGAGGTAGAGGTTGCCCTGGCGGCGCAGCGTGCGCTGCGGGTCGTAGCGCTCGCGCGGGTTGGCGCGCGCGAAGAACAGCGTGTCGACGGCCTGGTTGCCCTCGAGGTCGAGCAGGCGGATCGTCTGTCCCGCCGTGAGCTCGCCCACCCAGGGCTCGCCCGCCGGGATGACGTGGCGCAGGCAGGCATCGGCCGCCTCGCGCGTGCTGCTCGTCAGTGTCGCGGTGCTGGTGCTCATGGTCGCATCCTCACAGGTAAAGGCGTTCGGTGTTGAGGAAACCGCGCGCGTTCTCGGCGCAGGAGCCGCGGCAATGCTGCGCGACCTCGGGGCCGGCGCGCAGCCAGGCGAGCTGCACCGGCTTCGGCGCGTAGCGCGGCGCGGGATCCAGCGGATGCTGCAGCGCGCTGAGCACCACCAGCGTGTCCATCGGCGCGTAGAGCTCGATGAAATCCCCGGCGCGCGAATTGCCGGGCACGAAACGAAGCCCGCCGTCGGCCTCCACGTCCACGCGCGAGAACAGGTTCAGTACCATCAGCAGGTCCGACAGCCCCAGCCCCCACTTGCCGAGCTCGATCAGCAGGTTGTCGGTGCCGTTGCGGTGGCAGTCGTTGCGCAGCTGCTGGAACGACCCCGCGCCGTACTTTTCGCGCACCTCCGCGGCATCCAGCACGCCGCCGATGCTGTCGCTCCAGCCCGCGGTGTCGGCGGTGATCGCGGCCAGAACGCGGCCCATGTCGGAATAGAGGCAGTGGCCACGCGTGAGCTTCGCGGTGTGCTGGCACTTCAGCGAATCGGGCAGGTTGAGGCGCTCGGATTTCTCGAGGGCGTTGAACATCAGCGTGGCGACGTTGGCACCGCCCTCGAGATCGGTCAGGCGCAGCAGCTGGCCGCGGCGCAGCACGAAGGAGCGGTGGCCGCCGCCGGGCAGCAACTCCTCGACTACGGCGGGTGACGGGGTGTCGTGCAATGTCATGTGAACCTCCGGTTCGGGCGACGGAACAGCCGGGAGCGCGCAACACAGCGTGCGTTCTCCCGGGCTTTTGTCCCGCCGTGTAACCTCGAAGGAGGTCGATGACTCTCGGACCAGTCACCTGCGTGCAGGCCGGAACCCTAGTCATCCATTTCCGGATTGTGGTGCGTGGCGTCCGGCGCACCGGACCGCTCTCGTTCGACAATTGATTAAGCCAGATTCATGCCAATGCGGGCGTTCGCGGTGTCACCGCGCCTGCATGGCGCAACGGTCTCCCGTTGCGCCGACAGGATGCACCATCGCCGCGCGCCACGCACCACCATTGTGCGCCGAGCCGAGCCGAAGCAGTGCCGGTACGCGGTACCAGGCCTCCGCAGCCGAGCTTCGTGGCCAGCTGGCAGGCTTCTTGCTCAGCCGGTGTGACGGCATTTCATCGAAGCGCACACCGGGGACATCGACCATGGCATCACGAATCGGAGTCTTGTACACGCGCGCACGGCGCGCCGCGGGCGGGCTGCTGCTCGCCACCACCCTGCTCGGCGTCGCTGCCCCGACGCTGGCGGCCGAGAAGAGGAGCTTCACGCTCGCCTGGAGCATCTACGCCGGCTGGATGCCCTGGCCCTACGCCGAGCAGTCCGGGATCCTGAAGAAGTGGGCCGACAAGTACGGCATCACGATAGGGCTCAAGCAGCTCGACTACATCGAGGGAATAAACCAGTACACGGCCGGGCAGTTCGACGCGGTGCTGGTCACCAACATGGATGCGCTCACGATTCCCGCCGCCGGCGGTGTCGACACCTCGATCGTGATCGTGGGCGACTACTCCAACGGTAATGACGGGCTGGTGCTGAAGGGCGCGGACAAGCTCGCCGCTATCAAGGGACAGAAGGTGAACCTGGTGGAGCTGTCCGTGTCGCACTACCTGCTGGCGCGCGCGCTGGACAGCGTGGGCCTCTCCGAGAAGGACATCCAGGTGGTCAACACCTCGGACGCAGACATCGTCGCCGCGTGGAGCACTCCCGATGTCACCGCCGCCGCGGCGTGGAACCCGCAGCTGGCCGAGATGGCGAAGCAGGCAGGCACGCACCTGGTCTACGACTCCTCGCAGATTCCCGGCGAGATCCTCGACGCGCTCGCGATCAACACCGCGACGCTCGAGGCCAACCCGGAGTTGGCCAAGGCGCTCACCGGTGCCTGGTTCGAAACGGTGGCGCTGATGAGCAAGGGTGACGCGGCGGCCGCGGCAGCCAGGACGCAGATGGCGCAGCTCTCGGGCACCGACCTGGCCGGCTACGAGTCGCAGCTGAAGACGACGAAGCTGTTCTACACGCCGCAGGAGGCGCTCGCCTTCGCGACGGCGCCCGCGCTGCTCGCCTCGAACGACCTGGTGCGCAAGTTCTCGTTCGACCACGGTCTGCTCGGCGAGGGTGCTCCCGATGCCGATCACATCGGCATCGAGTTCCCGGGTGCCCGGGTGCTCGGCGACCCGAAGAACATCAAGCTGCGCTTCGATGCGCGCTTCGTGCAGATGGCCGCAGAAGGAAAGCTGTAACACCGATTACGGCGCGTTCGACCCTCCCTGGCCGCCTTCGGGCGGCTTTTTTTTCATGCAGGCGTGCATTGCTGTCGCGCACAACATCGTGTTGCTGCAGGGGGCAGGTGTCGCACATCAGCCGCGAGCCTCCAGCAGCGCGGCGCTGATCAGCAGCGCCGCGCCACACCACTCGCCCGCCGACAGCGAGCCGCCCTCGAGCCACAGCGCCGAGACCACCGCGATCAGCAGTTCCAGCACCACGATCATCGCCGCGCGTCCGGCCTCCATGTGTGTGACGCCCCATTGCGTGCCGATGTTGCCGGCCAGCAGCCAGCAGGCGCCGAAGGCGCAGGCCAGCGCCAGCAGCGACGCCGGCGGCGGCTCCACGGGCCATTGCTGTACGCCCGAGAGCAGCAGCAGCGCGCAGAACACCGCGACGCCGAGGTACATCATGAGGATCTTCGGCGCCACCGCCAGCGCGGGGGTGGCGCGGAAGACCACGTTGTTCATCGCGTAGGCGAAGCCCGAGGCTGCCGCCAGCAGGTCGATCCACCCGGGCGGATTCTCGAGGATGCGCGTGCCGCCGAGGATCAGCCACGCGCCGGTAATGGCGCAGAGCGCGGCCAGGGCGCGCCGTCGCGTCAGGCGCTCGCCCAGGAACAGCAGACCGCCGAGGATGGCCCACAGGGGCATGGTGTAGAACAGCGACATCGCCCGCACCACGTCGCCGTACATCAGGCTGGAGCTGAAGGCGATGGTGGCGAAGCCGCCGAGGCAGAAAACACCTGCCAGCGTGCGCCACTCGGGCAGCAGTGCGCGGCACCGGCGCGCGAGCAGCGGCAGTGCCACCAGTGCCACCGTGCCGTGGGCGACCAGCAGCAGTGCCGCCCCGCCCAGTCCGCCGGCCTCGAACAGCTTGAGCGGCAGCCAGGTCAGGCCCCAGATCATCGAGGCGCCGAGCAGCGCCAGCACGGGCAGGCGCTGCGAGACCGCGGCGCCGCTCATCGCCGCGCGACCGGAAAGGTGTCGCGGGCGCGAAAGAACGCCATGTCGTGGTTGGGCCAGAGCTCCGCGCCCGATTCCGCGCCGATGCGCTTGAGCTTGCGGATGCTCGCGAGTGCCAGATCGGTGCGCTCGCGCCAGCACAGCCCCGGGGCGATTTCCGCGTCGAGGTTCTCCTGCAGGTCGGCCGCGTCGCCGCACAGCAGCACGGGCTTGCCTTCTGGCAGCTCGATCAGCAGCGACATGTGGCCCGCGGTGTGTCCCGGCGTCTCGATGAGTTGCACGCCCGCCGCGAGTGTCGCTTCGCCCGCGTGTTCGCACCAGTGCGCCCCGTGCGCGAAGTCGTCGCGAAAGTAGGCCTCGTCCGCCTGCTCGCGCATGGCCTGGAGCTCGGCGCGATGCACGTGCACCTCGGCGTGCGCGAACTCGTGCAGCCCGCCGCCGTGATCGAAGTGCAGGTGACCGCACACCACGCAGTCGATGTCGCGGACATCGAGCCCGAGGCGCGCCAGCCGTGCCGGGAGCCGGTCGGCCTCGGTGACCTCGGGCGGGCCGAAGGGGAAGGCGGGATTCCCGTACCACTGCGCGCGCAGCGCCGGTTCGCTCAGCTTGCGGTAATCGCAGCCCACGTCGTAGAGGATGCGGCCGTTGGCGGTCTCGACCAGGTAGGCGAGGATCGGCGCCTCGATGATCACCCCGGCGCCGGTGCCGCGCGTCGACAGGGTCTTCTCGTAGCGCTGGGTGCCGCACAGCAGCGGCCAGAAACGGGTGACGGCGGTCAAGGCGTGGTGCTCCGGTGATGAATGCTCAGTGCCCGGTCAGGAAGGAGACGCCATCGACGCCCACGAAGGTGGCGCCACGGTTGCCGGTCACGTCCAGATCGAGCGGGTCCTCGTGCACCACGCGCCGCACGCGGTAGCGGTGGTAGCAGGCCAGCTGGTTTGCCAGCGGGATCAGCTGCGCCAGCCCGGCGCCGAACAGGCTGCGATGCAGCGCGGGCAGGCGGTGCCAGGGCTGGTTCGGCTTCTCGTGGTGCGCGTTGTGGAAGCCGAAGTTGAGCGTCAGCAGGTTCAGCCACGGCCAGCGCAGCGAATGCGGGTTGCTGAAGGTGTGGCTCGCCTCGAAGGCCGCGTCGAACTGCTTTGCCTGCGCGCCCGGCGCCTGCTCCAGGGTCTCGAGCAGCGGGTAGGTGTGCTGGTACGCGTCCATGAAGCGCAGCAGGTGCAGCATCAGCAGGTAGGCGATCGCGTAGCAGGCGAGGGCCGCGGGCGCGAGGAGGCCCGCAGCCGCGAACAGGATGCCGCGCACCAGCAGGATAGCGACGACGCGGGGCCGCTGGGCCTTGCGCGTGGGCATCACGAAGGGAAGCACCGGCACCAGCCAGTGCATGAGCAGGTCGACGGCGGGGATGTACAGCCACTCCAGCGCCTGCAGCGCGCGCAGCAGCAACGGGTGGCGCAACAAGCGCGTGCGGAAGTTGAATGCCACCACGTCGGCGCGGTCCACGTGGTGGCGAAAGTGCTTGTGGCGCAGGCCCTCGTAGCTGCCGTAGCAGGCGCCGCAGAGCCACAGCAAGGCCGCGCCCGCGCGCGCATTGAAGGCGTTGTCGCGGAACAGGGTGTTGTGCGCGCATTCATGCACCAGGTACGCCGCGATGACCATCGCGTGCGCCAGCAACAGGGTGCCGGCAACGGCGGGCGCGATCGCGCCGCGCGTGATCAGCCACCACCCGGCGGCGTAGCCGCCGAACGCGTAGGCGAAGGCGAGCAGGTTGGGCGCCACGCCATCGCGGTGGCGGAACAATCCGGGATACAGGAGTGCAGGGCACCAGGACGACATCGGGTTTCCATGGTGGGCCGTCCCACGGGGTCTACGCATTGCCGGCCGTCCGGCAACGGGTCTTCAGGAAGCATTCTGCGTTGGACTGCAGCCTGTCGAGTCGCAATCGAATAATGGTCGAGCAACATTCACGCCAGTGCCGCGGCACGCGGGGCGAGGCGGCCTTATCCGGCGTGCTGCGGACATGCCATGCGCGATTGCGGTGCGTCACGGGCGTGATTGCACCGCAACGGCGCGCTGCTCGTGCGAACTGGCGGGCATTCGGGCGCACAGCGGCTCTCGATGGTTGGCATGTTCCGTGCATTTGGCCTTGCAACAGGCGACCAGGGATCCGGCATCCGACCATGAAACGAGCGATCAACATCCGGCCGACGC
>DAORUQ010000046.1:0-4761 GCA_035433265.1 Pseudomonadales bacterium | reverse complement strand
CGACCAGGGATCCGGCATCCGACCATGAAACGAGCGATCAACATCCGGCCGACGCGGTTGCACGCGCTCATGCTCGCCCTGCTGCCGTTCGTGCTGCTCGCCGGGATCTACGTGTCGGCCTCGCTGGCACGCCATGCCACGAACCCCAATGACCGCCTGCTGCCCAGCGTGAGCCAGCTCGCCGACGGCGTGCGGCGCGTCGCGTTCCAGGAGGACAAGCGCACCGGGCGGATCATCCTGTGGAGCGACACCCGTGCCAGCCTGCAGCGCCTCGCCTGGGGCGTGGGGATCAGCACCGCGTCCGGGCTGGTGTTCGGGATGATGCTCGGGATGTTCCCGCTGGTGCGCAGCACCTTCGCGCCCACCGTCGCGGTGCTGTCGCTGATTCCCCCGATGGCGGTGCTGCCGATCATCTTCGTGATGTGCGGCCTCGGCGAGGTCTCCAAGGTGGTGCTGATCGTGCTCGGCATCGCGCCGGTGATCATCCGCGACATGCAGGGGCGCGTGCAGGACCTGCCGCGCGAGCAGCTGATCAAGGCGCAGTCGCTGGGCGCCTCGAGCTGGCAGATCGCGCTGCGCGTGGTGCTGCCGCAGGTGCTGCCGCGCCTGCTCGATGCGCTGCGGCTGTCGCTCGGCGCGGCGTGGCTGTTCCTGATCTCCGCCGAGGCCATTGCCGCCGAGGACGGGCTCGGCTACCGCATCTTCCTGCTGCGCCGTTACCTTGCGATGGACGTGATCCTGCCCTACGTGGCGTGGATCACGCTGCTCGCCTGGCTGATGGACCGCGCCCTGCGCGAGCTGCATCGCAAGGCCTTCCCCTGGCTGCACGCGAACACCGCCACCGGAGAGGCGCCATGAGCTTCATCAGCATCCGCCACCTGTGGAAGGAGTACGGCCGGCGCGTCGTGCTGGAGAACATCTCGCTCGATTTCGAGCGCGGCGAGTTCGTCAGCATCGTCGGCGCCTCGGGCTGCGGCAAGACCACGTTCTTCAAGATGCTGCTCGGCGAGGAGAGGCCCACCCGCGGCACGATGCTGCTCGATGGCAAGTCCTGGCCCGCGGAGCCCGGCGCCGATCGCGGCGTGGTGTTCCAGCGCTACTCGGTGTTCCCGCACCTCACGGCGCTGCAGAACGTGATGCCCGGCCTGGAATGCCGCGACGCGATGCTGAGCGCGCGCCTCTTCGGCGCCAGGCGCCGCGCCGCGCTGGAGCGCTCGCGGGCCATGCTGGAGGCCGTCGGCCTGGGTGACAGCGGCGCGAAGTACCCGCACGAGCTCTCCGGCGGCATGCAGCAGCGCCTGGCACTGGCGCAGTCGCTGATCCGCGAGCCCGAGATCCTGCTGCTCGACGAGCCCTTCGGGGCGCTGGATCCGGGCATCCGCGCCGACATGCACGAGCTGCTGCTGTCGCTGTGGGAGCGCAAGCCCTTCAGCGTGTTCATGGTGACGCACGACATCCAGGAGGGCTTCACGCTGGGCACGCGCCTGCTGGTGTTCGACCGCGTGCGCCACGACCCCCAGGAGCCCGACGCCTATGGTGCGCGGGTGTCCTACGACCTGCCGCTGAAGCCCGCGTCGAAGCGCGGCGGCGCCGGGGCTCGAGCCGCCGCCTAGCAACCCAGCGCGCGACCGTGTCCTCGCGCGCGCGACGATGAACTGGACTCGCGCGATGCGGCGGGCGCACCATGCGCCCACCAGCAACGATGCGGGGAACTGCCATGCCGGCCGACAGCAGCGCGCGCTACGTCTACCTGTTCAGCGAGATTGACGCGGTGCGCGCCAGCGCGGGCGGGGACTGGCAGGCCGTGCGGGCGCTGCTCGGCGGCAAGGGAGCCAATCTCGCCGAGATGAGCAGTCTCGGCATCCCGGTGCCGCCCGGCTTCACGATCAGCACCGCGGCGTGCCGCGACTTCCTCGCCGCCGATGCCCGGCTGCCCGGCACGCTGTGGGAGGAGGTTCTCGCTGCCGTGCGCGCGATCGAGTCCGCGACGCACAAGCGCTTCGGTGATCGGGACAACCCCCTGCTGGTGTCCTGCCGCTCCGGCGCCAGGCAGTCGATGCCCGGCATGATGGACACGATCCTCAATATCGGCCTGAACGACGAGGTGGTGGCCGGGCTGGCGCGACGCAGCGGCGACGAGCGCTTTGCCTTCGATCTCTACCGTCGTCTCGTACAGATGTTCGGCAGCGTCGTGATGGGCGTGCCCGACGAGGTCTTCGATGCGGTCATCACGGCGCAGCGCAATCGCCTCGGCGTGGCGAGCGATGCCGGGATGGATGCCGGGCACTGGCGCCTGATCACCGCGCGCTTCAAGGAGATCTACCGCACCTACACCGGCGCGGATTTCCCCTCCGATCCCTACGAGCAGCTGCGCCTGGCTACCGAGGCCGTGTTCCGCTCGTGGAACGGCAAGCGCGCGGTGGACTACCGCAACGCCGCCGGCATCCCGCACGATCTCGGCACGGCGGTCAACATCCAGACCATGGTGTTCGGCAACATGGGCGCGAACTCCGCCACGGGCGTGGCGATGTCGCGCAACGTCTCGACCGGCGAGCGCGAGCTCGAGGGCGATTTCCTGTTCGATGCGCAGGGCGAGGACGTGGTCGCGGGAATCCGCCTCACGCAGCCGCTCGCGGAGCTCGCGCAGCAGATGCCGGAGATCTACCGCGATTTCGCCGGCATCGCGGCGCGGCTGGAAATGCACTACCGCAACGTGCAGGACATGGAGTTCACCATCGAACAGGGCAGGCTCTGGCTGCTGCAGACGCGCGATGCCAAGCGCACGGCGCAGGCCGAGGTGCGCATCGCCGTGGACATGGTCGAGGAGGGGCTGATCACACGCGAGGAGGCGCTGCGCCGCGTGCGCCCGGAACAGGTCGACTTCTTCCTGCACCCGCAGCTCGAGCCCGATGCCGTGCGCAGGGCCGAGCTGATCGGCAGCGGCCTCAACGTGTCGCCGGGCGCGGCGGTCGGGATGGTGGCGCTCGACGCCGCGCTCGCGCAGCGCTGGGGACGCGACGAGGACAAGCCCGTCATCATGGTGCGCCCGGAAACGAAGCCCGACGACGTGCACGGCATGCTGGCGGCCAGGGGCGTGGTCACCAGTCGCGGCGGGCGCACGAGCCATGCGGCGCTGGTGGCGCGCCAGTTCGGCAAGCCCGCCGTGGTGGGTATCGAGGCGCTGGAAATCGACCTCGAGCGGCGCGAGATGCGCCTTGGCGACGTGGTGGTCAGGGAAGGCGACTGGATTTCCATCGACGGCAGCAATGGCCTGGTCTACGTCGGCAAGCTGCCCACGCTGGTGCCCGATCTCAGCAACACCTACCTGATCAGGCTGCTCGAATGGGCCGACGAGGTCCGCCGCCTGGAGGTGTGGGCGAACGCGGACTACCCGCGCGACGCCGCGCGTGCCCGGCTCTACGGCGCGCAGGGCATCGGCCTGTGCCGCACGGAGCACATGTTCTTCGAGGCGGAGCGCATGCCGCTGGTGCAGCGCATGATCATGGCCAGGGAGCCCTCGGAGCGCAACGAGGCCATCGCGGCGCTGCTGCCGCCACAGCGCTCGGACTTCGAGGGGCTGTTTCGCGCGATGGAGGGCAGGCCCGTGACCATCCGCCTGCTCGATCCCCCGCTGCACGAGTTCCTCCCCGCCTACGACGAGCTCGCCGAGGAGCTGGCGAACCTCAAGGTGCGGCTGCAGCATTTGCGCAGCATCGCCGAGATCGACGAGACGCTGGAGCAGATACGCGTGAAGCAGCATGTGCTGGAGCGCGTGCGCGCGCTGCGCGAGCAGAACCCGATGCTGGGCACGCGCGGCGTGCGCCTCGGCATCCAGCTGAGCGAGCTGACCCGCATGCAGGTGCGCGCGATCTTCGAGGCGGCCGTTGCCTGCACGCGCGAGGGCATCGTGGTGCAGCCGCAGGTGATGATCCCGCTCGTCGGGCACGTGAACGAGCTGCGCATCCAGCGCGAGGTGCTCGAGCGCGAGGTGAAGCAGGTGCTGGCGGAGAACGGCAACATCCGCATTCCCTACACCTTCGGGACCATGATCGAGGTGCCGCGCGCCGCGCTCACGGCCGACGAGATCGCCACCGTGGCCGGGTTCTTCTCCTTCGGCACCAACGACCTCACGCAGATGACCTTCGGCATCTCGCGCGACGACGCCGAGCGCGGCTTCATGCGCGAATACCAGGCGCGCGGCATCCTCGAGGACAACCCGTTCGCGACGCTCGATCGCAACGGCGTCGGGCGCCTGATGCGGCTCGCCGTGGAGGCGGGCCGCGCCACCAACGCGCAGCTGCACATCGGCATCTGCGGCGAGCACGGCGGCGATCCGAGGAGCATCGCCTTCTGTCACGAGATCGGGCTGGACTACGTGTCCTGCTCGCCATATCGCGTGCCCATCGCGCGGCTTGCCGCGGCGCATGCGGCGCTGGGCGCCTGAGGAGCAACGAGCATGTCCCACCACGTCGATCCGAGCCGCGAGCATTTCGCCGCCTTCAAGGCGCTGCCGCGCGACACCCCGATCCTGATGCTGAACCTCATCCGGTTGCGCGCCGACGCCGCGTACCCGGACGGGCGTGGCGGCAGCGGCAAGGCCGCCTACGCCGCCTACTCGCGCGAGAGCGGCCCCGTGTTCCAGCGGGTCGGCGGACGCATCGTGTGGCGCGGGCGGCCCGAGCAGGTCGTGATCGGACCGCCCGAGGAGCGCTGGGACATCGCGTTCATCGCGCGCTATCCCACCGCCGCCGCGTTTCTGGA
>DAORUQ010000045.1:0-18228 GCA_035433265.1 Pseudomonadales bacterium | reverse complement strand
GCACCCCGGCGATCCGCAACCTGATCCGCGAGGACAAGGTGGCGCAGATGTATTCCGCGATCCAGACCGGATCCGGCGTGGGCATGCAGACCATGGACCAGTGCCTCACCGACCTGGTGGCCAAGCGCCTCGTCACGCGCGAGGCCGCGCGCGAGAAGGCCAAGATCCCCGACAACTTCTGATCGCTGTCGCCGCAGCCACACCCGCACGACCCCCCCGGAGAGACCCGTCATGGAAGCCAACGAGACAGCGAAGAGGGAACTGGAAGTCACCGACATGCTGGCGCGGATGGTCGAGAAGAAGGCTTCCGACCTTTTCATCACCGCCGGTGTCGCGCCCTGCATCAAGGTGCACGGCAAGTTGCATCCCGTCGACGACGTGCCGCTCACGCCCGAGCGCGCGCGCGAGCTGGTGCTGAGCATAATGAGCGACGACCAGCGCAGGGAATTCGTGCGCACGCACGAGTGCAACTTCGCGATCAGTTCGCGCGGCGTGGGACGCTTTCGTGTCAGCGCATTCTACCAGCGCAACCTGGTGGGCATGGTGCTGCGGCGCATCGAGTCGAAGATTCCCACCGTCGACGAGCTGCAGCTGCCGCCGATCATCAACGAGCTGGCGATGACCAAGCGCGGGCTGATCATTTTCGTCGGCGCGACCGGCACCGGCAAGTCCACCTCGCTCGCCGCCATGGTCGGTTACCGCAACCGCAACAGCTCGGGCCACATCATCACGATCGAGGACCCGATCGAGTACGTGCACCAGCACAACAAGTGCATCGTCACGCAGCGCGAGGTCGGCATCGACACCGAGAGCTTCGAGATCGCGCTGAAGAACACCTTGCGCCAGGCGCCCGACGTGATCCTGATCGGGGAGATCCGCACGCGCGAGACCATGCAGCACGCCGTGACCTTCGCCGAGACCGGCCACCTCTGTCTCGCGACCCTGCACGCGAACAACGCCAACCAGGCGCTGGACCGGATCCAGAACTTCTTCCCCGCCGACGCGCGCGACCAGCTGTGGATGGACCTGTCGCTGAACCTGAAGGCGATGATCGCCCAGCAGCTGATCCCCACCGTCGACGGCCAGGGACGGCGCGCTGCGATCGAGATCCTGATCAACACGCCGCTGGTCTCGGACATCATCCGCAAGGGCGAGGTGCACGCGCTGAAGGAATTGATGGAGCGCTCGACCGAGCTCGGCATGCAGACTTTCGACCAGTCGCTCTACCAGCTCTATTGCGACGGCGTGATCTCCTACGAGCACGCCTTGTCCTACGCCGATTCGCAGAACAACATGCGCCTGATGATCAAGATGGGCACGCAGACCGGTGGTCTCGGCCGTGCGGCCGGGCTCGCGATCGATGACACCACGGAAAACACCGGGCAGTTCTTCGGCAAGCGTCCCTGAGGACGCTCAGCCGCTTGGCGAGCGTTCGGCGAACCAGCTTTCCAGGATCACGCAGGCCGCGACGCTGTCGAGCGCCGTGCGCCCCTGCTCTCCCGCCATGCGATCGCGCGCCTCGAAGGAACTGAGGCGCTCGTCCATCAGTTCGCAGCGGATGCCGAAGCGTCCGTGCAGCCGGCGCGAGAAGCGCGCCGCGCGCTCGCTCATCGCGCTGGGCGTGCCGTCCATGTTGAGCGGCAGCCCGACCAGCAGCAGCGCGGGTCCCCATTCGCCGATCAGGCGACGGATGCGTTCCCAGTCCGGCACGCCGTCGCGCGCCGGCAGCACGGGCAGCGCGGTCGCCGTGCCGGTGAGCGGGTTGCCCACCGCCACGCCGATGCGACGCAGGCCGTAATCGAAGGCCAGCACCACGCCCATGCCGGTTCAGGCGTTGCCGAAGGTGCTGCTGAGCAGCCCGAGGTTGATCCCCAGGCGCGCGGCGGCGGCCTGCGCGCGCTGCTCCAGCGGCACTTCGAACAGGATCGAGGGCTCCGCCGGCAGGCTGAGCCACGCATTCGCCGCGAGTTCCTCCTCCAGCTGCCCCGGACCCCAGCCCGCATAGCCCAGCGCGATCAGCGCCTCCTGCGGGCCGTTATCGTGGGCGATCGACTCGAGTATGTCGCGCGACGTGGTGAGGCTGATCTGGGCGGTCACGTGCAGCGTCGATTGCCAGTGCCAGCGTTTCTCGCGCCGGTGCAGCACGAAACCGCGATCGGTCTGCACCGGGCCGCCGGCCAGCACCGGCTGGTCGTGGCGGTGCACGAAACCGGGAATCTCCAGGTGCTCGAAGATATCGTCGAAGCTCAGCTCCAGCGGCCGGTTCACGACAATGCCCATCGCGCCGTGCTCATTGTGCTCGCACAGATAGGTGATGCTGTGCGCGAAGATGGAATCCTCCATCCCCGGCATCGCGATCAGGAAATGGTTGCGCAGCCGCACGTTCATGGCCGCATTGTCGGCCCCGGGGTGCAATGATGGCAAGCCACCGCGCCCGCGCCCGGGCGCTCACTCGCTGGAGCTCAGGCGGTTGCTGCGAAACTGCCAGGTGCGGATGATCTCGAGTTCGTCGGCGCGCGCGCGCAGCTCCGGCGGGAACGGCTCGAACGGCGCCGAGAGCCGCACGATCTGCACCGCGGCATCGTCGAGCAGCGCGTAGCCCGAGGACTGCAGCACGCGCACCTCCTTGACGCTGCCGTCCGGGCGTAGCGCGACCAGCAGGCGCAGGTCGCCGTAAAGCCGGCGGCGTTTTGCCTCCACCGGGTAATGCTGGTTGCCGATGAGCTCGATGCGCTGCTTCCAGGTGTAGAGATAGGCGGCGTCGGCGGCTGCGCGCGTCGCCGCCGAGGTCAGACGCTCGACGCGCGGCAGCCGCGCGTAGGCTTTCTGCTGCGCATCGAGCCGCGCCACCAGCGAGGCGATCTCGGCGCTCGCCTCGGCCGGGGGCGCCGCCTGCGGCCGAGGCTCGGCCGGCGCGCGCCGCGCGGCGGGATCGCGCGCGGCGATCCGCTGTTCGCTGCGGGTGGACGTCAGCGCCGGTGCCGGATCGCGGGCGGCCTCGGGCGGCGCGCCGGGAGCCTGCGCCACCGGCCGTATCGCAGGCGCATCGAAGACGCTGCTGACCGGGGCGCCCGGGTCGGTTGCCTCGTTGGCGCTGCCGCTGCCGCGCTGGTTGGCCTGCGCGAGGAAGTCCGCGGCCTCGTCCGGCGCGTCGTGGCGCAGCTGCGCCAGCGTCACGTCGAGCCCCGGGGCGCGCGGCGCGCGCTGCTCGCGCGTGAAGCCCACGCCCAGGATCAGCGCCGCGTGCACGGCCAGCGCCACCACGGCGCAGAACAGCAGCCGGTCGTTGCCGAGCGCCGGGTCGTCCCAGGCTCGCACCGGGCTCAGCGCCCCAGGCGCGCGTCGATCGCGGCGATGACGCTCGCGCCGATGTCCAGCCCGTGCGCCTTGTCGATCTCGCGGATGCAGGTCGGACTGGTGACGTTGATCTCGGTGAGATAGTCGCCGATCACGTCCAGCCCCACGAACACCAGGCCGCGCGCGCGCAGCGCCGGGCCCACCTCGTCACAGATCCAGCGGTCGCGCTCGCTGAGCGGTCGCGCCTCGCCGGTGCCGCCGGCGGCCAGGTTGCCGCGCGTCTCGCCGGCCGCCGGGATGCGCGCCAGCGCGTAGGGCGCGGGCTCCCCGTCGATCATGAGGATGCGCTTGTCGCCGTCGACGATCGCGGGAATGTAGCGCTGGGCCATGATCGTGGTGGCGCCGTTGGCGGTGAGGGTCTCGAGGATCACGCTGATGTTCGGGTCGCCGTCGCGCACGCGGAATATGAGCGTGCCGCCCATCGAGTCGAGCGGCTTGAAGATCACGTCGCCATGCTCGCGCTGGAATTCGCGCAACTGCGCGGCGTTGCGGCTCACCAGCAGCGGCGGGCAGCATTGCGGGAAGCGGGTCGCGAACAGCTTCTCGTTGCAGTCGCGCAGCGACTGCGGATCGTTGATCACCAGGCAGCCGTCGCGCGCGCCGGCCTCGAGGATGTAGGTGGAGTAGATGTACTCGTTGTTGAACGGCGGATCCTTGCGCATCAGCACCACGTCGAGCTCGCCGAGCGCGAGCTCGCGCGGCTCGCCGAGGTCGAACCAGCGCGCCGCGTCGCGGTGCACGCGCAGGGCGCGCGTGTTCGCTCGCGCGCTGCCATCGCGCAGAAAAAGGTCCTGCTGCTCCAGGTAGTGGAGCTCCCAGCCGCGGTCCTGCGCGGCCCACAGCAGCGCCAGTGTGCTGTCCTTCTTGTAGTTCAGTCCGGCGATGGGATCCATCACCACGCCGAGGCGAATTGTCATCTGCGAACTCCGTCCGGATTTTGGGAGGCCTGCCTGTATTTCCGCACGCCCATGGTCTATTAATTGACGACCGCCGGACAACGATAGCAGAAGCCCGGCCGCTTGCTGAACGCGCCGCGACGCCGTCGCGGGAACCGCGGGAACAGACCCAGGGCCATTATCGGGGATCCTCGCCATGGAACAGAGCTTGACCGGCCTCAAGGTCATGGTCATCGACGACAGCAAGACGATCCGCCGCACCGCCGAGACGCTGCTCGCCAAGGAGGGCTGCGAGGTCATCACCGCCGAGGACGGCTTCGACGCGCTGGCGAAGATCGCCGACCACCGGCCGGATATCGTCTTCGTCGACGTGATGATGCCGCGTCTCGACGGCTACCAGACCTGCGCGCTGATCAAGAACAACAGCGAATTCCGCTCGATGCCGGTAATCATGCTCTCCAGCAAGGACGGCCTGTTCGACAAGGCCAAGGGGCGCATCGTCGGTTCCGACCAGTACCTCACCAAACCCTTCAGCCGCAACGAGCTGATCGGGGCGATACAGCAGCACGTCAGGGCGGGCGCTTGAGCGCGCCGCGCAGGAGACAGATGATGCCGCGGATCCTGGTCGTCGATGACTCGCCGACGGAAAACTTCAAGATAAGCGGGGTGCTGAAGCGCCACGGACACGAGGTGCTGGCCGCCGAATCGGGCGAACAGGCCCTGCAGGTCGCGCGCGACAGCCAGCCGGACCTCATCCTGATGGACATCGTGATGCCGGGCCTGAACGGCTTCCAGGCCACGCGCCAGCTCACGCGCGATCCGGCGACATCCGCCATACCGGTGGTCATGCTGACTGCCAAGAGCCAGGAGGCCGACCGCATCTGGGGCGAGCGCCAGGGGGCGCGCGGTTACCTCGTCAAGCCGGTCGAGGATTCGGTGCTCGTTGCCACGATCTCGCAGGTGCTGGCCGAGGCCAGCCGCTGAGGCGGGCCCGCGCGATGGCAGCCACCGCTCCCTTCGACCTGCTGCTGGATATCTCCGCGCGCGTACGCAGCGACGGGACCGAGGCACGCCTGCGCATGCAGCCGCACTGGACCGGCGTCGCATTCTCGGTGCTCGGGCAGCCGCTGGTCGCGCCGATGGGCTCGGTCACCGAAATCCTGATGGTGCCGCCGCTGACGCGACTGCCGCGGGTGCAGCCATGGGTCAAGGGGGTCGCGAACGTGCGCGGGCGGCTGCTGCCGGTCATCGGCCTCGCGGCGTTCCTCGGCGGACGGGCTACGCTGAACTGGCGCGAGCACCGCGTGCTGGTGCTCGGCAACGCCGGCTTCGATTGCGCCGTGGCCGTCGACGAAGTGCAGGGACTCAAGCACTTCACCGCCGAACCGTTCCGCGAGGGCGCGGGGGGCATCGTCGCGGAGCTCGCGCCCTTCGTCGAGGGGGTCTTCACTGCGGGCGACGGCGACTGGGCCGTGTTCCGCCCCGATGCGCTGGTCGGGGATCCGCGTTTCCTGGACGCGGCGCGCTAGCGCCGGCCACCGCCCGCGCCGCACGGGCACGGTCATGCATTGCCACTAGGATGGGAGTCAGATGAACGCGAAGCAGAACGTGCCGGCCGCCAGCCAGCCGAATGTCCGGTGGATCCTGGTGTGGGGAGGCGTCCTCGTGGTGGCCGTGCTGGCCTTCGTCTGGAATCTCTTCGTCATCATGCGCGACACCAATCGCGACGCCGGCTACCGCGAGCTGGTCGGCAACCTGCGCGTGCTGTCGCAGCAGATCGAGGCCAATGCGCGCGAGGCCGTGGACGGGGACGCGGCGGCGTTCACCAACCTGGAGAGCGCGCGCGCCGATTTCGACCGCACCCTCGACGATCTGGCCAATGGCACGGATGCCCTGCCCTCGCCGCGCGAGGCTCTCGCCGAGGAGCTGGCGCTGATCGGCGAGACCTGGTCAGCGGTCGATCCCGCCGCGTCGACCATCGTCGCGCGCAAGGACAGTATCGAGTTCCTCAGCAAGACCTCGGCGACCCTCGCGGGTTCCATCGAGGACGTGCAAAAGCGCACGGCCCGCATCGCCGACGTCCTCGCCGGCAGCGGGGCGACAATACGCCAGGTGGCGCTCGCCGAGCGTCAGTCATGGCTGGCAGAGCGCATCTCGCGCAATCTCGACCGCATGCTCGAGGGCGGCAGTGGCGCGACCGAGGCCGCCGAGCAGTTCAACGCCGACACCGAGAGCTTCGCCGACGTGCTCGACGGCATGCTCGAGGGCAGCGCCGCGATGGGCATCCCGGCGCTCGTCAACGCCGGGGCGCTGGCCGATGCGCGCGAGGTGAAGGAGCTGTTTCGCGTCATCGGCGGCGGCAAGCAGCGCATCCTCGATTCCGCGCCCGATCTCAAGCAGGCGCGCCAGGCCGCCGAGGCTATCGTGCAGAGCGCGCCGAAGCTGCTCAACGCCACCAGCGTGACCTCCGATCGCATCAACGACCTCGAGGGCGAGCGCAAGCTCAACATGGGCAGCGCGCTCGCCTTCGGCGTGCTGATCGTGCTGGCGCTGGTGATGATCGGCATCCAGTGGACGGTGGACACGCGCCGGCGCCTGGCGCAGACCGCCGCGACCAACGAGCGCAACCAGCAGGCCATCCTGCGCCTGCTCGACGAGCTCGCGGGGCTCGCCGACGGCGACCTCACGACCAGCGCCACGGTCACCGGGGACTTCACCGGCGCGATCGCCGACGCCATCAACTACACCATCGACCAGTTGCGCGTGCTGGTGTCCTCGATCAACCAGACCTCGCGCAACGTCTCGCAGGCCGCCGAAGACACCCAGGCCACGGCGCTGCACCTCGCGGAGGCCGCCGAGCACCAGGCCCAGGAGATCGCCGGCGCCTCGTCCGCGATCACCGAGATGGCGATGACCATCGACCAGGTGTCTTCCAACGCGGCCGAGTCGGCTGGTGTCGCCGACCGCTCGGTGGCGCTCGCCAACACCGGCTCGCGCGTGGTGCAGAACACCATCGGCGGCATGGACATGATCCGCGAGCAGATCCAGGAGACCGCCAAGCGCATCAAGCGCCTCGGCGAGAGCTCGCAGGAGATCGGCGACATCGTGTCGCTGATCAACGACATCGCCGACCAGACCAACATCCTCGCGCTGAACGCGGCGATCCAGGCCTCGATGGCCGGCGAGGCCGGGCGTGGCTTCGCGGTGGTTGCCGACGAGGTGCAGCGGCTCGCCGAGCGCTCGGGCGGCGCGACCCGGCAGATCGAGGCGCTGGTGAAGACGATCCAGTCCGACACCCACGAAGCGGTGACCTCGATGGAGCAGACCACCGCGGAAGTGGTGCGTGGCGCGCGTCTGGCGGAGGACGCCGGCGTGGCGCTCGAGGAGATCGAATCGGTGTCGAAGAACCTGGCGGCGCTGATCCAGAACATCTCGAATGCCGCGCGCCAGCAGGCCTCCTCTGCCGGCCATATCTCCAACACCATGAACATCATCCAGGAGATCACCTCGCAGACCTCCGCCGGCACCACCGCGACGGCACAGTCGATCGGCAAGCTCGCCGCGATCACCAACGAACTGCGCAACTCCGTGGCCGGTTTCAAACTGCCGGATGACGGGCGCGGCGCCCGCAGCCGCTGAACCGGGGCGCCAGCGCGATGCAACAGGATTTCGTGGCCCTGCAGTGGGTCGGCGGCGAGATCGACGAGATCGCCGGGCAGTTCGGCAAGGCCGTGCTCGGCTTTGCCGACAACGTGTCCGACCAGACCCGCCTGCGCCTCGGCCTGACCCAGGCGCACCAGCTGCACGCCACGCTGCGGCTGCTCGGCGTGCCGAGCGCCGAGCAGCTCGCGCGCGAGATCGAGGACACGGTGCAGGCCATGCTGCACGGGCGCATCGAGCCCTCCGGGGCCAACCTGCAGCTGTTGCTGGCCGCGGGCATGCAGTTGCCCGCCTACCTGCACCGCGTCGCCGCCGAGCGGCGCGAATCACCGCTCGACGTGCTCGGCCTGGTCAACGAGCTGCGCGCTGCGCGCACCGAGGCGCCCCTGGCGGCACCGCCGCTGGCCGACACGATCGACACCGCGGAGCTCGCGCAAGGCAGCGGTGTGTCGGCGGCGCAGGCCGATGACGAGGAGGTGCAGCTGCTGCGGCTTGCGCGCCAGCGTTTCCAGGCCGAGCTGCTGGGCGTGCTGCGTCACGAGGCAACGGGCGAGCACCTGCGCAACATGGGCAAGCTGTTCGCGCTGCTGGCGCAGCGCCTGCGCCCCGGCGGACACCGCCTGTTCTGGCAGGCCTGCGCCGCGCTGGCCGAGGCGCTGGACCAGGGGGGTGTCGCGCTCGACGAGGCGGCCATCGCGGTGCTGCGCGAGCTCGACGGCGAGTTGCGTGCGGGCGTCGCGCTCGAGCATGGCCTGTATCGCCGCACGCCCGATGCCGGGCTCTACCGCCGGCTGCTGGAATTGATCGCGCAGAGCCGGCCGGTCTCGGCGCTGCTCGCCGAAATCCAGCAACGCCACCGCCTGACCCCCGACGCGGCCGTGGCGGCCGGGCCCGCGACGCTCGACGACCTGGGGGCCACCGGTGCGGCGGTTGCGGTGCTCGCGGCCGAGCTGAGCGCGGTGCTCGCACGGCTCGAGGCGGCCGAGGGTGATGCCTTCAGCATCTCGCGCGTGCTGCGCGAGGTGGAGCCGGATCTGCGCCGCGTCGGCCAGCTGCTGGACGGGCTCGGCTACCAGGAAGAGCACGAGATCCTGCAGCCGCAACTCGAGCGCATCCAGTCCGGGCTGGTCGGCGGCGCGGACCTCGACGACCGGCTCACCGAGATTTCCGCCGCCCTGCTCGACGTCGACCAGCGGCTGGCCTCGCGCGCCGTGCAGGCGCGCGGCGAGCAGGACGAACTGGCCGAGTCGCGGCGCCATCCGCTGCAGCGCGCGCTGGCCGCGGTTTACCGCGAGGTCCGGGCCGGCCTCGAAGAGGTCAAGCGCACCGTCGGCGATTACGTCACGTCGGCCGCCGATACCACGCTGCTTGCCGGCGCTCCGGAGCGCCTGCACGCGCTCGCCGGCGCGCTGCGCGTGGCGGGCCTGGACGGGGCGGCGCAGGTGCTGGGCGAATGCCGCGATCATCTCGGCGCCGTGCTGGCGGGCTCGCGTGCGGCGCCCGACAGCCAGGCTGTCGAGGCGCTCGCGGACGCGCTCGGCAGCGTCGAGTATTTCCTCGAGCGGCTCGCCATCGACCAGGTCCCGGCAGAACTGATCCTGGGGCGGGCGCGGGAATCCCTCGCGCGGCTCGCGGCGTTGCCGCAAGTCGCCGGGCTCGTGGAGGCGCCGGGCGCGCCGCAGCCCGAGGTGGCGATCGCCGCAACCGCAGTGCCGCTCGCCGTCGCGCAGGAAGCAGGCGCCCCGGCGCCTGCCGAGCCGGAGCAGCCGCTAGCGCCCGCGGCGCTCGTCGCCGCGGAGCACGCCGTCGCAGTGGCGGATCCGGAGATCGTGGAGATCTTCACCGAGGAAGCGGCGGAAGTACTGGAAACCATCGCGGCGCAGCTGCCGCCGTGGCGCTCGGCACCGGGCGGCGGTGCGCCGCTGGCGGAGCTGCGCCGGGCTTTCCACACGCTGAAGGGCAGCGGGCGGATGGTGGGCGCCGCGCACATCGGCGAACTGTCGTGGTCGGTGGAGCAGCTGCTCAACCGCGTGATCGAGCGCACGCTCGAACCCTCGTCCGCGGTGGTCGAGGCGGTGGAGCGGGCGCATCAGCTGCTGCCGGCGCTGGTGCGGGCCTTTGCCGGCGGGCCGAGCGTGGACGAAAGCACGGTGCGGACGCTGCAGTCGGCGGTGCAGGCCGTGACGCGCGGCGAAGCGCCACAGTGGGCGCCCACTGCGGCCGAGGCACCGCACGAACAGGTGGCCGAAGAGTTGCTGCCCGGGACGCTTGCGCCGGAGGAATGGCTGCCGGAGGCCGAGGCGGTGCCGGAACTCGCCGAGGAGCTGGTGGCGGAGCCGGAGTCCCTGGCCGGGCAAGCCGAAGGGCAGGCGCCGGATCCGGAGATCGCGGCGATCTTCACCGAGGAAGCGGCGGAGGTGCTGGAGCGCATCGCCACGCAGCTGCCGCTGTGGCGCGCCGCGCCGCTTGCCGGTGCGCCGCTCGAGGAATTGCGCCGGGCCTTCCACACGCTCAAGGGCAGCGGGCGGATGGTGGGGGCGGAGCTGGTCGGCGATCTGTCGTGGTCGGTGGAGCACCTGCTCAACCGCGTGACGGAACGCGCGCTCGAGCCCACGCCCGCAGTGATGGAGGCAGTGGAACGCGCGCAGCAGCAGCTGCCCGCGCTGGTGCAGGCGTTCGCCGGCGGCGCGGCGGTGGATGCCGCCGCGGTGCGGGCGCTGCAGGAGACAGTGGAGTCGCTGACGACGCGTGAACCATCGCAGTGGGCGCTCACACCGGTCGAGGCGCCGCAGGAGCCGCTGGCCGAAGAGCTGTTGCCCGTGGAGAGCGCAGAGCAAGCCTGGCTGCCGGGCGCGGAACTGCAGGAGTCGGTGGCGGAGGAGCTGTTGCCGCAAGTGGCGGCGCCGGAGGAATGGTTGCCGGAAGCCGGGGCGGAGCCGGAGTTCGTCGAGGAGATGTCGCCCGGGGAGTCCGAACCCGTTGTCGAAGCGGCCGCAGACGAAGAGGCCGCACGCCTGCATGCGATCTTCGCCGAGGAGCTCGCGGAACATCTGCGCGCCCTGCGCGACTACCTCGCTGGCGCGGAGCGCGGCACGGTCACGCAACTGCTGCTGCGGACCCTGCACACGCTGCGCGGCAGCGCGCTCGCCGCCGGCAACGAGGCGCTCGGACGGGTGCTCGATGCCGTGGACGAGCTGGTGCGTGCCGCGCTGGAGGCCGAGCGTGCCCTGCAGGCGCCGGAGCTCGACCAGCTGCAGCAGCTGTGCACGCTGCTCGACGCCGTGCTGGCCGCGGGCGCGCGCGACAGCGCGCAATTGTCGGCCGACGCCGCGGCATTGCGCGAGCAGGTGCTCGCCTGCGCGCGCACCGAGCCCGCCCGGGTGCCGGCTGCAGCGCTCGACGCGCGGCTGGCGCGCTTTCTCGAGGAAGCGCTGGAAAAGCTGTTCCACGCCACCACGCTGCTCGAGGCGTGGCGCGCGGACCGCGACGCCGAGGTGTCACGCCGCACCCTGCTCGAGGAGTTGCAGGTCATCGACCAGCGCGCGGAGCAGCTGAATATCGCCGGCATGCTCGAGCTGTCGCGACCGCTGCTCGCGGCGTTGCGCCCTGCTGCGCACGGCGTGACACGTCCTGCGGCCGAACTCTTCGAGCTGGCCAGGCGCGGGCTGGAAGCCTTCCTCGAAGTCATGGATCGCCTCGCCGCCGGACAGCTGCCGGAGGCGCCGCAGGCGATCATCGCGCAACTTCACGAAGCCGCGGCGGCCCAGGCCGCACCGGAGTCCGCACCCGGGCCCGTGCCGGCGCCCCAGCGCGCCGGCGGCGAGGCCGAGGAGGAACTGCTGCGTGCGCGCGTCGGCCGCGACGTGCAGCATGCCGAGCACGAATTGCTCGGCATCTTCATGGAGGAGGCCGAGGAACTCATGGGCGCGATCGACGAGTCGATCGAGGCCTGGCGTCACGACCGCGGCAGCCGCGCGCCCTTCGATGACCTGCAGCGCCACCTGCATACGCTCAAGGGCGGCGCCCGCATGGCGGGGCTCAGGTACCTCGGCGAGCTCAGCCACAACTTCGAGACCTTCCTGATCAACCAGGCGGTACGCTTCGGGGCCTTCGACGACGCCTTCTTCGCACGCGTCGCGGATTTCCACGAGCAGCTGCTGCGCACCATGGACGTGGTCAAGGAGCGCCCGGTGGCGGCGCCCGCGGTTCTCGCTGCCGTGGCCGAAGCGGTCCCGGCAGCGCCGGAGCAGGCCGAGCCGGTGGCGCCTGCCGAGCGAGTCGCAAGCGAGGTGGCGCCGGCCGCGCCGCTCGCCGCCGTACCCCCGGGCGTGGCGCCGCGGCGACCCGCTCCCGCCGTGGCGGTGCCGCCCGGCGCGACGAAGCCGCGCGACGAAGTGGTGCGCGTATCGGCGCAACTGCTCGAGGACCTGGTCAATCTCGCCGCCGAGACCAGCATCTCGCGCGGGCGCGTCGAGGAGCAGGTCAGCGAGCTGGGACAGCTGTTCGAGGACATGCAGGGCGCCATCGAGCGGCTGCAGAGCCAGGTCCGGCGCCTGGACATCGCGACCGAGGCGCAGGTGCTGTTCCGCCGCGAACGGGCGGAGAACGCAGCCGTCGACGGCTTCGACCCGCTGGAAATGGACCGCTACTCGCAGCTGCAGCAGCTGTCGCGCTCGCTGGTCGAGAGCGCCTCGGACCTGCTCGACATCAAGCGCACGCTGGCCGAGAAGACGCGCGACCTCGAAACGGTGCTTATCCAGCAATCACGCATCAACAGCCAGCTGCAGGAAGGGCTGATGAGCTCGCGCATGGTGCCGTTCTCGAGCATCCTGCCGCGACTCAAGCGCGTGGTGCGCCAGGTGGCGGGCGAGCTGCACAAGCAGGTCGAGCTGGAGCTCGGCAGCATCGCCGGCGAGCTGGACCGCGGCATCCTCGAGCGCGTGGTGGCACCGCTGGAGCATATGCTGCGCAACGCGGTGGACCACGGCATCGAGACCGCGGAGCTGCGGCGCGAACGCGGCAAGCCCGCGACCGGACACATCGGCATCGAGGTCGCGCGCGAAGGCGGCGACGTGCTGATCGTGGTGGCCGATGACGGCGGCGGCGTCGATCTCGCGGCCGTGCGCGCCAAGGCGGTCGAGCGCGGGCTGATGGAGCCGGATGCGCAGCTCGGCGACCACGAGATCCTGCAGTTCATCCTGGCGAGCGGCTTCAGCACTGCCGCCGCGGTCACGCAGATCTCGGGCCGTGGCGTGGGCATGGACGTGGTCAGCAGCGAGATCCGCCAGATGGGCGGCTCGCTGGAAATCCACAGCGAGCCCGGCCGGGGCACGCGCTTCGTGGTGCGGCTGCCGTTCACGGTGTCGGTGAGCCGCGCGCTGCTGGTCACGGTGGGCCCCGAAATCCACGCCCTGCCGCTGAACTCCGTGGAAGGCGTGGTGCGCATGCGTGCCGACGAGCTGCGCCACTACGCCGGTCCCGACGCGGCCCCGTTCGAGTATGCCGGCCAGAGCTACCAGGTGCGCCACCTGGGTGCCGTGCTCTACCCCGACGAGCAGCCCGACCCGGGCAGCCTTTCCGACACGGTGCCCGTGGTGCTGGTGCGCGGTGGAGGGCAGGCGCTCGCGGTGCAGGTCGACCGGCTGGTCGGCGCGCGCGAGATCGCGGTCAAGAGCCTGGGGCCGCAGTTCGGCGCCGTGCCGGGGTTGAGCGGCGCAACGGTGCTCGGCGACGGCTCCGTGGTCGTGATCCTCGACATCCCCGCGATGCTGCGTGCCGATGCGGCGCACGGCGCCACCGGCTACGAACACGCGCCGCGCGGCGCGCAGGAGCACAAGGCCGAGCGCCCGCCGCTGGTCATGGTGGTGGACGATTCCGTGACCGTGCGCAAGGTCACCACGCGCTTCCTCGAGCGCGAGGGCATGCAGGTGATCACGGCCAAGGACGGCGCGGATGCGATGGCGAAGCTCCAGGAACAGGTGCCGGACGTGATGCTGCTCGACATCGAGATGCCGCACATGGACGGCTTCGAGGTGGTCAGCAAGGTGCGCCTGAGCGAGCAGCTGCGCCGCATCCCGATCATCATGATCACCTCGCGTACCGGCGACAAGCATCGCGAGCGCGCGCTGTCGCTGGGGGCGAACATGTACCTCGGCAAGCCCTACCAGGAGTCGGTGCTGCTGGAGCATATCCATGCGCTGCTCGCGCGCCAGGGAGCGTCGTCATGAACGCGGTGCCAGGCCCGCGGGACCTGAGCGCGCTGCTGGTCCCGGTAACCGGACAACTGCTGGTGGTTCCCGGCGCCGTGGTGGCCGAGATCATCAAGCGCCGCGATCTGCAGCGCCCGCCGGCGGCGCCCGACTGGCTGCTGGGCACGCTGTTGTGGCACCACGAGAAACTGCCCGTGCTCTCCTTCGAGGCGCTGAACGGGCATGCCGGCCCCGATCCCGGGCACGGCAGCCGGATCGTGATCCTGAGCACGCTGTCCGATGCCGCGCCCGCGCGCAACTACGCGATCCTCGCCCAGGGCGTGCCGCACCTGCTGCTGCTGACCGCCGCCGATGTGCAGGCCGTGGACGCGCCGGCGCCGGGTCCGGCCGAGCGCATGAAGGTTCGCGTGCACGGTCAGGACGCCGCGATACCGGATTTCGATTTCATCGAGCAGCACCTCGCCGCACCGTAGGTCCGCATTCGTGCGGACATCGTCCGGATAAATCCGGACCTACGCGAGATCACCCCACAGGTACTGCAGTATCGCCAGCGCCGCCACTGGCGCCGTTTCGGTTCGCAGCACGCGCGGACCCAGCGACCATGGCGTGAAGCCGGCGCTGCGGGCCTGCGCGAATTCGTTGCTGTCGAGCCCGCCCTCGGGGCCCACCAGCAGGCGCACCGCCGCGGGCGCGTCGCCCCGGGCGAGCGCATGGCTGTCGGCGGTGTGCAGCACGAAGCCGGGTGCCTCGGTGCGTGTGGCAAGCCAGTGATCGAGCGTCACGGGCTCCCCGATCAACGGCAGCCGGTTGCGCCCGCACTGCTCGCAGGCGCTGAT
This sequence comes from Pseudomonadales bacterium, assembly GCA_035433265.1. Taxonomy (GTDB): domain Bacteria; phylum Pseudomonadota; class Gammaproteobacteria; order Pseudomonadales; family UBA5518; genus UBA5518. The sequence continues at coordinate 3,270 of DAORUQ010000045.1, read as the reverse complement.
CGCGACCTGGCGCCAGTGGCGCCGCCGGTTGTCGCCGCGGCCCTGGTCGAACTTCGCGTTGCAGCGCGCGAGCAGCAGCGGTGTGATCGAGGCGACGCCGAGCTCGGTGCACTTCTGCACCACCCAGTCCATGCGTTCGCCGCGTGCCAGGCCGATGCCCAGATGCACCGCCAGCGTGGCCTCGCGCGCAGCACCGGTATCGATGCCCACGGCCAGCGTGAGCGATCGCTTGCCCGCCGCCGTGACCGCGGCCTCGAACTCCGCGCCCTCGCCGTTGAACAGCAGCAGCGGCGCGCCGACATCGAGCCTGAGCACGTTGCGCGCGTAGTGCAGCGCCTCGTCCTTCAGTTCGATCGCCGCGCCCGTCGCGAGCGCGGTCTCGACGAACAGCCGCGGTGCGCGCATCCTCAGAGCAGTCCCGCCCCGCGGGCTATCGCGAGCGTCGGCTCGGCCTGGTTCATGGTGTAGAAATGCAGTCCCGGCGCGCCGCCCTCGAGCAGCCGGCGGCACAGCGAGGCCACGAACTCCTCGGCGAACTCGCGCGTGCCGGCGGCATCGCTTTCCAGCGATTCCAGCCGGTAGTGCAGCCAGCGCGGGATCTCGGCGCCGCAGTTGCGCGCGAAGCGCGCGAGGTTCTGGTAGTTCAGGATCGGCATGATGCCGGGATAGACCGGTTGCGTGATGCCCTCGGCACGGCACGCGTCGATGAAGCGGAAGTAGGCGTCGGCGTTGTAGAAGAACTGCGTGAGGGCGCTGTCGGCGCCGGCGTCGAACTTGCGCTTCAGGAATCGCACGTCCGCGATCATGTCGGGCGCCTGCGGGTGCATCTCCGGATACGCCGCGACCTCGATCGTGAAGTGCGCGCCGGTGTGCCTGCGCACGAACCCGACCAGCTCGGCGGCGTACACCATCTGCGACATGCCGCCCATGCCCGAGGGCATGTCGCCGCGTAGCGCCACCAGGCGGCGGATGCCGTTGTCGCGGTAGACCTGCAGCAGTTCCAGCACCAGGCTTTCGTCGTCACCGCCGAAGGACAGGTGCGGCGCGACACAGCTGCCGCGGCGCTTCAGTTCCAGCACCATGTCGCGCGTGTTGCTGCGCGTGGAGCCGCCGGCGCCGTAGGTCACGGAGAAGAACTCCGGCTTCAGCGCCTGCAGCTTGTCGTGCGCCGCCAGCAGCTTGTGCTTCCCGTCCTCGGTCTTGGGCGGGAAGTACTCGCAGCTCAGGCGCAAGGCTCGGGATGAGTTGCCCATGGTCCTCGCTCAGTAGCGGTACTGTTCGTTCTTGAACGGTCCTTCGACCGGCACCTTGATGTAGTCGGCCTGCTGCGGCGTGAGGCGCGTGAGCACGCCGCCGAATCCGGCGACCATGTGGCGGGCGACCTCCTCGTCGAGCTGCTTGGGCAGCACCTCGATGCTCAGCGCGGCCGGCTTCATTTCCGGCTCGAGGTCCGCGAAACGGCGCTCGAACAGGTAGATCTGCGCCAGCACCTGGTTGGCGAAGGAGCCGTCCATGATGCGCGAGGGGTGCCCGGTGGCGTTGCCGAGGTTCACCAGGCGGCCCTCGGAGAGCAGGATGAGGTGGTCGTTGGTGGCGCGGTTGCGGAAGATCATGTGCACCTGTGGCTTCACTTCCTCCCACTCCCAGTTGCGGCGCATGAAGGCAGTGTCGATCTCGTGGTCGAAGTGCCCGATGTTGCACACCACGGCGCCGCACTTCAGTGCCGCCAGCATGTGGTGGTCGCAGACATCCATGTTGCCGGTGGCGGTGACCACCAGATCGGTCTGCGCCAGCAGCTGGCGGTCGATGCCCTCGGCGCTGCCGTCGTTGCGCCCGTCGAGGTAGGGCGATACCACTTCGTAGCCGTCCATGCAGGCCTGCATCGCGCAGATCGGGTCGATCTCGCTGATGCGCACGATCATGCCTTCCTGGCGCAGCGATTGCGCCGAGCCCTTGCCCACGTCGCCGTAACCTATCACCAGCGCCTTCTTGCCGGCGAGCAGGTGGTCGGTGCCGCGCTTGATCGCGTCGCTCAGGCTGTGGCGGCAGCCGTACTTGTTGTCGTTCTTGGACTTCGTCACCGAGTCGTTCACGTTCATCGCCGGCACCTTCAGCGTGCCGTGCTTGAGCATCTCCTGCAGGCGCAACACGCCGGTGGTGGTCTCCTCGGTGATGCCGTGCACCTTGTCCAGCAGCTGCGGGTAGCGCTCGTGCAGGATGCCCGTGAGGTCGCCGCCGTCATCGAGGATCATGTTCACCGGCCACGGCTTGCCATCCTTCAGGATGGTCTGCTCGATGCACCACTCGTACTCCTCCTCGGTCTCGCCCTTCCACGCGTACACCGCGACGCCCGAAGCCGCGATCGCCGCGGCGGCGTGGTCCTGCGTCGAGAAGATGTTGCACGAGGACCAGCGCAGCTCGGCGCCGAGTTCCGCCAGCGTCTCGATCAGCACGGCGGTCTGGATCGTCATGTGCAGGCAGCCGAGGATCTTCGCGCCCTTCAGCGGCTGGCTGTCGCGGTAGCGGGCGCGGATCGCCATCAGCGCCGGCATCTCGCTCTCGGCGATCGCGATCTCGCGACGCCCCCAGGCGGCCAGCGATATGTCGGCCACTTTGTAGTCGGTGAATGCTTTCTGTGCGGTGGTCATCTGTCATTTCCTCTGAAGTCGTGGCGATGTTGCGGCAATCCAGGCGGCACGGGTGGTCGGGGGCCGCAAGGCTTTTCCAGGACCGTGCGCCGCAGGGATGCGGCGCTCGAGCCTACAGGGATGTATTCACGGCGTGTCGGGAAAAGCCTTGCAGCCCCCGACCACGCCTCGCTAGTGCTACGTTGCAAAGGCTCCGTCCAGTTCAAAGTGCCTTCGCCAGCGCCGCGGCCTTGTCGGTGCGCTCCCAGCTGAAGTCGGGTTCCTCGCGGCCGAAGTGGCCGTAGGCCGCGGTGGCACGGTAGATCGGGCGGCGCAGCTCGAGCATCTCGATGATGCCGCGCGGGCGCAGGTCGAAATGCTGGCGGATCAGGTCCGTGATCGCCGCGTCCGACAGCTTGCCGGTACCGAAGGTGTTCACCGAGATCGAGGTCGGCTCGGCCACGCCGATCGCGTAGGAAACCTGGATCTCGCAGCGCTCCGCGAGGCCCGCGGCGACGATGTTCTTAGCCACGTAGCGCCCGGCATAGGCGGCCGAGCGGTCGACTTTCGAGGGATCCTTGCCGGAGAAGGCGCCGCCGCCGTGGCGCGCCATGCCGCCGTAGCTGTCGACGATGATCTTGCG
>DAORUQ010000044.1:0-18401 GCA_035433265.1 Pseudomonadales bacterium | reverse complement strand
ATTCCACGGATCTTCAACATCACCGAAAGTGCTCACCGCATCCACAACCCGTTCACACCGGAAAAGCTCGCCACGCTCGGCGCGGCGCTGCGTCTGGAAACGGGAACCCGAGTGCTCGATCTCGGCAGCGGTTCGGGCGAGATGCTGTGCACCTGGGCACGCGATTACGGAGTGATCGGCACCGGCATCGACATGAGCCGCTTGTTCACCGAGCAGGCGAAACTCCGCGCAGAGGAACTTGGTGTCGCCGATCGAGTGGAGTTCATCCATGGTGATGCTGCCGGCTTCGTCTCTGACGAGAAGGCCGGCGTGGCAGCTTGCCTCGGCGCCAGTTGGATCGCCGGGGGCGTCATCGGCACCATCGGGCTCCTGGCGCAGAGCCTCCGTCCCGGAGGGATCATTCTCATCGGCGAGCCGTACTGGCGGCAGCTGCCGCCGACGGAGGATGTTGCCAGGGGGTGTCTTGCCGGCTCAGTTTCCGACTTTCTCCTGCTCCCGGAACTGCTCGCAACTTTTGGCCGCCTCGGCTACGACGTCGTGGAAATGGTTCTGGCAGACCAGGACAGCTGGGACAGATACGAGGCGGCCAAGTGGCTCACCATGCGCCGATGGCTTGAAGCCAATCCCGACGACGAGTTCGCGCAAGATGTTCGAGCCAGGCTGCGCTCGGAGCCCGAGCGCTACGCCGCATACACGCGTGAATACCTGGGCTGGGGTGTGTTCGCACTGATGCTGCGGTGATGAGAGGAATGCCGCGCGGCCTGGTTCAGGCGACAGGCCGTATGAATCGATGCATATGAATGGCGGAATCATGTGTTTTCACGAAAGGAGCGATCTGCGCTGGAGTTCTTACCCGGCCCTGCTTCTCGGAGTCCTTGTGAGCATGCCGGCGCTGGCGCAGGTTGTGAACAATCCGGGCTATGACCGTCCCGGCCTGGGGTTCACGCCCGCGGTACTTCAACCCGGTGATCTCATGCTGGAACAGGGGCTGCCCGACTGGAGCCGCGACGACGGGACCTCGCTGTACACGGCGGGCACCCTTGTTCGTCTGGGCGTTGCCCGCTCGCTCGAAGTGCAATTCGGCACAGGCTGGAATCGACTCGAAGGCGCCGGTCCCGCCAGCGATGGCCGATCCGATACCTCGCTGGCGGCGAAATTCGCGCCATTGACCACGGGCAACGTCAGTTGGGGATTGCTCGGCAGCGTCGGGTTCACCGATGGAGCGCAGGCTTTTCGCGCTGAACAGACGCAATACCTGCTGGGGGCGAGCATCAACTGGCAGCACTGCACGGATCAGTCGCTGGGCCTTTACGTTGAAGCGGTGGACGGCGACGCCGATAGCCGGTTGCTGGCGGTCAACCACGGCTGGGCGCTTTCCCCGGCACTGGGCATGTACGTGGAGCTGGCGGCCCAACACCGCGATGGCGTCGGTGACGGCACCATGGGCGGCGCTGGTCTGACCTGGCAGCTGACACCGCGGGTGCAACTGGACGTCAGTGCCCGTCGGCGTCTGGGTGGCCATGCCGATACCTGGCAGGGAGGCGTCGGCATTGCCGTTTACCTCGGTGACTGAAGAAAATTTGCTGCGCGGGCCTTAGGTCTGACTCATCGCTGCAGCGGGCGTACCGCGTGCTCCAGGACGCGCGATGTCCGCCACCACCGGCGCGTGATCCGAGGGCCGCTCGAGCTTGCGCGGCGCCTTGTCGATGACGCAGGAGCGGCAGTCGGGCGCGAGCGCAGGCGAGAGCAGGATGTGGTCGATGCGCAGCCCGCGGTTGCGGCGGAAATCCATGTTGCGGTAGTCCCACCACGAATAGCTTTTTTCCGGCTGCTCGAACAGCCGGAACGCGTCCGCTAACCCCAGCCTGAGCAGTCCGCGGAAGGCCTCGCGCTCCGGCGTGCTGCACAGGATGCGCTCGCGCCAGGCCCCGGGGTCGTGCACGTCGCGGTCCTCGGGGGCGACGTTGAAATCCCCCAGCAGCGCGAGGCGCGGCCAGCGCGCCAGTTCCTCGCCGAGCCACGTCGCGAAGGCGGCGAACCACGCCAGCTTGTAGGCATACTTGTCGCTGCCGACCTCCTGCCCGTTCGGCACGTAGACCGAGACGAGCCGCGTGTCGCCGAGCGTAAGCGCGATCACGCGCTTCTGTTCGTCGGCGAAGCCGGGAATGTCGCGCGTGATGCCGGTGGCTTCGTCGCGATGCAGGATCGCGACACCGTTATACGTCTTCTGGCCGTTGTGCGCGGCGCGGTAGCCGGCGGCCTCCAGTTCGGCGAACGGAAACCCGGCATCCGCGGTCTTGGTCTCCTGCAGGCACAGTGCATCGGGCCGGTTGGCCGCCAGCCAGTCGATCACCTGCGGCAGCCGCACCTTCAGCGAATTGACGTTCCACGTTGCGAGTTTCATGGCCGCATCATACCCGAGGCCCGGGCGGGGGCCGTCGCGTATACTCGCGCCACCACGCCAGCACACGGGAACCCGATGAGCCGCACCGAACTGCCGCCGCGCATGCCGACCACGCTGATGGAATCCCCCGCCGGGATCCGCACGGGTTTCGAGGATGCCCATTACATCTGCAGCGAGCAGGTCGCGACGACCGTGTACCTCTCGTACCACCTGCAGAAGCCGATCCTGGTCGAGGGTCCGCCCGGCGTGGGCAAGACCGAGCTGGCGAAGACCATCGCGCAGTACCTCTCGCTGCCGCTGATCCGGCTGCAGTGCTACGAGGGGCTCGACGAGTCCAAGGCGCTCTACGAATGGAAGTACGGCAAGCAGCTGCTGTACACGCAGGTGCTGAAGGACCAGCTCGGCGACGTGCTGAAGGGTGCGCACGGGCTCGCGGAGTCCGTGAAGCGCTTGCACGAGTTCGGCGACATCTTCTACAGCGAGGAATTCCTCGAGCCGCGCCCGCTGCTGAAGGCAATGCGCCAGGACGGCGGCGCGCTGCTGCTGATCGACGAGGTCGACAAGGCTGACCAGGAATTCGAGTCGCTGCTGCTGGAGATGCTCTCGGATTACCAGGTCTCGGTGCCGGAGATCGGCACGGTGCGCGCGCACCACACGCCGATCGTGATCCTCACCAGCAACAACACGCGCGAGGTGAGCGATGCGCTCAAGCGCCGCTGTCTGCACCTCTACATCCCGTTTCCCGACGCGAAGCTCGAGAACCGCATCGTGCGCAGCCGCGTGCCCGGGATCACGGACAGCCTGCGCGTGCAGATGGTGCGCTTCATCCAGGAATTGCGCGCGCTCGACCTGAAGAAGCCGCCCGCGGTCAGCGAGTCGCTCGACTGGGCGCGTACCCTGCTGCTGCTGCACGCGCACACGCTGGATGAGGCGCTGGTGCGCGGCACGCTGAACGTGCTGCTGAAGTTCGAGGACGACATCCAGTCCGTCAACGAGACCCTGCTGACGCTGCTCGGCAAGGCGCGCGCCGAAGCGCCCTGATGGAAAGCACGCTGACGGATTTCGTGCGCGTGCTGCGCAACGCCGAGATCCGCGTGTCGCCGGCGGAAACCATGGACGCGGCGCGCGCGCTGGAACTGGTGGGCTACGCCGATCGCGAGCGCGTGCGCCTGGCGCTGGCCGCGACGCTGGCCAAGACGATCGACGACAAGACGCTGTTCGACGAGTGCTTCGAGCGCTTCTTCGCGTGGCGCCGGCCGCCGGAGGCGGGGCAGGCGCAGGACGCACTGGCTGCCGTGATACCGCCGCGGGCCGACGTGGCGGCGCCCGGCGCCTCGACCGCGCAGGGCGCGATGGCCGGCGAGCTGTCGGAGCTGGCGCAGCTGCTGCTCGCGGGCGACGCGGCCGGGCTGCGGATCGCGATCGATGCCGCCGGGCGCGCGGCGGGCATCGGCGACATGAAGGTGTTCACGCAGCGCGGGTTGTATTCGCGGCGCGTGCTGGAACAGCTGGGCTGGCCGCAGCTGCAGGCCGAGATCCTCGGCCTCGAGCAGGCGCCGCCCGAAGCCGAGCCGGGTCACGCCGCGGGCATCGCGCTGAAACGCGGCGCCGAGATGCTGCGCGATCGCGTGCGCGAATACGTCGAGGACCAGTACCTGCTGTTCGCCAGCGCCAACGCGCGCGAGCTGCGCGAGTCGGTGCTGCGTTCGGCGCGGCTGTCGCAGCTCGAGCGGCGCGACCTGCAGCAGATCAACCGCCTGGTGCGGCGCATCGCGCGCCGGCTGTCGGCGCGCTACGCGCGGCGCCGGCGCACCGCCAGGCGCGGTCTGCTCGACGTGCCGAAGACACTGCGCAAGGGCGCGGCGCACGACGGGTTGCTCTTCGAGCCGGCCTGGAAGAGCGTGCGAAAGGACCGTCCGGCGCTGATCGCGGTCTGCGACATCAGCGGCTCGGTGAGCGCCTATGCGCGCTTCCTGTTGCTGTTCCTCTACAGCCTGAGTGACGTGCTGCCGCGCGTGCGCAGCTTCGTGTTCTCGTCGCAGTTGGCCGAGGTCACGCCGTTGTTCGAGGACAACCCGCCCGAGGTCGCGGTGGAATTGGCGCAGCGCCAGTACGGTGGCGGTTCGACCGATTACGCGGCGGCGATCCGCGGCCTGCTCGCCGCCACCGGGCGCGAGCTCGATCGCGGTGCCACGGTGGTGATGCTCGGTGACGGGCGCAACAACCGCGGTGAGCCGGCGCTGGAGGAACTGCGCGAGATCGGGCGGCGCAGCCGCCAGCTGATCTGGCTCAACCCCGAGTCGAAGGGTGTCTGGGGCACCGGGGATTCCGAGATGCTGCGCTACCGCAGCTGCTGCACCGAGGTGCGCGTGGTGCAGTCGATCCAGCACCTGGAGCGCTTTGCCGACGACCTGCTGCGCAAGGCGACGGGCTGAAGCCCTCAGGGTTGGTCGCGAAAGCCGCGACCGGCGCGAGTTCCACGATCCCCGTGATCACCACGATCCCCGCGTGGAAAGCCGCCGGCGGAGTCGCTGCGCTGTGCTCCGCGCTCCTGCGACATGTCGCTGCGGCCCTTGGGCGGGGCGGATCGCAGGGGTTCGCGGGTGCCGCGATCCGGTGCCACGAAGCCCCCGCCATCGGAGCGCGGTTCACGGGCCGGTGCGGCCTGCGGGTAACTGCGTGCACGCGGTAGCGCTTCGGGCTGCACGCGCTCGGGCATTTCGCGCTGCACGTTGCGCGGCGCCGGGTAGCGTTGCACCTCGCGCGGCGTCGCCGGGCGCTGGAGCGGCGCTTCGCTCGCGCGCGGCGTCGCGGTGCGCCGCTGCATGCCCGGCTCGCCGGGCCAGGGCTCGCGGATACTCTCTGGCCGGGCGGTCGCGGTATCCCGAGGCTCGCGGATCCGCTCTGGCCGGCTGGTCGCGCTATCCCGAGGTTCGCGGATCCTGTCCGGCCGGCTGCTCGCGTCACCCCGGGCCTCGCGATAGCGCTCCGGCGGCGTCGCGGCGCGATCGGCCGGTTGCGGCATCGTTTCGCGACGCATGCCGTTATCGCGACGCACGCCGTTTTCGCCGGGCGCGACCGTGCGCGGTTCGATCGTCGCTGGCCCAGTCGTCGCGCGGTCCGTGTTGAAACTGCGATCGCGGTTGCGCTCCGGCGCCCGGTTGAACTCGCGACCGGGCTCCTGTCCGGGTTGGCTGCGGCGATCATCCCTGCGCTCGCCATCCCGGTAGCGGTAGTCACGGTCGCTGTCGCGGTAATCGCCGTAGTCGTGCCGGCGCACCGGACGGCTGTCCACGGGCACGTAGCGGTGCTCCACGGCGCGGTGGCGGTACGGCACCCCGCGGCGGTGGCTGTAGTCGTGCACCCAGATGTGCTGCGCGTAAGGTGGCCGGCGATAGTAGAAGGGGCGGTAATCCACCACGCGGACGTGGTGGCGGTGCCAGTCCCAGTCGCTGAAGAAGAAGCCGACGCCGAGGTTGTATCCCGCGCCCCAGTAGAACCCGCCGTGGCTGGCGTAGCCGAGCGACACGCCATAGCTCGGCCACGGCGCCCAGTACACGGGACGATAATCCGGCCACCACCACGAGCCGTAGATCGTGAAAGGATCGTAGTAGGGCACGTAGATCACGTCCGGATACGCCGGACGCACGTAGATGAGCTCGCGCTCGCGCACGGTGCGCACCTGCTCGCCCGAACGCAGGTTGCCGGCATCGTAGGCCCGCTGGCGCAGCGACTGCACGGTGTCCATCACCTGCTGCTGCTGCGCCAGGAAGGCATCGCCCAGGCGCTCGGTCCAGTCCAGGTCGGCGTCCATCTGTGCCAGCAGGTCGGGGAAGGCGACCAGCGACTTGACGCTGGGATCCCACGCCCTGTCTTCGACCGCGCGCACTGCCTCCGGCCCCTTCAGGCCGGGGTGCTCGCGCGACCATCGCGCCGCCTGCACCACTTCCAGCGGGTAGGTGGCGGCCATCAGGAGTTGCGACAGCAACTGGTCCGGATACAGGGCGATGGGCGCCAGCATCTGGTCGAGCTCTGCCTGGGAGAACAGCGGCGCCTCCTCGCGTGGTTGCGCGGCGCAGCCATACGACGTCAGCAACAGCAGCGACAACAGGCAACGCAACAGGGCTTTCATCCGACGGACCCACGGTGGAGTTGACGCTTAAAACGCGCGGGCCGCGATTCCGTTGACCAGCCCCGGGAGGCGGGGGTGTCTCAGCGCAACTGTTCCCACACCACGGGCTGGTGCAGCGGGGTGCTCTCGAGCAGCGGGCCGTAGCGGGCCTCGATGCGCTCGCGCTTGAGCTTCAGGGTCGGCGTCAGCAACTCGTTCTCGATGCTCCAGGGCTCGGCGCAGACCACGATGTGATCGAGCGCCTCGTGGCTCTCGAGCTGGCCGTTGACCTGCTCGAGCAGGCTTTCGAGCTCGCGCGCCAGCTCCGCCTCGCTGCGCGGCTCGCCCTCGGCGAGCACCGCCAGGGCCACCGGCTGCTTGCGGCCGCTGCCCATCACGCAGACCTGGTCGATCACGGGGTTCGCGGCGAGCAGGCTCTCTATCGGCACCGGTGCCACGTATTTGCCCTTGGCGGTCTTGAACTGCTCCTTGACCCGGCCGATGATCCGGAACGCCCCGTCGGGGCGCTGCTCGCCGATATCGCCGGTCAGCAGCCAGCCGTCGCGGAAGGTCGCCGCGGTGGCTTCGGGGTTGCGGTAGTACTCGCGGAACACCGCATCGCCGCGGACCAGGATCTCGCCTGCCGGCGAGAGCGTCATCTCCACGCAGTCGAGCGGCTTGCCGATGGTGCCCACCCAGTCGGGGCGGTACGGGTAGTTGCTGCACGACAGCCCCGTGGTCTCGGTCATGCCCCAGCCCTCGCTGATCGGGATGCCGAGGCGCGCGAACCAGGCCAGCATGGCCGGCGAAATAGGCGCGGTCCCGGAGCCGAACAGGCGCGCGCTATCGAGGCCCATGGCCTTGCGGATGCGCCGTGCCACCACCCGTCCGACCAGCGGTATGGCGAGCAGGCGCTGCAGGCGCGCATCGGGCATGCGGCGCAGGATCTGCGACTGGAAGCGCGTCCACAGCCGCGGCACCGACATGAACGCCGTGGGCCGCGCGTGGCGCAGGTCCTCGGCGAAGGTGTCCAGCGACTCGACGAAGTAGACCTCGACGTCGAGCCCGAGCGAGAGCTGCTCCACCACGGCGCGCTCGGCGATGTGCGCGAGCGGCAGGTACGACAGCAGGCGGTCGCCGGGACGCGCCTTCACGTTGTCGCGCGTGCTCTGCGCCGAGGCCGCCATGTTGCGGTGGCTTATCACCACGCCCTTGGGCACCCCGGTGCTGCCCGAGGTGTAGACCAGCGTGAAGATGTCGTCGGGACGCTGCTGCGCGGTCTCGGCCAGCGGCTGGTGGCGCGCCAGCCAGTCGTTCCAGTGCGCGGCCGCCGGCGCCGTGGGGTAGGGCAGCGCGATGCGCAGCACCTCGGGCCCGATCGCCTCGTCGGCGGGCGCCGTGGCGTCGAGCTTGCCGAGGAAGATCGCGCGCGCCTCGCTGTGTTCGAGCACGTAGCGGATGGTCGCGGCCGAGGCGGTGGGGTAGATCGGCACGCTGACCAGTCCGGCCATCATGATCGCGAAATCCGCGATGAACCATTCGGCGCAGTTCTTGGACAGGATCGCGATGCGATCGCCCGCCGTGTAGCCCTGCGCCAGCAGGCCGTTGGCGAGGCGCCGCGCCTGCGCGTCGACGTCGCGCCACGTGAAGGTGCGCCAGACGCGATCCACCGGCTGGTGCAGGTAGGGCCGCTCCGGATGGCGCGCAACGTGGTCGGCGAGCAACTGCAGCGGGTAAGCGTAGGTTTTCATCGGAAATCTCCGCGGCTCTGGCGGGCTGGAGTGGAGCACATGAGCAATCCCTCCGCCCTCGCTTTTTTATGAACGCGCGGAAACAGTAGCGCGTTAGTCGCGGCCAGAGAAGCCGGCGGTCACCGGCAGGGCGCGCCGAGGCGCCGCTGTGAGCGCGGCCCCGTGTCGGCTAGACTCGCGCCACAACGCCATGAAGAGGAGAGAGCCACCATGCCGCCCCGTTTTCGCACGGCCATCACACTTCCCGGATCGAGCGGCAACGTCGCCGACACCCTGGCGCTCGCGCGCCGTGCCGAGAGCGCGGGCTACGACGACCTGTGGCTCGCCGACGCCGGCGGCATGGATGCGCTGACGCTGGCGGCGCTGATCGCGCAGAACACCGCGCGGGCGCGCATCGGCATCGCGGTGGTGCCCGCGTACACGCGCACCCCCGCGGTGCTGGCGAGCACCGCGGCCACCATCGCGCAGGTGGCGCCGGGACGTTTCGTGCTGGGCCTGGGCACTTCGAGCCACGCGATCATCGAAGGCTGGCACGGTCTTGAACTGGCGCAGCCGCTCACGCGCATGCGCGAAACGGTGCAGCTGCTGCGCCAGATGCTGGCCGGCGAGAAGACGCGCTTCAGCGGCGAGACCCTGAAGAGCCACGGCTACCGCCAGGAGGCGGTGGCGGGAGGGCTGCCGATCCATCTCGCGGCGCTGCGCCCGCGCATGATCGAGCTGGCGGCGGAGCTCGGCGACGGCGTGATCCTGAACCTGTTTCCGCGCCGGGCGCTGCCGCGCATCGTCGAGCACGTGGCGCGCGGTGCGCGGCGCGCCGGCAAGGATCCGGCCGAAGTCGAGATCGTCTGCCGTCACCAGATCGCGGTCACCGGTGATCCCGCGGCGACGCGCAAGCTGTTCCGCATGGTGTTCGCCTCGTACTACGCCACGCCGGTGTACAACGAGTTCCTTGCCTGGGCCGGGTACGAGCACGCCGCCAGGGAGATCCGCGAAGGCTGGGCCGCGGGCGACCGCGAGCGCACCGCGGCGGCCATCAGCGACGAGCTGGTCGACGAGATCGCGATCATCGGCACGCGCGAGCAGTGCCAGCAGCGCGTGCTCGATTACGCGCGCGGCGGCATCCACACGCACGTGGTGTCGTGCCTCGGATTCGAACCGGACGTGGTGGATGCGACCTACCGGGCGTTTGCCCCGGAGCATTTCGGCTTCCGCGGGCTCTGAGCGAGCCGCCGCGCTCGAGCCGATCTCGCCAGGGAAACGCAGCGTCAGCTGCACCCCGTCGTCACATGCCGCTGCCTGCGCGCGCTTCGCTCGCGCCATGCGCGGCCAGCTCGCGCTCCAGGCGCTGGCCGGTGGCGCCCGGCAGCGGCGCGCGCGCGGTCAGCCAGTGGTAGGTCAGGGGCACGACGATCAGGCTGAGCAGCGTCGAGACCAGCACGCCGGCGATCACGACCACGCCGATCACGAAGCGCGTCTCGGCACCCGCGCCGCCCGACAGTACCAGCGGCACGGCACCCATGATCGTGGTGATGGAGGTCATGATGATCGGGCGCAGCCGCAGCGAGGAGGCCTCCAGCAGCGCCTCTTCGCGCTCGAGGCCCTCGGCGCGCAGCTGGTTCGCGAATTCCACGATCAGGATCCCGTTCTTCGCCGCCAGCCCCACCAGCATGATGATCGCGATCTGGCTGTAGATGTTGAGCGTCTGTCCCGTGAGCCACAGGCCCAGCAGTGCGCCCACCACCGCCAGCGGCACCGTCAGCATGATGATCAGCGGGTGCAGGAAACTCTCGAACTGCGCCGACAGCACCAGGTAGACCACCAGCAGCGAGAGCAGGAACATCAGGTAGATCGAACGCCCCGATTCGCGCAGGTCGCGCGATTCGCCCTTGAGGTCCGTGGTGGCGCGCGGCGGCAGCAGCTCGCGCGCGGCGTTCTCCATGAAGTCGATGGCCTCGCCGAGGGTGTAGCCATCGGCGAGGTTCGCCTCGATCGTGATGGCGCGCGTGCGGTTGTAGCGGTTCAGGGCGCCCGCATCGGCAGACTCCTCGGTACGGACCAGGCTCGCCAGTGGCACCAGCGCGCCGCTCGTCGCCGAGCGTACGTAGATGTTCGAGATATCTGCCCTGCTGCGCTTGGTGTCCTCGATGGCCTCGAGAATCACGTCGTACTCCTCGCCGTTCATCAGCAGCTTGGTGACGCGACGGGAACCGAGCAGCGTCTCGAGCGTGCGGCCCACATTCTCGACGCTGACACCGAGATCGCCGGCGCGCGCGCGGTCCACCTCGATGCGCAGCTGCGGCTTGGTCTCCTTGTAGTCGTGGTCGACCGCGGTCAGGCCGGGGTTCTGCGCAATGCGCTCGAGCAGGATGTCGCGCCATTGCGCGAGCTCCTCGAAGGTGCCGCCGCCGATAACGAACTGCAGCGGCTTCTCGAATCGTCCGCCGAGGCCCTGGGGCATGGTCGGGAAGGCCTGCACCCCGGGCACGTCGGCGATGCGCCGGCTCACCTCCGCGATCGTCTCCCACGCCGGGGGGCGCCCGGTGTCCCAGTGCGGCAGGTTGAATATGCCCGTCGCCGCGCTGTAAGTCTCGGTGCGCGTGGAGCCGGCGGGCGCGCGCAGCAGCATGCGCTCGATTTCGCCCCGCTCGACCATCGGCATGATGCGCCGCTCGATATCGTCGACATGGCGCATCGTGTAGTCGAAGGACGAACCCTCCGGCGCGGTGATGAACATGAAAAAGGTGCCGCGGTCCTCGCGGGGCGCGAACTCGGAGGGAACGGCCCGCATCAGCAGCCAGGCACCGGCGAGGACCGCCGCAAACACCGCCAGCGCGATCCACGGATGGTGCAGCACGCCGGCTAGCGACCGGCGATACGCGGCCTGAGCGCGCGTGAACGCGCGGCCCGCGCCGTGCTCCGCGGAGTCCGGGCGCAGCATGATCGAGCACATCGCCGGCGAGAGGGTGAGTGCCACCAGCGCCGAGAACAGCACTGCCGCGGCCATCGCTACGGCGAATTCCCCGAACAGCCGCCCGATGTCATCCTGCAGGAAGGTGATCGGGACGAACACCGACACCAGCACCAGCGTGGTCGCGACCACCGCGAAACCGACCTGGCGCGTGCCGCGCCACGCGGCGACCAGCGGCGTCTCGCCGGCGCGCATGCGGCGGTGGATGTTCTCCAGCACCACGATGGCGTCGTCCACCACCAGCCCGATCGCGAGCACCAGCGCGAGCAGCGTCAGCAGGTTGATCGAATAGCCGAAGAAGTAGAGGACGATGAAGGTCGCGATCAGCGACACGGGCAGTGTCGCTGCCGGGATCAGCATGGCACGCGTGTCGCCAAGGAACAGCCAGATCACCACCATCACCAGTCCGCAGGCGATGAACAGCGTGAAATAGACCTCGGCAATGGCGCTCTCGATGAACACCGAGGAGTCGTAGCTCTGCTTGAGCTCCATTCCCTCGGGCAGCGAGAGGTTGGTGCGGTCACGCTCGGCACGCACCGCGCGCGCCACCGCCAGCGTATTGGCATTGCTCTGCTTGACGATGCCGATGCCGACCATCGGCACGCCGTTGCCGCGGAACTGCCTGCGGTTCTCCGCGGCGCCCAGTTCCACCGTCGCGACCTCGCCGAGCCGCACCAGGTGTCCGTCGCCGCCCTTGCCCAGCACCAGCCGCCGGAAGTCTTCCGCGGTGTGATAGCTGCGCTCCATGCGCACCACGAAGTCGCGTTGCTCCGAACGGATGGCGCCCGCGGGCAGCTCCAGGTTCTCGCGCGCCAGCGCCGCCTCGACATCGGCTACCGTCAGCGCGCGTGCCGCGAGCGCGTCGCGGTCGAGCCAGATGCGCATCGCGTAATCGAGTCCGCCGCTCACCTGCACGCGGGCCACGCCGTCGATCACCGCGAAGCGGTCGGCGATGAAGCGGTTGGCGTAATCGGTGAGCTCCAGCCGGTCCATGCGGTCGCTGACCAGGTTGAGCCACAGCATCACGCGTCCCGACGCGTCCTCCTTGCGGATGTCCGGCGCATCGGCTTCCGCGGGCAGCTGGTCCAGTGCGCCGCCGACGCGATCGCGCACGTCGTTCGCCGCATCGTCGATGTCGCGTTCGAGCGAGAACTCGAGCTGTATCAACGACACGCCGTCCTCGCTGCCCGAGCTGATGGCTTCCAGTCCCGCGATGCCGGCGATGCGTTCCTCGAGCGGCTGCGTGATGCGCGTTTCCACCACGGCCGCCGACGCCCCGCGGTAGGTGGTCTCGATGGTGACGACCGGCGGATCGATGTCGGGGTACTCGCGCAGCGGCAGCAGGTCGAAGGCCACCGCGCCGAAGGCGATCAGCAGCAGGCTGAGCACCGCCGCCAGCACGGGGCGGCGCACCGACAGGTCCGAGAGCATCATGGCGGCGATTCCACACCCTGCGGCGCGAGGATACGGACCTGCTGCCCGGGACGCGCGGTGGTGAGCCCTTCCACCACGACGAGCTCGCCCTCCTCGAGGCCGGAGAGGATCTCCGCGCTGCCCGGAATGCGCGTGCCCAGCGTGACTTCGCGGCGCACCAGGCGGTTGCCGTCGGCGCCGTCGACGACCAGCACGAAGTGCGAGCGCTGGTAGTGCACCAGCGCTTCCTCGGGCACCACCAGCGCGGTGCGCGGGTGGTGCTCGAGCGCCAGCGTGAGCAGCATGCCGGGTCTGAGCGCCAGGTCGGCGTTGTCGATGCGCGCGCGCACCGTGAGCGAGCGGTCTACCGGGTTCACGCGTGAATCGATGCCCGTCACCGTGGCGCTGAACTCGCGGCCCTCGAAGGCGGGGCTCGCGGCCGTGACCGCCTCTCCCGTGCGCAGCCGTGACAGCAGCGCGGAGGGCACCGTGAAATCGAGACGCAGCGTGGCGACGTCATCGAGCGTGGTGATCACCGTCTCCGGCGTCACCAGCGCGCCGGGGCTCACGTTGCGCAGCCCGAGCAGCCCCGTGAACGGCGCGCGGATGGTACGGTCGGCCAGCGCCGCCTGCGCCGCGGACACGCGCGCGAGCGCGATGTCGCGCAGCGTGCGGCGCTCGTCGAGCTGGCTCTGCGGCAGCGATTTGCGCGCCACCAGTCCCTCGATGCGCCGCACCTCGCGCAGCTGCTCGTCGAGGTAGGCGCGGGCCTCGTCGAGCTGCGCGCTCTCCTCCTGCTGCGCCAGCGTCACCAGCGCGTCGCCGCGCGTCACCGCCTGGCCATCGGTGAAATGGATCGCACTGACGAACTCGGTGACGGTGGGGCGCAACTCGATCGATTCCCACGATGACGTGGTGCCCAGCGCCTCGACGCGGTCGGCGATCTCGCGCCGTTCGACCGTGGCCGCGCGCACCGCTGGCGCCGGCGGCTCGAAGGCCTCGACGGCGGCCCCGCGCCCGCGCAGCAGTTGCCAGCCGGCGAATGCCGTGGCGCCGGCCAGTGCGATCAGCATCGCGTTGCGCGTCAGGCGTCGCATCGGGTCGTTTCCTCGGGTAGCGCGCTCGATCCGTCTTCAGCGCGCCCGGTGGGTGCGACGCACGGCTCAGCCGGCATGGTCGCCGAAGAGCGCGGTCAGCGATTCCACCGGAGGCGCGAACCAGTAGGCGCCCGAGACGGGGGTGGAGAATTCGGTCAGGCGATCCATCAGGCCGTCATCGGCGCGACCGAACATACGATCGAGCTGCATCGCGAAGATCATGATCTCGCGCGAAAAGGCAATGAAATACAGCCCGTGCTGGCGCAGGCCGCCGAACGGCGCGCTGCGGCGGTAGATCTTCAGTGCCTGGCCGTCGACCTGCACGTCGGTGCGCCGCACGTGGGCCGTCGGCGGCGCGTCGTCGAGCTCGATGCTGTCGGGCTTGGTGCGCCCTATCACCGATTCCTGCTCCGCCTGGCCCAGCGCGCCGAAACGCTCGAGGTCGTGCACCCACTGCTGCGTCAGTACGAAGCTTCCGCCGGCTCCGGTGTGCCCCGCGGGGATCAGCGCAGCCGCGCGCGCCTCCTCGTCGTGCGGATTCTCGGTGCCGTCGACGAAGCCCGTCATGTCGCGCGAATCGAGGTAGGTGAAGCCGTGCAGTTCGAGCTCGAGCGTTGCTATGCCGGCGAGCGCGCGACCGATCTCCATGGCGAGGGCGACGTTGAGGTCATGACGCTCGCCGTGCAGCCACACCAGGATGTCGCCCTGCGTGCCGGGCGCAATGCGATCCTGCCTGCCGAGCACCGGGTGGAAGGTGATGAAGTTCTCCGGCACTTCCTGCGGCGCGAGCCGTTCCCAGGCGTCGCGGCCGAAGGCCAGCACGAGGCTGGTTTCGGGCGCGCGCGCGGCGAGTGCCTGCCCCAGAAGGCGCCTGAGTTCCTCGGGTTGCCAGCGTGCGCGCAGGTGAAACTCGAGGAAATATTGATGCGGCGTGTTCTCGCGGAAAATCGCCGGCTGGGGAGTTGGCATCGCCTCAATCTCCGTGTCATGGTCGGTCTCGGGGGTTGGAGCTAAAGCTACCACGCGCCCGAGACGCGCAACAACCTGCGTCGGCGCCCGGTGCTGTACTTGCCTGCGCCGCATCACTACACTCTCGCGACCCCGGCGCGGCTCGCGCGCGGGTGTGCCAGGAAGACAATGTGAACGCGCAATTCGAACATCGGCTCGCTGCCCTGGATCGAGGCGACAACAGCAGGCTGTTGCGCTATATCCGCCGTGGCATCGAGAAGGAAAGCCTGCGCATCACGCCGCAGGGACGGCTCGCACAGACGCCGCATCCCGCGGCGCTCGGTTCGGCGCTGACGCATGCCTCGATCACCACCGATTATTCCGAGGCGCTGCTGGAGTTCATCACGGACGCAGGCACCGAGCTCGAGCAAACGCTGGACGAGCTCGATCGCATCCACCGCTTCGTCTATCCGCGCATCGGCGACGAGCTGTTGTGGACCTCGAGCATGCCCTGCGTGCTGGAAAAGGACGAGGACATCCCGGTCGCGCGCTACGGCGACTCCAACGTCGCGCGCATGAAGACGATCTATCGCATCGGCCTGGGGCATCGTTACGGGCGCCTGATGCAGACGATCGCCGGCCTGCACTACAACTTCTCGCTCGATGACGATTTCTGGGAGTGGCTGCGCGCGGAAACCGCGAACACGCTCACGCTGCAGGATTTCAAGACCGAGCAGTATTTCGCGCTGATCCGCAATTTCCACCGCCACGCGTGGCTGCTGGTCTACCTGTTCGGCGCCTCGCCGGCGTTGTGTGGCAGCTTCGTGGCCGGGCGAGCGCACGGTCTGCAGCCGCTCGGCGCCGGCACGCTGCACGCGCCCTGGGGCACGTCGCTGCGCATGGGCGACCTCGGCTACCAGAGCAACGCGCAACGCAGCATCGATATTCCCTACAACAGCCTGGGTGATTACGTCGGCGCGCTGCAGCGCGCGATCACCGAGGCGCATCCCGACTACCAGCGCCTCGGCGTGCGCGACGGCGACCAGTGGCGGCAGCTCAGCGCGAGCCTGCTGCAGATCGAGAACGAGTTCTACGCCACGATCCGTCCGAAGCGGGTCACGCGCAGCGGCGAGTCGCCGCGTCGCGCGCTGCAGGAACGGGGCGTGGAGTACATCGAGGTGCGCTGCCTGGACCTCGACCCTTTCGAGCCGATCGGCATCGCGCGCCCCACTGCGCGCTTCCTCGATGCCTTCCTGCTGTTCTGCCTGCTGCACCAGAGCCCGGCCTCGGACGCGCCGGCGCGCCGGCTCGCGCGCGAGAACCTGCTGACCGTGGTGAACCGCGGTCGCGAGCCGGGGCTGCACCTGGCGCAGGCGGACGGTGCGAGCGTGGAACTGCGGCAACTCGGACTGCGCATGCTCGAAGACATCGCGGCGATCGGCGTGCTGCTCGACCGCGCGCGCAACGGCGTCGAATACCGCGACAGCATCGCCGCGCAGCGTCTGAAGCTCGAGCAGTCCGGGCTGACGCCCTCGGCGCGGGTACTCGAGGCGCTGCGCGCGGGCGAGGGCTCCTTCTTCCGCTTCGCGATGGCGCAGTCGCGGCTCCACCGCGAGCACTTCCTGGCGCGCCCGCTCGACGATGTCTCGCGCGCGCAATTCGAGCGCCTGGCGGTGGAGTCGCTGGACGCGCAGCGCGCCATCGAGCGGGCCGACACGATACCCTTCGAAACCTACCTCGCGAACTATTACGCGCAGTAGGTCCTGCGCGTGAACCACCTCGCGCATTTCCACCTCGCGGGTGAATGCGAGCACCTGGTCGTGGGCGCGCTGCTCGGTGATTACGTGAAGGGGCCGCTCACCGGCGCGTTGCCACAGGCGCTGGAGCGCGGCGTCAGGCTGCACCGGCGCGTCGATGCATTCACCGACGGCCATGAGCGCCTGCGCGCGCTGCGGGTGCATTTCGGCCCCGGCGAGCGCCGCCTCGCCGGCGTGGTCATCGACCTCTTCTTCGATTACCTGCTCACGCGGCACTGGGAGCGTTTCCATGCCCCGGCGCTGCGCGAGTTCAGCACGCGCGTCTGCATCATCCTCGAGCGGCACGCGGCGGCGTTGCCGCCACCGGCGGCGCGCCAGGCGCGTCGCATCGTCGAGCACGACCTGCTCTGCCGCTATGGCGAGGTCGAGGTGCTGGAGGGCACGCTGGAGCGCCTGGGGGAAGTGCTGCGCCAGCCGCAGGCGATGCGTGCCGCCACCGCCGTGGCGTGGTCGCGGATAGGGGAGTTCGAGGAGTCCTTCCTCGCGTTCTATCCGCAGCTGGTCGAGATGGCCGGCGCGCCCGAGTTCAGGGGCTGAGAGCCGGTGAATCTTTCGCCCGCCTGCTGCGACCGCCGCTTTGCGGCTGCGCCTGCGTTGCGCTGCGCGAAAACGGCGGTCATTTGGTTCACCAAATTCCCTTGTTTTCGCGCAGCGCGCCTTGGCTCGCTCGCAAATCGACGGTCTCGCGACGGCCGTCGAAAGATTCACAGGCTCTGAGGCGGCGCCTCTCAGCGCTGCAGGATGAACGAGGTGAACAGCAGGTCCTTCACGCCGGACTGCGCGGGCGCGGCGTCGCCGGCCGCCGCCGCCGCGATCACCCTGCGCACGGCTTCCAGTGCTGCAAGCCGCAGCGCCTCGCGCTGCTCCGGCGCGGCCAGCGCTTCGGCGCTCTGCCCGCTGAGCAGCATGATGAGCTCGTGGCGCAGCGCGGGCATGTGCAGCTCGACCGCGGCGACGGCCTCCGCGCCGACGCGCAGCGACACCTCGGTCTTGAGGTAGCCGATGCGACCGGAGGTGCCGAAATTGACCACGAAGGCAGGCTGCATCTCGATGTACTCGAAATCCGGTCCGCCTTCCTCGGCTTTCTCCGCGGATTTCGCCTGCGCCATCAGTGGCAGCAGGCACAGGAGCATCAGGCAGGCGCGGCGCGCGATCGACATGCGGTTATCCCCGGCGGTTGAGCGACAAAGGATACACGATGGCGTCGCGGCGATTGACCGTCGCCGACGCTTCACATAGCGTGACTGCCCGTCACGCGTTCATGGAGTCGAGAATCGGATGTTGCCCGCCTGGATCAGGTCCCGCCAGGTCTTCCTGGGAATCTTCATCGCCACCGCCCTGATGATGGGCTTCGGTTACTGGCTGCAGTATGCCGAAGGCCTCGAACCGTGCCCGCTGTGCATGACGCAGCGCATATTCATCACGCTGGCGGGGCTCACCGCGCTGGTGGCGGCGCTGCACGGCCCGCGTCGCGCCGGCATCCGCGTCTACGGTTCACTGGTGACGCTGTGGTGCCTCGTCGGCGGCGGCTTTTCGTTGCGCCATCTCTGGCTGCAGAGCCTGCCCCCGGGGCAGGCGCCCGCCTGCGGGCCGGACCTGGCCTACATGTTCGACGCCTTTCCCCTGAAGGATGCCCTGCTGCTGCTGCTGCGCGGTGACGGCAACTGCGCGGAGGTGGATTGGGCTTTCCTCGGCGTTGCCATACCCGGCTGGACGCTGCTGGCCTTCGCGGTCATCGCGACGCTCGCCGCATGGAGCGCCTTTCGCCCCCGAACGTGAATTTTCCCCTTATGCCCCGAACTTAAAGTTGTTTGTCATCAATTTATTGCTAGTCTCCTGATTGACAACACTTTGATCAAACGCCGACCGGGCATCGATCCGGATGGCAGCAA